>CAZPPF010000078.1:0-2572 GCA_964588395.1 uncultured Candidatus Saccharibacteria bacterium | reverse complement strand
ACCATAGACAGCGTCATCATCGGCTTGGGCAACAATAGTAATGGGTTGATTGCTTAGTGCCAGCAATGGTTGTAATTGCTTCAGATACAGTGCTCCGCGCGCCCAGCCCAACAGAAAGCCACAGATCATTACGACAGCTAGGCCACCTACTTTGCGCTTGGGTACAGAAATGATAGCTAGAAGCATCAGAACCAGGGCCAGGGTCGCTGGAAAGTCTGGTGCCCAGCGCGCGAAGCCTAACCCAGCCAGTATCGCCAACAAACAACAAGTTATGAGGGTTGTCCGCCGAAACTGAAAAAAACGCATTTCCTCAGTCTACCAGCAGTTTATTTACAGATTATTAAATCTACGAGCCTACAACTCGCCTTCCCATTCTCTATAAAACTCTTCTAAATATTGCTCCATAAAGACATGTCGATATGTGGCCATATCACGCGCAGTTTTCGTGTAGAGTTTATCTTTCAGCAACAACAATTTTTCATAAAAATGGTTGATGGTGTGGGTTTTACTCTTTTTGTAGTCTTCGAAAGTCGTATGCTGGACAGGTTTAATAGATGGATCATATATGGGTGTATTGTGTGAGCCACCATACGCAAACGTCCGAGCAATGCCGATCGCACCGAGTGCATCAAGCTTATCCGCATCACTTACAATCTGTCCTTCTTTAGATTGCATATGTTGTTGGACTTTTGCTCCTTTAAATGAGACGTTTCGAACAATGTCCTCAACCTGTAAAATAATATCTTCATTAACCTTTAAACCCTCAAGCCATTCACGCGCCGCTTTTGGTCCAGCTTCCATGCTACCGTCGTGGAACTTCCAATCTGCAATGTCATGCAGTAAGGCTCCAAGTTCAACAAGCGACGTATCAACACCCTTTTCAGTAGCAGCAATATGTTTGGCCAATTTCCAAACGCGGTACATATGCCACCAATCATGCCCAGTACCTTCCGTCTTAAACTTCTCTTCAACGAAGGCTTTCGTTTTCTGAATCACCTGCTCACTCACCATGAAGTTATGATAACAAAGGGCCTATGTTATATTCGATTAATATGGTGAAGAAATGTGGGAGTCGCCTCTATAGTAGCCGTTTGCGTAACAATTGGTCCCGTATTTGTGAATAGTGTAGATGGAAGGATCGTTATTTCTGACGCCAACATATGGCTGACCGGTGCCTATCCTATTAAACACAGCGCAAAGTGAATAACTGAGTGTAGGTCCGCCATTATACGTCCTACTTGTATAGGTGTACGTATAGGTACTTATTGGTCGTTTCAGGTCGGTTAAGCCGAGGTCAGCTAATGTGCGGGGCAACGTATTCGTCCGACGGATATAACCTTCCATTGCGGCATTAAGATTGTACAAATCTTGTTCTTTACCCGGATCTTGTTTATAGGCGTCGGTTAACATTGAGGTATAGAAATCGCTGGCGGATTTTGCGTCCGCAGGTTTAGCGACCTTGGCGGGCGTATCATAGCCAAAGTTTGCGGTAATAGTGGTTGATGACTTTTTATTTAGGACAATTATTTCGACCCGCTTTACAACCTTACTGGCATCTACATAAAGGGTTATCTTAATATTGTTTGCCTGTGCGGCATCGCGCCCTTTTTGGAGGGCGTTGGCATTGGTAACTTGCTGTGAACAGTTGTTAATATTTTGCATTACGTGTAAGGCAGAAATTTTATCAATAAAGGAATTCACCACCTTCGGGCCAGATGGAATAATGACGTCTTTGGTTACTGTTTCGCCGTTCAGGCTGGTCTTACTCGATTTTTGTATTTGTAACGGGGTAGAACTCAAAAAAGCTGATGAGAGGCTTTGGCTATCTCCACCATCGATATACCAAGGACTTTTAGTAATACAACTGTACTTGCTATTAGCGTTTGTCCCGCCTGCCGGAGTTGCTGGTTGCGCAATCCATTGGCCATTGATCGCATTCAAGGCATCATATCGTGGAGAAAAATAGGAATGAAGCTGGCTACTTTTAGGTATAACAGATGAAAGAGCGGGTGTATTACTCAATTTTAGGTAAGTAGTTTTATCAATATATCGAAACTCGAATGGAAAGGCGGTATTGTTAATGGTCAGGTTGCCATTTGCACTGGAATTACCACCAAGTTGGTTTAATTTTACGGTGTAGTCGGCTGATATACTTTGCAAGTTCGGACTTGCGTTATAAGTAACGGAAGCATTGCCGGTAACGCTGGTAGGTTTGTTATGGGAGAAGTTACGGAAAGCCGTGTAAAGCTCGCCTTCTGGCGTGGCTGCAAAACTGCGTAAAAGCAAAGCGACACCAATAAAACTAAATAGCAGTATGAATACGACTGGCCTCTTTTTGCTGTCTGCGAAAAATCTACCAAAAGCATTTGATTTATGTTTTGGTTGAAGGTCCTCAACAGCAACTTCAGGCTGCGAGTCAGTTGGAGACGATGGTGGTTGGTCTGAGTCTGATGGTTGATCCGGAGGCATACTTACTAAGATTTAAGCACAAAAGGTAAAAATAGCAATTAATCGACCGCGTTACTATCATCCAAGATGTTGTGCTTGGTTGTAAAGCGCAGATAATAGCCGA
>CAZPPF010000077.1:0-2572 GCA_964588395.1 uncultured Candidatus Saccharibacteria bacterium | reverse complement strand
ATATCGCTGCCGCAGAGCTGGCAATTGACGAGAAAAACAAAGAATTTATATCGATCGCCACCCATGAACTACGAGCACCATTGACTGCTATCATCGGGAATCTTGAGCTCTTTAAATCTACTAATACGGCAAAACTCAATGAGAAAACGGCGCAAAAAATTGACCAGGCTTACTCTGCCACTACACGCCTGCGTGATCTTGTGAACGATATGCTCGATGTCGCGCGTCTAGAAAGTCGTGAAAATAAGCGGCAGCCACTGGAGTCCATAGATATTACGCTTGTTATCAATGATGTTCTAGACGCTATGGCAGTTGTGGCTACTGATGCCAAGATTGACGTTACATATGATGCCGCGCATGCAAAAAACGTTTTAGCTGATAAGCAATTACTACGAATAATTATGAGTAACTTCATATCGAATGCCTTAAAATATAGTCCTCAGCATGGCAAGGTGGTCATAGCGCATAAACTGCAAAACGGGTACTTAGTGACTACCATTGCCGACACCGGTATGGGGATTCCCAAAGATCAGCAGGCGCATATTTTTGAAAAGTTCTTCCGAGTCAAACACGAGGATCGAGCCCACATTACGGGGACCGGGCTTGGGATGTATATCGTCAAGCAATACATAGAACAGATGCATGGACACGTATCGTTTACGTCCGTATATGGCGAAGGAACCCAATTTTCCTTTAGCTTACCGCTGGCACATACTGCTGGGGATTATTCTAAGAATGAGGCAGGCGTTAAAGATTAAAGAAAAAACGTCCTTTCAGGGATGGTATTAATAGGGCTCTCGCTACAGATCGTACTTCATAACTTTACAAACTTCGATCTACTCTCATATCGAAGTCTACATCCAGTACCAAAGCTACCTCGGCATCCAGTACAACAACCATAAGCTCACTGGCTCCAGCTAGTTCGGCAGCCGCAACGTTGTACCCAGCGGATTCCAGGAATTCTGGGATGCCATCTTTTCCGGCTAGCCCACGCGCGATCGGCAACTCACCAGCATCACGGTATCTTTGCCAGTCATGACCAGGCATCAATACATCTGCAAGCATTCCGCCGACTGGATCATCCACGTTAATTAAGGTAATAACAGTGTCTTGGCCGCCTCTTCCAAGTTCTTCAGCCCTTTGCTTGAAGTGCCAGATGCGTTCTGCATTTGCTCGAAAAAGTTCCATAGCAGTCTGAGTTCTTACGAACTGTTCATTCGTGACTGTTTTATCTGGGCCAGGGATTATTGGCCCGTTTTGCCCGGCTATGAATTCCATAAAACAAAAATACCACAAAAGGTGGTATTAGAATATTGCTTATGCTCATATGCTTGATATGCAAAGAATGACTAGTATAACAAACATGCAGTACTATTCTTCCAGAACTTACTACTAATTGATATCAGTTGTATACTGCTAGCATGCTACGAAGAGATGTATCTGACGAAGAATTTGAGGCCCTAAGTAAGACAAAAAAGAAGGTATATATTGCAGAATTAATTATTCGCGATTCCGGAGCTATCCCTGTCGATAAGGAAGACTCTCCTATTGCAGTTATTATGGCTGGGCTTCCAGGGGCAGGAAAAACAGAATTTCTAGATACTTTAACCGATTTAGTTCAAGCTAGTGGAGGCTCTAACCCTTTTGTACGAATAGATTTAGACCAAATTGTTACTGTTTACCCCGGTTACACACCTCAAACCTACGCAAGATTTAGAAGTAATGCCAATGATGCGCTCGCCCGTTGTATTGATAAAGGCAGGAACGGCAGGTATAACCTAATGATTGATGGTACATTTGCTGGTCAATCAGGATCTTCAGTAAAAAACGTCGAAAAATTGTTAGAATCCGGCTATATTGTTTACTTGTACTTTATGCACGATAAAGCTCAGACCGCCTGGTCGTTTACTAAATCCAGAGAGCTTGAAACTAATCGTGGCATCGATAGCGCGGGTTTTGTTGAAGCATCCAAGAACATACCCAAAAATGTTAAAGCAGCCAAGGATAGGTTTCAAGGTCATCCCATGTTTCATTTGTATCTAGTATTACAAAAAGAACTGAGGGACAAAGATTACAAGATAATTAGTGATTTAAATGATATTGACAGTATTCTCGATGAAGGGTATAATATAGACAAGTTAAAGGAAATATGATGAAAAAAATGTATGTAAGAATGAAAAGCTTTTTCTCCCGGGACATCTCTACTCAGGAGATGCTTATTGATTTCATCGAAAATGAAAAAAACATAGAAAAAGCAACAGAAGGTTCAATGCAAAAGCGCCTTGACCTCATCAAGCGCGTAGAGCTGCATAAGCGTAGCGCGTAGCAATTAACGAACAATCGCGTGATGCAGGCAGATCTCTCAGCTCCTTTTAAGCTTCCGCCAGCCCCCTGCCCGGTTATTAGCAATCACCGCCTTAAATAAATTAAGCAAAGCCGACTCGTCTAGTTCGTCGCCTTCATACACCTGAATTGACCTGGCGGTAGCGTTTTGCTGACCCTGATTAATTAGCCCAGTCGGATCGGGCGCGATTGGATCGTAGATAAATATATTGACGTGATCTTTGGTGCC
>CAZPPF010000076.1:0-2576 GCA_964588395.1 uncultured Candidatus Saccharibacteria bacterium | reverse complement strand
AAACACTTATACATGAATTTTAGTCATGCTGACGAGTCGTAAACGACGAAATAAGTGATCTTAGATGGGTCGAACTTCTGGGAGCTCCTCCCAATTAGAGACGTAGCGAGGGCTGCGGAGTTTGTGTTTGGGCTCCCAGTTGCGTGCCAGGTCTTCGGCGGCAAATCGCATAGTGTGCTTGCCGTAGCGAGCGTTGATGGCGTCGAGAGCTTGCATGCGGGCCTGAGAGCGTTTTTGATCTTGAACGTCTACCTTCCCAAGCAGATCAGTTTGAAGTAAGTTATCGGGCGCAAAGTCGTATAACCATATGCCAGCTCGGTGGTAGGCTGCGCTCCGATCGTAGACTTTGGCGAGTGCTTGTACGAGTGTTTCAGCCAAGAGGCCGCTATCTGCCGTGGGCACATCGTAGATAACTTCGGTGTTCCACACCTTGTAGTTGGGCTTGTGGCGGCTAGTGGTCAGGAATAATCCCGCCCGACGGGTCCGTTGACCCGAGGCGCGCAGTTTGTAGGCAGCTTGAACAGCAAAAGAAGCCACAGCCGATTCGACCACGTGCAGCTCATGGGTGTCCTCACCAAAGGTGCGGGTACGTGAAATGCTCTTGGCCTTGGCGTGTAATCCTTGCAAGGGGAAGCAGCTGGTGCCGTTGAGCTCGGCCACCAGCTGTCGTCCACGGATACCCATGAGCTGCGAGGCCTGGCGCGGCGCGAGCCGAGCGACATCTTGGGCGGTGCCGAGTCCCAGGGACCGCAATTTAGGTGCGCCGCGCCAGCCAATCCCCCAAACATCCTGAATTGGCAGCTGGCCTCTATACAGCGCCACATCTTCCTCTGGGATACCCTCTAGATTTAGTACACCGGCGTGCCTGGCATCTTTTTTGGCTCGTTCACTGGCCAGCTTGGCAAGTGTTTTGGTAGGCGCAATGCCGAGGGAAATTGGAATACCAACTTCCCGCCAAATCCGCTCGCGCACCATATGCCCCCAGCTGGTGTAGTCATGAATTGGCAGCTCACTCAAGTCCAGAAACGCCTCATCAATGGAATACACCTCAATCCGGGGTGTCAGATCGGTCAGGATTCGGGTAATGCGCCGTGAAATATCGCCGTACAGCTCAAAATTGGCACTAAACTGAATCACGCCATTCTCACGAAAAATCTGACGGTATTTAAAAGCCGGTGCACCCATGGGAATACCAAGGGCCTTAGCCTCGTTACTGCGAGCCACTGCACAGCCATCGTTACTGCTGAGCACTACCACTGGCTTGCCTTCTAGGTCTGGTCGAAAGACTCTTTCGCAGCTAACGAAGAAGTTATTACAGTCAAACAAAGCAAAGATGGCGTGTTTCATGAATTTTGCCTCGTTTGGTGAATAATAGTGGTCACCACACCCCACACCTCTTCTCTCTCTGGGACTTCTCCTGGACGGCCAATGGCAAAGGCTTCTCCTCCCCACCATATAACTAGATCAGTCACGTGCGGTACCAGGGCGCGGTCTATCACCACTACGTCGCTATCAAACACGCCGCGGTCTTCCCACTCGTTGCCACGCAGCCGCATAAAAAACGTGCTGGAAGGATTTTGGATGAGCAGCTTAGCCAGATCTAAACTACTCAAGCTAGAATCAGTTCCAGCATTTGGAAACCCGGTGTGCTCACTTACACCGGGCGGCAAATTATCCTCAAGTTGATTATTCTTCCACATATCTAACTACCTTTCTGTCGAACAGATTTATAAAAAAGATTTTGGTAGTCCGTCGGGTGACGGAGGAGTCATCCCATATTCTAGGGAAGACAGTAGTTAGATAAGCCTGTAAGTAGGAATCCTGCTGGAAGCACCTACATGACTACCTATATTTTACACCAAACGGCAATAGTACGAATATTGACCCCAGTTAACATAAGTGGTATAATTGCATAGATTTGTTGAGCTGGATCTGTAAACAGTAAGTTCCGAATCGTACCTTCGACAGAGTAGAAAGATGGCTATGTTTGATGACCTTAGAATCAACCCAATACTCGGACTACTTGCCGAGCTCGTGTTCATGTTTCTGGTGCTAGTTCTGCTGGGATTCCTCCAGAAGGCAGTGCTCGAGACGGAGTGGTGGTATCGGCAAAAGCTCAAGCGAGAGTTCCGCAAGGAGCTCAACGAGCCTGAAGCTGATTCCGGCATTCCAGATTCCCCAGAAGACTTCGCGATGTACATGCACAAGTACACCAGCCTCTAGACCCGCAAACCTATCCGATTTCGAGAGGAAGAGGAAGCATGATCGAAACCCTGTTACAAGTTGGTCTGTGGTACCTCGAAGTAGGTCTGTTGGCCGGCATCTTGATGGTGCTGTGGTCATACAGATTCCACCAGAGGCACGGGCAGCCGTTCACTCGCAAGGACTTGATCGGCCACTTCTTGATCGGATTCCTGCTGTGGTTTCCTGTCTCCATGATGTGGCTCGTCGCAATCGTCTTGGGATACGAGGGAGCCCTACCGTTCTCAAAACGATAATGTCGCTCACACGAGCAACAGATGTGGCGGGGGCTAAGAGACCGGATGCTCCATGCATTCACTCTTCCCCCGCCGGCC
>CAZPPF010000075.1:0-2579 GCA_964588395.1 uncultured Candidatus Saccharibacteria bacterium | reverse complement strand
GCTCTATAGACTACTCGAGCTAGGCGATCCTTGATAGTTAGCTTTTCGTTAAGCTTACTAGCTATCGCTAAGGAACCAAGTTTAACGACGCGGACTGAGTTGATTTGTGCAATTCAATTTTTAAATCAGAAGAAAAGAGGTGCCTATTTGCGAGAAGGCACCTCTTTTTGATGTATACTTCCAATAAATTATGGATGTTCAGCTTTTTCTGATGCTTGTGGCCGGGCACTACCTGGCGGATTATGCGCTGCAGTCGGACTTTATGGCTAAGCACAAAGCCGAAGCGCTTAAGACGGCCATGGGTTTTCACGCACTTACCGCGCACGCAGCAATCCAGGGTTTAGTGGCTGGGCTGCTTTCTCAGAACTTTACCATAGGCCTGGTGATTTTTATCTCACATTGGATTATCGACTATGGCAAAGCGGCTAAGGACTGGTATGACATTAATGTTGACCAATTCCTTCACATTCTTGTAATACTTCTGGTTGTGATTTTTATCTGACAATCTGTTGAAAGAGGATACAGTTCCCATCATTCTGGGTATTCATGCCGACGCGTTCAAAGCCGCGCTCTTCGTAATAGTTGCAGAGTTTCGTATTCTCAGCCCGACAGTCTAAACGCAGATATCTTCGTTCATTCTCATGAATTTGCTTCTTAACCCAATTTAGTAACAAGTCGCCTACATGCTGGTGGCGGAATGCATTGTTTGTAGCAAAGCGGTGTACGTAGCCTGCCTGACTATCGTTACCAAGTTCTTTACCCCACTTATCTGTATCTGCCCATGACAAAATAAGCCCGCCAGCTGGTTTGTCATCAATCTTTGACATATAAACATCTCCGTTAGTAACGAGTTCGTAGGTTTCTTCGAGGGTAAAGGGTTCTGTACCCCAGCAAAGATCACCTTTCGAAACTTTAAATAGGCGAGCTTCTTCAAAGATAGTTAATAGCTCGTCGGTATCCGTTGGTGTGGCCTGACTTACTTCAAAAGACATAATCAAAAATGGTGGGCGATCGGGGACTTGAACCTCGGACCTCGTCATTATCAGTGACGCGCTCTAACCAGCTGAGCTAATCGCCCTTGTAGTTTTGGTGGAGGCACAGGGACTCGAACCCTGGACCCCCTGCTTGCAAAGCAGGTGCTCTAGCCAACTGAGCTATGCCCCCACGAAAAACTACCGGTGTATTCTATCGAAAAACAGGCAATTTCACAAGGGTTATACTTGTTCGTCCATGGCAGCCAAGGCTGCAAGGGCTGCACCATCGCAACAGGCATTTTCGCTAAAATCGCCTGTAAATAGGACTGGTGATCGCGAACCGCTTTGTTCTAGCAATTGGGTGGTGCCTTCTTTGAGAAAACTAACATTAAAAGGGCCGCCGTGAAAAACAATTGCTGTTTCGCCGTTAGTAAGGGAAAGATCCATGGCTTTGGCAATACCCTCGGCGGTGGCTGCAACAAGTTTGGCTGAGCTTTTGTATAAGTTTTGAGCTAGCTCATTGCCTATAGCTGCCTGTTCAGCAATTTGCGGTCCACTTAGACCGGTGCCGGTTTGCGCTTCCCAGATTGCTTCAATACCAGTTTTGCCGCCCGCGACCATTTCCATGCAGATAAAAGATTGGTCGAACACACCACACGATCCAATACGACCGTAAGGATTTAGACTGGGTACGACCTCAATATGGCCCGGCTCGGCAGCATAGGCACGACCTTCTTTTAGCACTGCGCCTCCAAACCCGCTTCCAACAATGAGGTAGATAACGTTCTTTACGTCAGGATACTGGTGTACTGCCTCTGCTGCTCCAGCGTAAAGTCCTGCCACGGCGTCATTTGCAACAGCTTTGAGCTGCTTGCCAAGCAGGATATCTTGCTCTGGGTCTGCATGCTCGAAATTACCAGCGTAGTGTTCGTCTAATTCTTCTAGTAGCTTCCTCACGTTTGGTCCATCAACCGGACGCGTACCAGATATTGGTCCAGCGTACGAAATACCGACTGGAATTTCTGCACCATGGACTTGGTATGCCAAGTTTTCAAGCACGGCAAGGTAATTTTCGCCATGTTTACGCCGGCCGCTGCGTAGGGTTGTGCCTTCGTGCAAGCGTTTATCTTCGCCAACTGTTTTCTCGGTTGCTGCGATTTTATCTCCACCGATATCGATAGCAACAACTTTCTGGCCGACCTTGTTATCTAGAAATGCAAGAGTAGGGTCGAAAGGACCAACTTCAGAAAGATGGAGAGATTCCTGGGTAATATACTGAACTTGCTCCTGGAGATCGGAGAAAGTTTCAGGATAGGGAGTGGTAGTTGGTTCTGCTGAGTTCATCGTGCTAAAGATATTTTTGTTTTACTTAGTGAACTAATGGTATATTAACATACTTTTACTATATTAGCAAATAATTCTCGATATTTTTAGTGGTTTTTGAGGGGTTCGATGAAGTCGATGGTACCTTTGCGCGTAAAGCACATGGGTAATACCGTTGGTGGACACAGGTTTGAGGAGTTATGAAGATTATGACAACAGTAATCCAAAAGTTAATAGGTACCAAACTGTAGCAAGTTCTACATCAGAATTGGCTTGACCACC
>CAZPPF010000074.1:0-2639 GCA_964588395.1 uncultured Candidatus Saccharibacteria bacterium | reverse complement strand
AACGAGTCGGGTACTTTGTGTGTACAGGGGAGCACCAACTGTAACTTTGCACCAACTAGTGGCTCAAGCAGCTACATCCAGAACACCACCACTGTTCAAACGGGGGCGAATATAGCCATCCAAAGCACCGGGACGGGTAACGTCACCGAACTATTGAAACAAAACGCCAGTCAAAGTGCTGATTTGCTGCAATTCCAGGATTCGTCAGGGAACATCAACGGCGCCATAAATGCAACCGGTAACCAGCTGACACTTGGACGTGTGGCTTCGAGCGGAACAGTTACACAAGGCAAAATCGTCTTGGCCGACGGGACGACCGATAACTTCTCAGGTACCATCACGACCAGTACGTTCACTGCGGATAGAAAGTTCTTATTGCCGGATACCGGCTTGGCGACGACTGCAAGCCCAGGAACACTTTGTGTGTATAACGGCGCCAGCAGCAATTGTCCGGCCGCCACCGGCTCAGCGTTTTATATCCAAAACACAAGTGGTTCAGGCACGCCACAAACCCAAGCCAACTTCAACATTCAGGCCACCGACAGCGGTGTTAACGGTACCATCGGCGGTATTATCCGTGGCGCCGCCGCCGGCCAAACCGTTGATCTCTTTGAAATTCAGTCTACGAGCGGTGCAGTGCTAGCAAGCATCGGTGCTACCGGTAACACGCTGATTAAGCCAAGCAGTGACTCTACAAATACTTTCCAAGTTCAAAACTCTAGTGGTCAAGCTGTCTTGAGAATTGACACCTCAAGTAATAATAGTGTGGCTATTGGTCTACAGGCTTTGAATGGTAATGGTGGCAGTGATAATGTTGCCATAGGCAATAATGCACTTTACTCTAGCACCTCCGGGTGGAGTAACGTAGGTGTTGGTACGCGTGCTCTATACCTAAACGACGGAGGTGTCTATAACGTTGGAATTGGTCACGAAGCACTTTATAGCAACTCAACAGGTTCCAATAATATTGCCCTAGGCCGCGTGGCTTTAGAGCATAATGACGATGGTACCGACAACATTGCGATTGGCCAAGCTTCCCTCTTATCGAATATTTCCGGATACAGCAACACTGCCCTTGGGCCGTATAGTCTTAACTCAAACACTCTGGGTTACGAGAATACCGCCATTGGTCACTGGGCTCTAGAAAACAATACCATCGGCACGTATAATGTTGCACTTGGCCAAGAGGCTCTTCATACAAACACAACTGGTTCTAACAACCTTGGTCTCGGAAACAACGCTAACGTTGGCAGTAATAATCTCACCAACGCGACGGCAATAGGCTACAACTCCTTAGTTGGTGCGAGCAATTCATTAGTACTTGGTGGTACAGGTGCCGATGCGGTTAAAGTTGGCATTGGCACACCTACACCAACGGCGCAACTGCAGGTCAATGTGGCTGCGGCAAGCAACGTTGGTCAAATCATTCAGGGTGCTGCTTCCCAAACCGCCGATCTTCTCCAGTTGCAAGACTCTACTGGCGCCAATCTCTTGAACATTGCGGCTACAGGCAACCTAGAAACAACTGGTTACTACAACAACGGTATTGGTGGCATTGGCCAGTTCAGCAACCTACTGACCAACAGCGAAGCTTTGAATAATGGTGCCTGGACCGCTACTAACATCACCGTTACCGCCAATGACGGTGCATCAAACCCAGCTCCAGATGGCCAAACGACGGCCGATAAACTGGTTAGTACGGCCGGCGCCGCCACATTGCAACAAACCTACACTACTTCAACCAACGGTAACTACACTTTCAGTATCTGGGTCAAGACCAACAGTGGTACACAGCCCGTTCAACTGCGCATTGATTCCACTGGTGCTACGCCAACCACTGGCACTGCAGCGAGCTTTACGGCTACCACCACTTGGCAGCGCTTTAGTGTTACACAGAACTTTACTGGCACCCCAAGTAACATCAAACCAACCCTGATTATTACTAACAACTCAGCCACTGTTGTTGGCTGGGGAGGACAACTAGTAGCGGGGACAACGCCACAAGTGTATATACGGGCTACTGGTACTGACACGAAAGTGTCTAGCAGCAGTGATGGTATAGTCAGCAACGGTGGGCTATTTGTTCAGGGCAATGTTTATGTGAAGCCAACCACTGATTCCGTCACAGCCTTCAACATTAGAACTTCATCTGGCGGCGAAACGTTTAATGTTGATACCAGCAACCAGCGTGTTGGCATCGGTACCTCTGCTCCGTCGCTCTCAGTTGATGTGCGTTCACCATCCACGGCTACATACTCGCGGCCTTCGGTCGGCACAGTTTCACTTGATGCTACTCGCTGGGCGTACCTACTAGGCGCGGCAAATGGCGGCACAACCACAGATCTAATCAGGAGCGATAATACCGATCTTCGTTTTGCCACCGAGTCTGCACTTGGTGGAGGAACCTTTACGACACAAGCTACATTGCTAGCAAATGGCAATTTTGGTATTGGTGACAGCTCACCGGCTTCGCTCTTAACTGTTGGCAACGGTGATTTATTCCAGGTAAATAGTTCCGGCGATATTCTTACGCCATCGGGTGAGAACTTAAGTGTAACAACTGGCACCACAGGCACATTAACTCTAGACACCGGCACCACCGGAGCCATAAGTCTTGGTACTAATGCCAACGCTAAAAC
>CAZPPF010000073.1:0-2646 GCA_964588395.1 uncultured Candidatus Saccharibacteria bacterium | reverse complement strand
ATTTATTGCGGTCGACAGATTCTACCTCGTTGTAGACTTCCCTATAGACCTGGATAGTGGTTACGATCAGAATCATAATTACCGGTCCCATGATGATTCCGAGGAAACCAAAAAAGTGCAGCCCAGAGAATACTGCCAGTAGCGTAAGGGCTGGGTCCAGCCTGGCCTGCTTTGGCACCAGGTTCGGACGCATCACGTTATCCTCGTTGGTGACAATGAGGAAATGACCACCTAGCACCAAGAGACCTTGCCAGATGTGTCCAGTCAAAAGCATGATAATACCGATTGGAATCACGATAATCCCGCCACCGAGTGGAATGATCGAAAGTGCAGTTAGGATAAGGAAATAAAAGAAGAAGCCAGTGTGAAGTCCTGCAAGATATAGTAGGAGCGCATCAGTAAAACCTTGGGTTGTGGCAATAATAAACTGCCCTCGCACCATAGCTTTGGTCATGGCAGCCACCCTACTGGCGTATAAGTGGCTAATTTCCTTGCCAAGCGGGTTTAGCTCATGGAACAGCTCCAGAAGCTTATCCTGCTTCATTAGCAGCGACAGAAAGACGTAAATGTAAATGATGGCGATGGTAAAGAATTGTATAAAACTGCTGACTGACGACTTTAGTCCAGATAGTAGGCTGCTGCCAAAGCTGTGCAGCGCATCACTCAGCGAAGCGGTAATGGCGGCTACATTCATGCGATACGATATGCCGATAGATTCAAAGAACCGGTTACAAAAATCTACAAAGTGCTGCAGAAGATCGTTTAGGTTTACATTGGTAGTAGCATGTTTGACGCTGTCAGCTACGCCAATAACTTGATACACAGTGAGCACGATTACCAGTATCAATGGAATAATTATGGCTAGAATTGAAACGACCAGTGTCCAGGATGCCGCGCTGCGTGACGACTTGCCCTTCCGTACGAGGCGCTGATAGAACGGATTGAACATAAAGGCCACAATTGCCGCAAATACAATGAGCATGAAATAGCACTTTAAGAAATAGGCGCCGCCAACCAAAGCAACGGCTGTAGCAATTGCTAAAGCACGCTTTTGAGCTGGTGTGACACTAATCATGATTTTTGCGAACCTCACGCTTAAGTACTGCTCGCCTTATAAACAAGTTGGCAAATGTCGCTAAGATGCCGACTCCCGTAATGACATAAAATATCGTGAAGAACTTGCCCAGACTTGTGGTTGGAACAATATCACCGTAACCCACGGTTGTGAGCGTAATGGTGCAGAAGTAAAACGAGTTAAGCCAACTGAGCTTTTCGACAATATGGTAAAAAATTGCCCCAAAGGTAAGCACAAATAATGCAACCGCGGCGGCTGCTCTAAAATAGCTCCGGATCTTTTTATATTCTGCCTCGGCTGTGTCTTTTGGCATAACTAGGGTCTCAAACAGCTTCGACAATTAGTAAAACAAGCCCAAACAGACAAAAGGCTGCAAAAATATAGCAAATACCTTCAAAAACTTTTGCTCCGAAACTGTGGCCGTGCTCCCCCTGGCTTACCATTCGTGCGCAAACATACAAAAATAACGGCAACACTATCAGCATCATGGCGCCCATAAACAACATAGCGGTCTCCTATAATTATCTTATAAACCTAAAATTTGCTTTTTCTTGGCGTCGAACTCTTCTTGGGTCAGGATGCCCTGATCTTTGAGCTGAGCAAGTTTTTCAAGCTCGGCTATTTGGTCATCCGTGCTAGCTGCAGCTGGTTGCTGTGGCTGTTCTGGTTCTGGCTGATTGGCATTGTTCCTGCGACTTGCGGCCGATGCTCCAATGGCAGCTCCAACTACTAAACCACGGCGGCGTCCTCGACGAAAACCTGGTCCTCCTAATGGCATAACTCCCCCTTCTTGTTATGTTTTCAGTATACTCTCTCAAGTAGCTTTTACTAAAAAACCGCCCTGGGTAGGAGCGGTTTTATATTTTTAGCTTACTAGCTTTAGGCTTCGAGTTCGCCACCATGTACCGTGACTGCATAAATAATGAGCAAATCTACGGTAATGATGAGCAATGACCAAACCGGCTGGATTGGTACAAAAGCCATGTTACCAACCACACTTGCGATAGCAATAAGAACTGCTAGCACACGTGCCCAAGTCTTGCCTTGCAAGAGTGCTGAACCAGCCCACCAGGCAATGAGACCACCGACTATGTGGATCCAGCCCCAGGCCGTGTAGTTCAAAACCCACACATTGGCTGCCCCGTTTACGTAAACAGTGTCTTTAAACAGCGCAACCACACCGGCCAAGATGTGGAAGAACCCTGCCACAATTAGCATGAGTCCTGCAAAGGCTACCCAGCCAGTCCAGCCACTCATATCATTATTATTCTTTGCCATCCCCCGTACCTCCTATTTATATTCTGAACTATACTCCTGTTAATATGGCTTTCGCAATTGTTAGCTTTCATTTTCTGGACGTAAGCAGTACATTTAGGTTATGAAGAAGAACTGGGTGGTCATTGCAATCCTCGCTTTGGCACAGTTTGTAATGGTGCTTGATAGCACCGTTATGAACGTATCGATGTCCCAAGTAGCGGCAGACCTGCATACCTCAATCACTGCCATGCAAGCTGCCATTACTTTTTACGCACTTACTATGGCAGCTCTGATGCTTACCGGTGGTAAGCTGG
>CAZPPF010000072.1:0-2653 GCA_964588395.1 uncultured Candidatus Saccharibacteria bacterium | reverse complement strand
GCAGTTTGGTTAGAGGAGTTCTGGTTTAAGATCGAGCTGTCACCAGCTCCCGAGAAGGTCCAGGCGGTTCCGTTCCAAATCAGGGTTGCCGAAGTGCCGGTCAATATAGACGTGCCGAGCAAAGTGAAGCTAGCTGAACCAACATTACTGATAATAATAACGCGGCCCGCGGTTGTAACTGTCGGCGAAGGAATAGTAATAGTCTGGCCGCTCGTTGTCTGGTTAATGTTAAAGGCCGTGGCCACATCAACCGTCGCCGCCGCGGTGCCAATGTTACCGCCGGTCGGCAGGTTACTTATCGAGACGGCTGTATTCAGTGTGCTCGAAGCATTCGTAAAGGTAAATCCAGTCGGTATTGTGACCCCCGAGTTGGCCGTAACCAACCCTTCCACAGTCAGGTTGGCTTTTTTGGTAGCGTCGGTGTTTGTGACGCTTAAAGTAGTGTCGGCACTGGCATCGTTTAGTTCAAAGGTAGTCGTGCCGGCAGCAGCGCGACGCAATGTTCCATCGGCCAGGACCAGAATGTTTGAAGCCGAGTCGAGAGTTAGATCGCTGGCACCACCACTCGACACAGTAACTGTACCAGCACCGGTAAAGACTGGCGACACCACACTAGTGCCAAAGTAGCCACTGCGGAAAGTGGTGCCTGATAGGCCGATATCACTGGCATTACTGGACGTGGGCTGGATCACCTTGCTGACATTCAGCGAGCCGGTGTTGTCAAAGAAAGCCTGACGAGCCGGCGAGCCGGTCGAATCGAAGACTTCTAGTACGTTGGCTGCAGTACCGGTCGTGCCCTTGACCGTTAAAGCCACTACACTGGCAACGGTTGGCGCGATGGTGTTATCGCTGGTAGCGGCCGGCACGTTGCGCAAGTAAGTGCCACTGAGACTAGGCAGGTCACTACCCTGGATGGTGCCGTCAACGAAGCCAGTTGAGCCGTCGCCGCGCAGATAGTGGCCGGCGGTTGGCGTGGAGCCATTGATTTGATAAGCCGTTTTGATCGACAGAATGCCATTGCCGGCACCGCTATTGGTCACGGTTAGCTTACTCGAACTGGCATTGTTAAGGTCGATGGTTAAGGCTGTACCGCTCTTAAACAATGTAGTCGAGGTGCCGACATTCAAAGTGCCACTACCAGCTTGCAGGGTCAAGTCACCAGCGGTTGTGGAGACCGTCGAGCCAGCGTTACCGGTAATGTTCAAGGCCCGGCTGGCGGCCGAGCTAATGGTGGCTGTACCAGCCGCCCCGAACGTTAGGGTCGATGAGTTGAAGGTGTTGCTATTGTAGGTGCCAGTAACTGTCAGGTTGCCGGCGGCAATTTCGTTGCCAGCTACATCGACACTAAAGTTCGATGTCCCCTTGTTTTGCAAATCTAGCAAGTTACCCGTCGGCGTGGTGGTGTTATTATTGGCCACAATCAAAGCCTGACCGCTGGACGGCTCGCTGGTGCCGCTCTGTACGATCGATAAGGCCGAGTTTGTACCGCTATTAGTCAAGGAAAGCACTCCAGCGGCGCCAGTGTTAGTGTTACTAAAGTCGTACAGCGTACCCGTTGAGGCAATAGTCGAGGTATCGTGCGCGTTGCGGGCCAGTGCCGTCGAAGCAGCAACGAAGCCACAGTTAGTGGAGGCCTGAATACACAGCGTTCCAGCTTCGTCAGGCAGGTTTATGGCACGCGTACCGGGATTGTTGGTAACTAGGCTCAGCGTTATGGTGCCACTGGCGGCGGTACTACCTTTAAAAGCAATTGAGCCGGTACTTGTTCCAGTGGTACCAAGCGCCAAAGAGTTAGCGCCTTGGATGGCCAGGGTGCCAGTAAAGTTGGCGGTGCTAGAAATTGTTTGGCTATTAATGGTGCCAGTGGTGATGTTGGAAAGGTTGGCAATGTTGGAGTAGGTCAAAGTGTTGTCGAAGGCAGCATTTTGAATTTTACCGGCGCCGGAAATCAACTGAGTGCTGTTGTAGCGCAGCAAGTCTGTGTAGTTGGTGCCAAAGTTTAGGCCATAGAACGCCTGGTTACTTCCCGTCGAAACGCCGGCAAAGTTGATTCCATCCACTACATTGGTACTCGAGGTAGGCGTCGTGTTAGCCAAATTCAAGGTTAGACCGTTAACGGTTGTACCGGCCGCGGCGGTGTTGTTGTTAGTGACACTCAGGTTAGCCAGGTTTGAGTTGTTGGCCGTCAAAGCGTTGTCAGTAGCGCTAAAAATGCTACCCGAGGTGGTAGTGGAAGTAATAGTGTGCGTGCCACCAGTCTGTGCGAAGTTACCCGAGGTTTGAGTGTAGCCGGTGATGTTGGCGAGTACGCCGCCGCTCGACAAACGCTGGGTGCCACCAGTGTAAAAGTTGCCACCAACATTAGTGTCACCGTTAATATCTAGTGCGTAGTTGCCTGGTGTGGCAGTGGCGATACCGACTCGCCCGCCACTAGTTGGCTGCAGTAAAACATAGCCAACGGTACCTGAAGTGCCGGCACCCGTGCCAGCCACGCCGCCCGAGATTGAAGTGTTGCCACCGTTGCCGTTGGCGGTAGCACCGTTACCACCAGCGCCAGCTGTTAGGCTCAGGTTGCCACCAGTTCCACCAGTGGCTGTGTTGGCGCCCTTGCCGCCGGTGACCGTTAAGACGTCAACGCCGTTACCGCTGGCTG
>CAZPPF010000071.1:0-2697 GCA_964588395.1 uncultured Candidatus Saccharibacteria bacterium | reverse complement strand
GAAGAAAAGCCCGCTGAACCAACCTCAGCATTGACATATAAAACTTACGCTCCTAAACGAGCAAGTTTTAACACATTCCAGGGCCGCATTAAGCGCTATTTCTCCTAGGCAAATTGTCTAAAGCCTTGAAAGACCTCCTACGGGAGGTCTTTTTGTATAAACGCTGCTCGCTATGGTCCATTCCAACAGGAACCGTTTTATTTCATTATGTTAAGCAGAAGAGCATAGCCAAGAACAAAAAATATTACCTCAGGGATTATGCCCCAGCTGCGTTCACACCACTGTATCTTTCTATGAAAGTCGGTTAGAAACGTTTTTGGAGGTTCAAGTCCCTTTCGTTCAAATAGGAAATAACGATACAGCCACTCAAAATCCGGCAACACCGCAAAAAAAGCAGCTAGCAATACGAGGCTCCAACCTAACGCGCCACTAGCTGCAAGCAGTAGTATCCCAATCGCCCCTAACGCTTCCATGACGTACGTCAACTTGTGTCTGAAAGCTTCGCTGTAACCACTACCCTCATATCCATAGTGGGGCAATGCATCAAGTAAAAAATGTGACATAAATGCCAGTGGTAGCACTAATAAGGGCGTTTTTACCGTCAAGGCAATCAGTGTTCCTGCCAATATGTGATTACTTGTTGTCATAGCCAGAGTATAGCAAGCTACAAAACAGGATCATTCGGATTGGAACAGTTTGCTAGATAAATTGGCTAGGTGGAACGGGCTGAGTCTGGAAGTTTTGCCATAGCTTTTCGGGTTTGAAAGTAAAGTATGTAAACCATATATGCTTGAAGGATTGTTGCGTTTAAAGGAAGTACTAGCAATCTCCAATTTAATACCCCAACAGAAATAGTAGTCAGAAAAGCACTCACTGAACCAAGTAGCCATGTAATTTTTGTTTCCGTTTCGGGGTGAATCTTAGCTTTTGCAAAAGTAGGCAGAAGGGCAACAATACCCACAACCAAGGTAGCCACAATACTGAATGTTGGTGAATCAAATATTATCCAGAGTGCTAAACCAAGTAAGGCTACAACTATAGTGAAGATATCTAAGTTCGTATGCCCACCGACACCTTTGAAAATAGAAAGAATGAATATTGTACCAGTAGCTAGAACTGCAGCACCAAATAACCACAGCGAATTGTTTGCACCACTAGCTAGCTGGTTAGCAAATCCAATGGAGTTGAGCATGAAAACAGTGCCCCACGTTACTCGTTCAGGTTTAGTTTTCCCTTTGATGGTGTCGGTAATATATGGCCAATCACCTATTAAGAAAATAATCGAACTGATTACTCCTAGTGCAGCAAAGAACATCTCACAAGTATACCAGTCGAAAAAATTACCTCGGTTAGAAAACCATACTGCTAATGTTTGGTGGCCTTAGTGCATTCGAATTGGAACGCTATCATAGAAGAACTAAGACGTTGGATTAATCTTTTGGTACTAATGCTCCCAGAGTAGCAGCTACCACCATCATAGGGTCTACGAAAACCCCTTCCGGATTTTTTTGAACCGTAACATCAGCACCTTCAATGCCACCAGGATCTCCTGTTACAGCTATGACAATAACTCCAGGTATTCGATGAAGGAGCTCAGCAATAATAACTCCATCGCCGCTACCACTGTGTGGTCCCTCTAACCTTGACCCAATGAGTGCTGCTTGAATGTCGCCTTCGTTCAAACTCTCAATAGCAACCTTAGCACCATTATAGTTTGTTGCCCTAACTACAATTTCGTGACCCTCTTCTGCTGCCATCTCATCATATATTTCACGCCACTCTCTATCAGCTTCAAATATTCCTAAGCGAGCCATAACATCTCCTAATAACCTATGGAGACAACTTATATAGCTAAAGTGTTAACTTTGCAAGCATGAGCAAAATGAAGTTACTCAAGAATAAGCTTTTTTAGAAGTGGGAATTCTTTATAGGGTTGATTTAACGAGATTGAACCAAAGTGCCCATCGTGTCTAATGATTAGTTTCCCACCAAGTTTTTCATGCATACGCTTGCCTTGCGAATCATCACAGCCCCACGGATCATTATCGGAGTTAATAAATATGAATCGGCTAGCATTCTGCTTTATCTTTTTCCAGTCGTAACTATCTTGCAAAATGACATCTTTACCCCCTGAAAGTGGCTCAGAAAAACCAGCTACCATAACCGCGAGTGCAACCTTTTGGTCTGAGTGTTCTAGCATGGTTAGTATTAATGGAACTCCTGCGGAGTGACCAATTAACACCGTCTCTTCATCTAGCTCAAATTGACTCATAACACGAGGCGCAAACACACTGATTGGTACACGGTTCATATCTGGGTAATACGGCAATTCTACGCTGTAGCCATTGGCCTCAAGTTGTTGCTTGAGCCACATATACCAAAAATCTTCTGGCCTACATTCTGTACCGTGAAAAATGATTGCTTTCTTCATTTAATTAATCATAGCAAACGACCCAACCAGATTCGAAGCTATAACGGAAGTGAGTAAAACAGAGAAGTAAAAAATAGACTGGGTTTGAAACCAATCTCTATCTGTAATTCTTATCTAACCCTAGCTAGGTAGTTCCTTGTAATCTTTAACCAAATTTGGTCTTTTGGAGTTAAATCATCGAATAGATTACGAGGATTGTGTAAACTGTTCGTCGATTTGCGACCCTTGTTTAAAAATTTTTCATACTTGTCATCTAAAAAACGTTT
>CAZPPF010000070.1:0-2837 GCA_964588395.1 uncultured Candidatus Saccharibacteria bacterium | reverse complement strand
CGACAATGCCACGGGCAATCAGTGCAAAACCGATTAGCAAAATGAACGTTGCAAAGGTCACTTGTGGGTGACGGAGCAAGTAAACGCCAACGCCAAGTTCAAAGAAACCAAGTAAGATTTCGAGGAACCAGTAGCCGCTGCCACCAACGCTCGTAAAACCGCGAACCGTTGTAACGATACCAGAAATCAGCACAAAGGTGCTAAATAGGTAAAGTAGGGTTACAAGTGTCAGTCCTGGCCAAAAGACTGCTGCAACACCAAAAATTAATGTTACCACCCCCTGCAAAACCATGGCGGACAAAGCCTCCTTGGTTACAACTGATGTAGCCATAAGTTACACCTCCTTAATTGATAGTCTAATCATCCCTCGAAGTCGCAACAATGTCAAATAACTTTTGTGGATAAAAATGCTACACTATGAAACAACAATCAATCATGAAAAACAAAGCTATAAAACGCCGTGCGGATAAGCTGGTCAAACATGTACCGCGTAAATATTGGCCGACGCTCGTTATAGTTATTTCCTTGATTATTACCGCCTGCGCGTTTCTTTGGTCTGGCCTAGCTTGGCTGGTGTTCGTATCTGTTATTCCGTTCTATATATATTTTGATCGTTTTGCTCCATCGCGTAATTTAAAGCAGACGTTGTTTGATTTTTATCTGGGCGGAGTAATCTTTTCTTATATCGTACTTTTCTGGATAGCCCAGGCGGATGTAAGTCGGTGGGTAACTATTGGTGGTTTATACGAGTTCATCATAAAAATAGTTGCACTTAGTCTTTGTTCCTTGGTATTTGCCGGTGGATTTTTAATTATTGGCCTAGGTATGTATAGATTGCGCCGTAAGCCACTCATCACTTTTATTTTGCTGCTCCCTGTTCTATGGGCACTGTCAGAAATTATACGCAGCTATTTATTTGCCATATTTACATATGGGCCGGGGGCTTCAATTGAACCCAATTGGAACTTTGGTGCACTCGGCCTGGCTGCTATAAATTCACCTCTGGCATTTGCATCGCGTTTGGTAGGTTTGTATGGACTTACTGTTTTGGTACTGGTGATTAACGGTGCAATATACTTGTTGATAATCAAAAAAACTACCCTGGCAGCTGGACTTTTTGTTCTAGCAGGTGGCATTAGTCTTGTGGGATATGTAGTTCTGGCGCCGCAGCCTTCGGTTGCACCACTGCATGTAGCAGCCATACACATCGCTAATCCAGACAGTTCTCTTATTGATTCTGGAGTATTGCCAGCAAATATAGGTAATTTTAATGTAGTCGTTATGCCTGAATACTCAGATTACTTTTCTAATCCTCAGAATATATCTGATGCAGCCATACGCTTTGGTTCACGTTCAACGTTGATCACGAGCAGAATTGACACGGATGTTCCGAAGCACAACCAGCTACTGGTTTATGACACCGCAGCAGACAAAACCAAAACTTACGACAAGCAATTTATCATTCCATCGGGCGAAACGCTGCCCTACACAGCGATCGCTTATTTTAAACTGACGGGGCATCAAGGGGTGATCTCAAGTTTTCATGATACCCAACAAGTTGCACGTGGAGCAAATCCCTTGCCAGTCGTACGAGCGGACAATGTTTTTATTGGACCAAGTGTATGTTCAAGTATCATGAACCCGTTTTATGCCCGGTTGTTTAAGCATCAGGGCGCAAGGCTGCTTACAAATTCAGCTTCACTGGTGTTTCTAGCTCATGCTCCTACATACCACGTACAGGAAAGATACTTTCTAAAATACCAGGCAATTTCGAGCGGCTTACCTTTAGTGCATGCCTCTCGGACTGGCACTACACTTATTATTGACGCCAACGGCAATATTGTTGCCAGGTCACATAGCAAAAGCAAGATTGAAGTTGTATCGGCCTCACTCAGGCTGTAATCAGTTTATATCTACTGACGTAACTTTCCAGCTGCCATCGAGAAAACGAAATGTCAAAGTTCCAGATTTAGTCGTGCCATAGGCTTTGGCTGTTCCGTCTATATAGCCTGTTTCTGAATCATCCATCTTCCAGGAACCATAATTAAGCGTCACTTGCGTACCATCGGGAATTGAATCAACCATGGCAATTACTCCCGGATTGTTCTTGAGGCCAGACGCCTCGACAGACTTCGCAATATCACAGACCCCACTAGGCATACCACTTACTCCGCAATATATTGGTGTAGCACCAGGTGTCTGTGCGCTTGTTGGCGTAGTTTTTCCTGGGGTAATTGTGGTGCTTCCAGGGGCTTGCGTGCTTTGATTGCTCCCAGCTATAGGCTCGTAGCTAGACCCACCTCTGATTTGATTGTATTTTGTAACAACAAATTCCTTGGCGTACGGAAACGCCTTATATCCCACGGCCCCAACGACCAATGCGACGAATAAAACGACCACCACTTGCCTGATGGGATAGTGACGGTGTGAGCGACGAATAACACCGATAACAGCATTTGAATTTCCTACAGGTGATTCTTTTTTATTTGAAAACATGCGGTTTTATTTTAAGCAAATCCTAATTTAAATGTTTGGGATATTGACAATCGGTATATAATACAATGGTAATGCTTACTTTGTAGAAAAGTAAAGATGAAAAAAGTAAAAAGGAAAAACATGGCAAACAAAAAAACGGCCAAATCACGGTCGAAAAATACTAAGTTATATTCAAGTTTTAGATTCAGTCGTAAGTTAAACTTTATCTTCTTTATTGCCGCTTTTGTGGTTATAGGATCGGTAATTGTTTTTAGTTATGCTTCACCAAATAGCAGTAGCCAGAAACGGCCAAAAGACACTGTTTTAGCGAGTGTCTCGGGCGCTGGAGCTGTGGCAGTTGC
>CAZPPF010000069.1:0-2837 GCA_964588395.1 uncultured Candidatus Saccharibacteria bacterium | reverse complement strand
AAGTTGTAGCTGATGAGCTAGAGAAGCTCAAGGGCGAGATCAAGCAAGCTGCACCCCAGATCTTAGCAGCCAGTACCACCCAACAACCACCAACAGCGTAGTTTTATTTCAGGTAGCCTCGAATAAATTCGGCAGCCGACATCTCGTTTTTGCCGGCTGGCTTGAGGCGGTCAACACACAGTATTCCTTTTGCAGTCTCAACCAAAAGTTCAGTTCCTGACACCTCAACTTTGCCCGGCTCAGAATTAGGAAAATCTGCAAGCATGACATGCGACTCGGTAATTATGATGTCTCGGTCCGCTAGCGTGGTTCGGCTGCCAGGCCAGCCGAGGTAAGCTCGAATCTCGCGTTCAATCTGTTCGGCCGGCTTGTTCCAGTTGATAATACCGTCCTCTTTGGTAAGCAGATGAGAATATGTAGCTCGACTTGGATGAGGCTGTTGCCGAGGCGCCAGGCTGCCACTGGCAATGTCTGGAAGCACTTCTTTAATAAGCTCACTACCAAGTTGCTGTAAAATCTCAGTTAGCTCGGCTTTTGACTCTGTACTGGTTAGGTGCAGGGTTTTTTGTTTGTAAATTGGCCCTTCGTCCATACCGGCTGTCAGCTTCATGATTGAAACCCCAGTTTTTGGCGTACCGCCTAAGATAGCTTGCTCAATGGGAGTCGGACCCCGATATGCCGGCAAAAGTGATGGGTGCACATTGATGATTCCCAGAGGAAACTCATCCAGAATGCGTTGAGGGATAATTCTGCCATAGGCCGCCAAAACGGCTAACTTACTCTGGTGTGGCTGGAGTTCACTCAACTTGCCCGTCACATGTTGTTCAATCTCAAAACCAGCAGCTTCGACTGCTTGACGGATAACTGGTTTGGCATCTGGTAGGCCGGTTGCCAGCTTTTCGTTACCAAAAAAAACTACCGACTGGCTCATAGCTAGTCCCACAGATCTTTATTGTTTTTGATCTCTTTATCGTAGTCGATTGGTTCGAGCTTGCCATCTTCCTTGAGGCGGAAATAGGCCTCTGGCTTATCTTTTATATGGTCAATGAAGACCTTGCCGTGGGTGTGGTCAATCTCGTGCTGCATGACTCGCGCCAAGAAGCCCTCGGCTGTTAGACGGATCTGCTTACCTTCAAGGCTGGTAGCTTTGATGCGCACTTTGGTGTGGCGGGGTACTCGTCCATAGATGTCAGGTATGCTCAGACAGCCCTCATAATCTTCCTCAGTATCGCCTTCATATTTGGTGATTTCTGGATTGATGAAAGCTGTAAAGCCGCGATCTTCTTTGTTGTCGAAGTCATTGCGGATCACTACCACCCGTAATTGTTTATCTATCTGAATAGCCGCCAGAGCTACGCCTACCTCGTGAGCTCGGCTGTCTTCCCAGTCCAGAGTGGCAGCTTCCATGTCGGCCACCAATTGCTTGATGGCATCTGTAATCAGGCCCACTTTTTTGGAACGCTGCCGCAGATGCGCGTTGGGTAGCGTAATAATATCGTCTTTGGTCATTGCCATTGCTCCAGATTATAACAGATTAGCTGGGTCGAGGTCGTAGGTCCAGCCAGAGGGAAGTAGATCTATGACTTTGATGAGCTGGTGGCGGTCTTTGGCTTTGATAATTAGTTGCCAACGGAATTCACCGGCAGATTTTTCGTAGAAACTGGGACTGGGTCCGATAATCTGCACTGCTAAATGATGGCCTTGGAGTTCTTCAGCCAGATCTTCGGCGGCTTTCTGAGCACCGGTGGCTGTTTTGCGGGCAGCGGTTAGCTTGAGCAAGTAAAAGAAGGGCGGAAAGCCAAATTGTTGGCGTTCGGCCAGCTCTTGCTCGTAAAAACTGGTCCAATCTTTGTCCAAGGCAGCTTGGATGGATGGGCTGCCAGGGTGAAAAGTCTGAATCAGGGCTCGGCCATCCCTATGGCCACGGCCAATCCGGCCAACTACCTGTGTGACCATCTGGTAGGTACGCTCCTCGGCAGTGTAATCCGGAAAAGACAGACTGGTGTCGGCCGAAACCACACCTACAAACCCCAGTTTTGGTAGATCCAGGCCTTTGGCCAGTAGCTGTGTACCAACCAAGATGTCTACTTTGCCACTGCTGACATCTGCAAAGTGCTTTTCGAAGCGCTCATCACTGAGATTGTCGGTATCAAACCGCTGAATGCGAGCCTTTGGAAAGAAGCGTGCCAAGGCTTCAACGATAGACTTAGTCCCGAGGCTACGGAAGACAATATCGGTGTTGCCACAGTCGGGGCAGCGCGACACGGCTGGCTGAGTGTAGCCACAGGTATGACAGCGTAAGTTATGATGATCGCCGTGATAGGTGAGCGGCAGCCCGCAGTTTGGGCATAACGCTTGCCAACCACAGACTTTACACAGGACTAGGCGCGCGCTGCCTCGACGGTTCAAAAACACCAAAGACTGTTCACCTTTATTCAGACTAAGTTGCAGTGCATCAAGTAGATCATCGGACAGCTGTGGATGGCGGGTAAAGCGCTCTTTATCACGAGCCAACACTACTTCTACCAACGGTGCGGCAGTTTTTTGGCTAGTGGCCAGTTTGGTCATACGCAAGATAGGTAATTTGCGTTCAGTGGCTATGTAGTAATCTGCCACGGATGGTGTGGCACTAGCCATGACAAGTTTGGCGTTGTGTAGCTCGGCAAGTTTGCCAGCTACTCGCCGGGCATCGTAACGCGGCGCCTGTTCTTGTTTGTAGGCAGGTTCGTGAACCTCGTCAATTACCACCAATCCAAGATGAGAAAATGGTGCAAACAGGGCAGAGCGTGGTCCCACCACAATCAAGGGCAGCTGGGCAGTCAGGACCTGCAGCCAGG
>CAZPPF010000068.1:0-2937 GCA_964588395.1 uncultured Candidatus Saccharibacteria bacterium | reverse complement strand
GGATGCCGTTATTATCTTTGTACATCTTGGCAATGTGCATTAAGTTCCAGGTCATGAAGGTTGTATTACGATTTGTGAAGTCGTTCTCTGGGCCACCAGAACCTTGGTCCAAATAGCTCGGGCCAGGTCCTGCCTCGCCAATCCAACCGGCATCGGCTTGTGGCGGAATAGTGTAGCCTAGGTGCTGCAAACTGTAGAGAACGTTCATAGCACAATGTTTCACACCATCTTCGTTGCCAGTAATAATACAACCACCTACCTTGCCGTAATCAGCGTATTGTCCGTCTTTGTTAAGTAAGTGTGAGTTTGCATAAAGTCGTTCGATTACCTGCTTCATAACCGAACTGTTATCACCTAACCAAATTGGCCCCATTAGCACCAAAATATCTGCCGGTACAATCTTGGTATCGTACAGGTTTGGCCATTCGTCGCTTTTCCAGCCGTGTTCTCGCATGTCTGGGTACACGCCAGTAGCAATGTCGTGATCAATTGCTCGCATCATTTCTACCTCAATGCCATGCTTTTTCATAATATCCATACTGATTTGGGCCAGACCCTCAGTGTTACTGACCTCAGGGGACTTCTTGAGCGTACAGTTTATAAACAATGCTTTTAGCCCGGTAAAGTCGTACTTCTTGTCGGCAGGTTTCTTCTTGGTCTGTGTCATAACTTGTCTCCTTTTATAATCTTTATTGTACTACGCCACGTTGGTTGGATCCCAGGTTGTTCTGTCACCACTCAGGTTATCCAACTGAAACATATCTTCTTCTGACAAGCTAAAATCCAGTGCTCCCAGGTTTTCACGCATCCGCGCGGGATCAGTGGATTTTGGAATTGGTACCGTGTCATGCTGGATAGCCCAGCGGAGCATCACTTGAGCATTAGTCACATCATTCCTCGTAGCCACGTCGGAAATTGCCGGGTGATGAAGCTGTGAGCCTCCACGGGCCAACGGGCTATAAGCTTCCACCACTATCTTGTGCACTTTGCAAAATTCCAAAACTGGACGAACTTGCTGATAGATAAAGGGGTGGAGTTCGATCTGGTTTACAGCCGGAACCAGGTCCGAGTGCTCAAGCAACTCTTCTAGGTGTGACACCATATAGTTCGACACACCAACCGCCTTGGCTTGGCCAGCTGCATACAGTTCCGAAAGCGCTTTCCAGGCATTCAAACGTTCGCCATTACCTGGCCAATGAATTAGGTATAGGTCGGCATAATCAAGCCCGAGCCGTTCCAGTGACTTCGCGTAAGCCTGTTTAGCACTGTCGTAGCCCTGGTCGCTATTCCAAAGTTTGGTGGTTACGAAGACATCCTTGCGGTCGATACCGCTTGTCAGCACTGCCTCACCTACGCCGTGCTCATTGCCGTAGATTTTGGCCGTGTCAACAAGCCGATAGCTCATTTTGAGCGCCTCGCCAACTACGTCAGCAGTTTTCCATGGGTCAACCTGCCATGTACCAAATCCCATGACCGGAATGTGTGCTCCGGTATTGAGCTTCAGATTCTTGGTCACTGCTACCCTGCCATGTTGCTGACGGAAATGATGTTGCCATCTGGATCTTTGAACCAAATTGCCTTCATTTCTCCCATGACATGAACATCACCGTCCATTGTTGCGCCAGGCAAATCGTAGTGTTCGAGCTTCACGTCCTTAGCACTGAGTGCTTCAGCAACTCCCGCCACATCATCAACCACAAAACCAGCGGCAGTAGCTTGGTTGGTACCTGCAAACTGAGTCGGGTAGACAAAGACTTTTGTACCTCCACCGGCAGAGAACAATATACCGCCTGGATCTTCATCACCTGGCTTTAGACCCAACGTTTCCGAATAGAATTTCTTGGCAGCCTCCAGATCTTTAACGGGCAGAACTGCTCCTACTTGTGAATCACCTAACATAACACCTCCTTTGTAATAAATAATAGTGTTTTTTAAGAGTCTTGGTTTTCTATCATTAGTATACGCTCGCTGGTCAAATACCGGCTAGCGGAAAAACCTTATGGTCCGAACAAATCGAAGCAGCGTTGTGATAATCAACCATTTGTGGCTTAAATGCTTTACCAAAAAGACCTCCGCATCTACCCCTTCCTTATGCCAATCTTGTATGTGGACCAAGACGTCTTTGATGGGAATATATTCATCAGCGTATGAGGCATTTGCGAGTAATCGCTTGCCACTAATTCGCGGAATGTTCTGACTAACATCAATTGGGTTCCAATGTGACCCTACATCCTCACGGTTATAACCCCGTTTTTCAAAGGCTTGTTTTTGGGGCTTCAGCACATCCATTTCCCAGACTGCTTGCAAGATACTGCCTCCACCGGTATTCAAAAAGGCCTTGTCCACTTCTTTTAAAGTCAGGATATTGAGTGCAAAGAATGATCCCAGGCTTGTCCCATATGCGCCGGCAACATCCCTGTCTTTAATGTCATGACGTACCACTGCCATTACCTGCTGCAAGGCATCGCCAAGCAATTCAGGATCACCTTCGGTTAACACTCGCGGATCTATCTGGAATGCCACAATTCTATAACCAGCCAAACTCAGCACCCAAATAGGTAGCCAAAACTGGCTGATCCGGGCTCGAAAGCCAACGATGTAGTAAATGGTCGGGCGCTTATCGGCACCGAATATCCTATGTTCAACCAGTTGAGCCATTTTGGGCTCGCGGTTTTTTGTTGCGTAAGTCTTTGTATTCCAGTTGGCGCCTCATTTTATCCAGTCGTACGATGTGTTTTTCAAACTGATTAAGTAGCTGTGAGTACTGCCAGTTCGGTGCCATTATATGCAGCAACTTGCCCTGCTCTTGCAAATATTCAAGTAGGCCGTAGAAATCACCATCCCCAGATACAATTATCGCTTTGTCGTAATTTTTGAACTCTCGCATGGCCCAGAGTACAAGGTCAGCATCAATGTTACCTTTGACTGGTTTTTTGT
>CAZPPF010000067.1:0-2954 GCA_964588395.1 uncultured Candidatus Saccharibacteria bacterium | reverse complement strand
GGACCCCCTGCTTGCAAAGCAGGTGCTCTAGCCAACTGAGCTATGCCCCCACGAACTATGTAGATTGTAAATGTAGTATTTCAATAAAGCTATTCACTAAATTGGCTAGAGCACCCAGGTGCTATTATTTGATTTTGCAGCTACGCTGCGCCAACTGAGCCATGCCCCCGATAAAAACTACCGGTGTATTCTACCGAAAAACAGGCAATTTAACAAGGGTTATGCTCTCATAGGCTTTTGAAGGGTTCGATGAAGTCAATGCCGCCACGACGGGTAAAGCGCAGGTTAGGGTAGCGGCTGCGACGGCCCACAAACTTATCAGTAGCCAGCAGTGAGCCACCAACAACCATTGCAACAAACGGTACCATCCAGCTTATTTGTGCACCTGCTGCTGCAGTGCTGGTTGGTGAGCTACCAGAAGTGTTAGCTGAAGCTAGTACAGCGGGCTTGTCTTGGTGTGAAGCTTCTATACTCCCAGAACTCTGGCCATTATTATTCACATCTACACTTGCTAGCGTAGTCCTATTATTCGTACCACCAGGGATGAACTGGAACATCTTTACATTAGCCGGGTTCCCGGCGGCTTCGGCAATGGCAGAGGGAGCAGGCAAGTCACCAGCAGAAGTATTAACGCCAAAGCTACCCGTCCAGCTGCCAAAAACATTGATAAACAACACACCAAACCAGTCTGACAAACTAAAACTGCTGTTCAGGATATTCGCTAGGTTTACGCTGGCAGTAGCATTACCGCTAGTGGCATTGCCTGCAAGGGTGTTGTTGGTCACTGAGGCATCGCCGGAGTGAGCCCCTACATTGATATCGTTGTTGATCGAATTGGTGGAGGTGCTGCTGACAGTAGCGTTGTTAGTGGAGGTGTTTTGCGAAATGCCGCCACCGACCTCAGCCGATGTGGCGCCGGGAGCGTTCATGATCATGCCAACCCAAGTACCAAGCACATTGACGAACACTAGTAGAGCATTTTTGCCAATAACTTGACTGCCAGTTAGATTCAGGATGGTAATGTTGGTATTGGCGTTTCCCGTGGTGGCGTTTCCAGCCGTGGTATTGTTCGACACTGTGGCTGTACCGGTGTTAGCTGCAGCGTTTACATCGTTCGTGATGGTGGAGTTATTCGTTACATCTGCTAGCACGTTACTGTTTGTGATAGATGAGGTATTGAGCGTAGTCACCGGAGCGTTGGAGCTGAGCAAACTGTCGAGGAAGGCTTGAGGCAAAAGAATATCACCATTGAAGTTGCCCATAATATTGATATTTCCCATAAATGACTGACCTGAACCAACGACCGAATTGATAAGGTTCACGACATTGGCCACTGCATCAGCATTGCCCGTAAGAGCGTTGCCACCAGTAGTATTACTGTCTATAACGGCTGTTCCCGTACCGGCGTTTAGGTCGATCACATTACTGATCTGGCCACTTGCTTGATTGTTAACGGTTAGATTATTGTTGGTAGCTGCGTTCGTAACACTGCTGAGCGAGCCTGGATCAATGAGGAGATCACCCACAACATCTCCTTGAATATTGGCAGTAAAGTTCACCATGTTGCCGGTATTGAAACCAGCTGATTGCAAAGCGTTTACGATGGTACTTTCAGCCAATGAATTGCCGCTGGTGGCGCTCCCGCCAGTGGTATTGTTGGCCACACTGGCATCTCCACTGGTAGCGGTAGACGACACATTATTGCTGATGCTGGCGTTATAGAACGAGTCATACACGCTCGAGGTTGTGTTTGTTGTGGTGCTTGGTTGAGCTGTTGGATCAGGGTTTTGGGTAGTTGAAGCAACATTTGGTACATATGTGCCACTCGGTGCGTCATATTTCCACTGGGTGGTGTCCCACATTCCAGTAGTAGGGTTATAGCTATAGCTCGGAGCTGTTTTAGGAGTAGTTTGGCCTGTGACCGGATCCCAGGTGTAATAGGCGTTTTCCCATAAGCCAGTAGATTCGTTATAGGTATAAGTTTTGGCATCGGGTCCGGGTGGGGTTGTAGGACCCTGAGTGGTTGTATCGGTCGGTGTTGTAGTTGGGGAAGTAACGTCTGCAAAAGCGTTTGCTGGGTAGAACACAAGCAAAAATAGTGCGGTTATACCTATCAAACCCTTTTTCATTACAAGTTTCGTATGCTGCATAATTCTCCTTTCCGTGGGGTAGGAGGGCCGTGCCAATAGGCCCTCCTCGAATTCACCGACTTACCGTTGGCGCGGTTCGAACGTGTTAGTTCGTAACGGTCAAGGTAACTGATGAACTATTGGTGTTTGAAGCACTACCGCTGGTAGCATCACCGCCAGTTGTGTTGTGCGAAACTGTTGCATCACCAGAGGTTGCGCTCTGAGTGCTGGTGTTCGTTACATCGATATTGTTGTTGTTCGTAACTTTTGTCGATGTAGAGCTGCTGATCTTAACTACGTTTGTTGAGTCAGGACCAGTTGGACCGGTAATAGAACCATTCATGTCACTACTACCACTGCCACCGCCCCATGAACCGCTGTTGTCAACGCTCAGCGAAGCGGAAAAGCTATTGCTATTGCTGGCATCACCGCTCGTGGCGCTGCCGCCTGTGGTATTGTCCTTAACCTTGGCATCACCAGAATAGGCGCTCTGATCATTGGTATTCGTCACACCAATGTTATTGTTGTTCTTCACGTGCGTGCTATCGTGGTTGCTAATCTTAACTTTATTCGTTGAGTCAGGTCCCGTGGGACCAGTGATAGTACCAGTAGCGGCGCCCACTGCGCCAGCGCTTAAGCCCACAGCGATAAGCGATGCCGCAATGCCTCTAACTATTTTCTTCATACTCCCTCCTTCTTACTTTGCTTAGTAATATTTTCGGGTTGGCGGCCCGTCACTAGTCCCTAACAGGGCACAGAGAACGATCGTCAACGGATTTATTCTTCCAATGAACCTCCTTCCGTCTGACTTGATGAATTAGACAT
>CAZPPF010000066.1:0-2967 GCA_964588395.1 uncultured Candidatus Saccharibacteria bacterium | reverse complement strand
GGGCCGTGACCCTTTTCTTCTTCTTGCACCGTGCGACCAATGTCGTGCAAAAGCCCAGCCACCTCCGCTTCTATAGGATCGTACCCCTCTGCTTGGGCGATATGCCGTGCAAGATGAGTGACACGCAGCGCGTGATCCATGCCATGTGCGATATGTTGTCGGGCAGCAAAATGACTTCCTACTTCGCCGTAAAGTCCTTGTAAATTGTGCATTTGCCTATTATCTCATAAATTTGGGCTGTATACTTAGACGTATGAGTAAAACGGCAGAGAATCTTAACCTAGTGGCTGGATATTTAGCAAGACGTGATATTCCAAACCTTGAGGCCGGAACGGTGAGCGCGGATATATTGGTACTGCTCGGTAGTAGCTTAATTGAGCCGATTCATGTCGCAGCCAGCGCTCTTAAAAAGGGAGTTGCACGGCATTTGCTTGTTTCGGGTGGTATCGGACACTCCACACAGGGTTTTCGTGACATGGTTAACAATCATCCTACTTATAGCACCGTTTCAACGGCAGAACGTGCCGAAGCTGACATTATCCACGACATTCTGACTCAACATCTCGGCGTGCGGCCTGAACAGATAACCGTAGAGAATAAGTCAACTAATTGCGGGACGAACGCTGAAGAATCGCGAAGGGTTATTGACGTACTTGGAAGAACCGGACAGTCTTTGCTGCTTGTTCAAGACCCGACTATGCAGCAGCGTAGCCAAGCGTGTTTTGAGCGTGCTTGGAATGACATGCCGGATGCTAAAATAATGAGCTTTGCGCCATTTATTCCCGTTGTACAGTCGAATGACGAGGGTTATATAATCACTGGGAGCGCCGAAAAAGTTTGGCCGTTTGAACGGTTCGCCTCCTTAGTGTTAGGTGAGATTCCACGTCTGCGTGATGACGAGAACGGTTATGGCCCCAAAGGTCTTAATTATATTGACCATGTTGAGATTCCGGTTGAGATTTTGGCCGCACATGCGGAGTTGGTTGTAGAGTTTCCAGAACTCGTCAGAATGGCTGCCTGATTCAGTACGCTCTATGTATCGGTGATTAATCCCCGTTCTCGAAAGCTAAAATACCCTGTTTTGGTAACAATAAAGTGATCCCGTAGCGGTATCCCTAGCAATATCCCTGCCGCTACAAGCTGTTGCGTGGTCTTAATATCTTCTTTGCTCGGCTCTGCCGTATCAGACGGATGGTTGTGGCAGATTATTATACTAGCCGCCCGGTCAGTCAGCGACCCGGCAAATACTTCTCTCGGATGAGCCAAGCTAACACTCAGCAACCCTATCGTTACCACACGCCGCTTTATAAGGCGTCCAGCGCCGTCCAATGACAGCGTAACAAAGTATTCTTGTCGCCTATCTCTGTACGGCTTCAGACAGACTAGTACGTCTTGGGCCGAGCGTAGCGGCTTGGTAATGGCTGGTTGCTGACAAACAAGGCATGAGTTCCTTCTCCCTTCGTAGGAGAGTCGCTTTTTTCGGCGACTCCCCATTGCGTTAGGCTCCTACACCGTATCTACCGGACATACTAATCATCCGTCTTATGGGCTACTTCCCATTGTTGCTAATAATCGGCAGGATTATGGTGATTAGTTGGTTGTTTTCTTCGTCGGTCATCTGCTTCTTGTATTTTTTCGGCGCACCCACTCTTCACCTCACTGGTCTTATAGTTCGTAAGGAGGAGGATTGTAGCATGAATAAAATCTTTAGGCCATGCCGTAAGCAATGGTGGCACCTCCGTTACGGCGTAGTCATACTGCATAGGTCATAAACCTAAAAATCAGCACTTTTCATCAAGGCGCGTAAAAATCCCCGACCTTCTTGCCCGAACCTGTTAGAAGCCCTCCAAATGCGTCACACGGGGCACAATATCAAACATTTACGTTCATCTTTTATGATGAGATAATAGGCACTTACAGTACAGGAATTTTTTGGCGAAAATCACTCTAATTATGGACGCATATCTTAAACAACTAGAAGCTATGGACCGTGACAAGCGGGAAGCTGTCTGTGGAGCCATGCTCGGTACCATGTACGCAATAGTCAAGCAGCTTAGTGGACCTGCTGACAACCACCTTGTAATCGTCGGGGACGTCGACGGACACAACGACCCGAACAATGGCGACTTTGCGTGGGGTAGGCTCATGTGTCTGAAGTGGCTTGCTGAAGGAGCACAAGTAATTGACCTGAAGTACGCGGAGGATTACAAGTACGTCCTCGCAGGTAGTAACGGCCATGACTATCTGGTAACGATTCTAAACCGCTACGTTTTTGAAGAGTTATTACTGGCACTCCAAAAGATACACGCCCGTCTGACCGACTACGACGGCTACAACAAATCTATTGATGGTGAGTCGGTACCAAATCTGGTCTACTACGACATCGAGTCGGGCAGGGGATTGGTGAACGGCCAAAAAGTCTACCTACAGGACAGAAACAAGCGATTATTTAACGAGCTTTTCAAGGCGGCCCCAAACTTCGTCGGCAGAAATGCCCTACTCAAGATAACCAGAACCGGTAATTATAAAGACGATCCTAGTATGTACGTTGTGAGCGAGGCTTTCAATTTACTGCGTAACGCATGTAAGGCGGATAGCTCGGTTATAGAGCTTAAGGACGGCAACGCTAGGCTAAATGCTAAGGTGTTTCCGCTGTCATTCCAGTTATTTCAGAATACCTACGGCAAAACGAAAATACGCCCGAAAAGTCCACCGAAGTAAAATCCCGAAAAATGCCACTTTTACCCCTGCTGGCTTAGGCTACTCTCCCTAATACTCCGAAGTCGATCCGAAATATGATTTTGGTGTGAACGAGGAACAGGCGCAAAAACCAATATCAAATAAAGAGTACGAAAGGGCTTTTAGTGAGTTCGCGGCTTTCCTCTTCACGCAGTACAAGAAAAAGAAACAGGCCGACCTGACCAACGAACCGAATAAGGATGTTGGACAGATTGAGGATAATGTTTC
>CAZPPF010000065.1:0-2980 GCA_964588395.1 uncultured Candidatus Saccharibacteria bacterium | reverse complement strand
CCTGGATACGACGTAGCACATCGTTTGCCTTACCAGTAGCGTCCACCATCGCCTGAGCACCTACTAAGTTGATACCGCACACACCAGCACATATCTTCACATTTGTGGCATTGTAGATAGATTTAATACGTACCTGATAAGAAGTCGCTAGTAAGTTATCGATAACAATGACACAGTCTGCCGGGCCGTTGGAACAACTGGCTTGATCAATTTCACCCTGGCTACCAAAACCAGGACTATAAGAAGGCGTGCTTGCACCTCCAAGTTTAGGGTGCAAGAAATATGTTGCGGTGTTATTAATAAGACTGTCGCGATCGACTGGGCCGCTTGTGGGCACTAAATCTACCCTCAGAAAGCCCAGATTACACCCGGCAGTAGGGGCGGGAGGAAAGTCTGACGGTTGGCAACTGGATATATCACCTGCTCCAGATGGGTCAGTCCATTCGATACGTATTTTGTTAACAGGATTCCCATTCTCCTTCTGAAGTGTAAATACCGAGGAATCCGTTGTGCTAACCGGGTTGAACTGGATGTCTGGTACAGCTGTTGTTACCAGCACGCAGGTATATGATGAGATGCTGTCGAGATTGGGGTGAAGATCGGTATTGTATGGAGGACTACTGTTATCACAATTGGTTTTTTTAAGACCGCCCAGGTTGTTCGCATATGCTGGGTTCTTTAAGATCCTAACGGCATCGTTAACACCACTTTCTGCGGCATAATATGCGGCAGTATTTAATTCCCTGTCCAGGGCTTGTCGTTGTTGACGATTAGTTAGTGCAACAAAACCAATAACAATCAATGCAACAATAATGATAAGGAACAGGGCAATGATTATTGCGGCCATGCCGTTTTGATCCATTTTTGTATTGCGATATTTTTTTACTAATCTCATATACATATCATTTTATCCGTTTCTGTACAGTAGTACTAAGTTCTGAAACTGCGCAAAACTGCGAACCGGCTGTTGATTTGCAGGAAAGGTCAGCCGGAACTCCATTAACGCTATAAGAAGTAAAGTTGTCGTTCGAGTTATTACAATCATCTACGGTCGGGCTACATAATAAATCGTTGTCACCATAAACTACACGGACTGTAATACTGTACAAGCGAGTGGTTGATGGTATTTGTGTGATGTCTAATTTAGCGAGCCGCATCCCTGGTGATAAGAGCTCTTGTGGTGCTGGCGATGAAGACAAATTAGTAAAGGCAGCATCACAACTTGCATTGATATCTTTATATAAAACGTGGTTGGCCTGGAATGAACTGGGACTTGTATCATCAGTTAGTTGATAGCCGATTTTAAAGTTGTAACGATGGTCGTTGATACAAAACCTGTACGGGTTTTGTGGTGTATTGATTGGGGAAAATGCCCCACCCGAAAATTGTAATGCCTGGCTAACATCATCCATGATGCTGATAGCAGTTTCTTGTGTCCGCGAAGTCGTAATACCCTTGGTATAAACACGTCCAACCTGCACAAGAGCTGCGGCGCAAATGAGTAAAATAACGGAGAAAATAGCTGTCGCTATGAGTAATTCAATTACCGTAAAACCAAGTTGAGGCTTGCTTTGTTTCTGCTGTATTGTCATGGTCGATACACCAACTTAACTTCGTTCTGGTCAGGAAAAGCTGGACTATCCCATCGGCTGGTTATGGCATATGTCCCACTTACGCCATTGTAATTAGGTTCGATTGCCACGTAATAATCCGTTCCACCTTGCGGTGATATTTGGCATGCTGACGGATAGGTTGAAAAGTTATTAATGCTAAACGGGCCGTTTTCTGAAACAGTTGCTTTAGGGTTATTTTTATCAATACAGAAATAAGTGGTTTGCGTTGCAGGATCTGGCGTCGGACCAGCTTTTAAGGCCTCTAACTGCCCTTGAGCGACCTTCAAAGATTCTCCTCTTTCTTGCACGGCTTGGTTAATCCGCAGGTTTCGATTTGACGCCACGTACGCACCTGCTAATACGGCCGCAACAACAGACATGACGATCAGGACCTCAACCATAGTATCGCCAGTATTTTTTAACTTAAGGGTCATGGGCAAACTCCTGGGTCAATTATCACGGGTGCTGAGGCCTGTCGGTCATTTCCGCCAACGATCATAGTAGCGTGCTGATCAGTACCACCGCTTCTAAAACAAATAGTAATGCCATCGGTGGGGTTTTTAGTATAGCTACTCGGCGGGTTTCCAGTGTCTTGGAGCGCAGTATTAACTTGATCTACAAAATCTGGACCAAGTTGACTAACTAAACCATTGAAAGCCACTAAGTCCGTGTTTGATGAGCCCGATTTAAGGGTATTCGGAGTACTATAAGTCCCAAATTGTGTAAAAACGCCCATTCCCCCTGTTGGGGTACCATTGCTAAATGTAACTTTATCAACTGTCAATCCATAGGGTAAATCAAAATCTTCGTATTCATCCCGTGCTAAGCCAGCGTTTCCATTGGCCAAAACCAAAGCTTTGGCTTCCAGAATACTTTGCACTTCCTGACCTGGGGTATTTTGCCGTTGCCCCGCAATGCCGTATATTCGCAAGCGGTCCTTGTTACCATCTGGAGCAAACTGGATGACCTTGCCTATAAAAATGCAGTTCCCGTTGGCCCCTTGAGCCTTAGCACCCGGTGTTATGATTATGCCATTACCTGGCGACCCTCCGATATAATCACATCGAAAGTCGCCCTTGTTATTGTAGACACCGGTGGAAACGTCATTCAAAACATCATTGATTTTCGCTTCAGTTTCATGGGCAGCTTGCGTAAATTCTGTTTTTGCTTGCTGACCAGATATAAATAGCATGGCGCTAAAAAACATAAAACCTGTTACGGCGAGGACAATCATAGTCTCAACTATGGTGAAGCCACCACTCTGGCCAGGCACCCTATTCATGCAGTCAAGTATATAGCATAAACGTTTTGTATAACAGGGGTTTTATGCAAGTAAGAGGGTGTGTTGATACCAGCTAATAAAACTG
>CAZPPF010000064.1:0-3254 GCA_964588395.1 uncultured Candidatus Saccharibacteria bacterium | reverse complement strand
CCGGGTGGGCTCGCCCAGTCCGGATTTTCTTCAGATCCTCCTGAAAATGCTCACGAGCTTGCTGAAACTTGGATTTGGCTTGGTCAGTAATTTGGGTCGGATTCATCTGTAGAAATTATAGCAAGTATCGCTTAGAAGCGGTTAATGATTCTTCCTGCGATGCCAGCTGGGCCCAAAAGACCAACACCCAAACCTATAGTTCTAACGACGAAACTGTCCACCTGTTCTCCAACCTCGTAAATAGTTGCGCCTAATACAGATAACGAGCCGAGCGCAAGCACTGGGTGCTGTTTTAACTTTTCAAAGATCCCCACTGAGTCGTTTTGGTCAACTTCTGGGTCCACGGGTTTCCCTACTCGTTTACTTCACCCAGTACCATACGCTTGAAACGGCGGACCACGATGTTTTCGCCGAGTTTGGCGTTGTGTTCCTTCACAAATTCGCCTACGGTTTGGTCTGGATTCTTTACGTAAGATTGCTCCAGCAAGGCGTTTTCGGCAAAATGCTTGGCAATCATGCCATCGACAATTTTGGGAATCATTTCCTCTGGCTTGCCTTCGGCTTTTACCTTTTCAGTAAATTCCTTACCTACGCGAGTTTTTTCCTCGGCAGACACATCATCAATAGACACAAACTCTGGTGCGCTAGCGGCAATATGCATGGCCACGTCTTTTACAAAATTCACAAATATCTCATTACGAGCCACAAAGTCAGTTTCGCAGTTTACTTCTACTAACACACCAATGCGGCCGTCATGATTGTAGTTACCAATTAATCCGGCGCGGGCTTCACGCTCACCACGCTTTTCGGCCTTGGTAAGGCCTTTTTTGCGCATAGCTTCTAGTGCTTTGTCGAAATCACCCTTATTTTCTTCCAGAGCGGCTTTGGCGTCGGTTAGACCAACGCCAGTCAGATCTTTTAGCCGTTTTACATCTTCAATCTTGATATCGCTCATATTATTGCTCCTCTTTGGCAGCTGGAACTACCCGTTCTGCAGCTTTTTCGTCTTCTTTGACCTTGTCGGCAGCTTTCTCGGCTACCTTTTGATGCTTGGCCTTGCCAGCATTTACGGCTTTTTCGATGTAGTCTGCTATTAACTGAACAGTTTTGATAGCGTCATCATTGGCTGGGATCACATAGTCGATGCCAGTTGGATCCACGTTGGTGTCGGCAATGGCCACGGTCTTTAGCTTTAATTTCTGAGCTTCTTTGATAGCATTGTGCTCGTTAATAACGTCTACCACAAACACTGCGCCTGGGCGAGCTGCCAAGTTTTTGATGCCACCATATTGGTGGTTCATCATGTCGATCTCTTCTTGAAAACGCTGAACTTCCAGCTTACTGTACTTGGATTCTAGTGCTCCACTTTCCATTTTAGCTTCTAGGTCTTTGAGATGCTTAATTCGGCCACCGATGGTTTTTTGGTTGGTCAACATACCACCAAGCCAACGCTCGGTAACGTATGGCATACCAGTATCGTCAGCCAGCTTGCGGACGATGTCTTTGGACTGACGCTTGGTGCCAACAAACAGAATTTGCTTGCCAGCGGCAGCGGTTTCTTCCAAAAAGGCTAGTGTAATTTCTAGTGCCTCGACGGTTTTGGTGAGGTCAATAATGTGAGCGCCGTCACGCTTGCTGTGAATGTACGGTGCCATTTTGGGGTGCCAGCGGCTGGTCTTGTGCCCAAAATGCGCGCCTGCTTCTAATAGTTTCTTAATGTCTACATCATTAGATGATGCCATTGTTTAATCCTTTCTCTTCGCTACGGTGCTTACCCTAGGCGTCCCTACACGGGATAGCCCGGGAGGATTGATGCTCCACGCTGCTTAATTTATTACCCTACTAGTCTAACAGATGAGCGCCCCTGGCGCAACACCTATCAAGGGCAATTAAAAACGGCTGCTCTTGCGATAAGGCAGCCGTTTTAGAGTGTAGTTGAAATGGTTTTTGTTTTAGCTTTTGGAAGCTTTTTATTTCCTCCGCTCATTCCTAAGCGTAACCACAGTATTATCCTTCAAAACAGACCCGTCAAGGGGTAATTTTTTGTGTGCGAATAACTTTTTTTGTACACAAATTTGGGTAAATTCCAGGTTGGTATGTGCATACCAATCGCAGCGTGGACAACAAATGTGTACTTTTCAAAATTTGGGAGTGGCTTCCAGCACTACCCGGCCGTCATAGGTGCCGCCAAGTGTACATGTATAAATAGTAAGTTTAGCGTCCGAGCTGGGGTCTTCAATATCAGTCTGCTGTGGCTTGACTGTATATTTTTTGGTCACTTGGTATTCATATTTTTTGCCGTGCCAATGCACGACTACCTTGTCGCCCTCTTTGACCTTGCTCACGTTATAGAAATACGATTCATTCATAGTTTTTATTGGTGAATACGACATTACAAAGCGATGACCAGAGATTATAAAGTTGCCGCCTTTCTCAGGATCGCCACGATCTGGAAAACGGTGCCAGGCACCCTTGTGCAGCGCTTCTGCCCCGCCAGTATATATCTGGGTGTTGATGTCCGCAGAAGGAATAATGATTTTGTCTGTGTCTGGTTGCGGGTCACTCTTGGCGGCTTCGACAGCATGATTGTTTACAAACTTGGGAGCCATTGGGATCGATAATATGTACAAACCAGCTGTCAAACCCACAAACGCAAGCGGCAAGATAAATATATATCGTTTAAGTTGTTTCTTGATCTTGTGCCCAAGCAAATACTTCATGCTACTTGCTTCGACCGCTCCAGGCTGCTCTTCTGTTCCTACGCGAAACGACAGATTTTCCCAACACACTACCAGACAGTACTACCAGGATGACAGCTATGTATTGGAGTGTTCTTGGATTATCCCCTGTGTCAGCTAAAGAACCCGTAGAGCTTGTACTGTCTGGGTGTTCTACGGTTAGACCTAGGACTTGACTGTCTGAGTAGGTACCAGCGTTACCATTAGCGTCTGTTACTTTAACCGTAAAGGTATAGGGGGTATTAGAGCCTGGAGTACCTTTGACATGACAGTCAGTGGTAATAACCACGTTTAGTGGTAATGTACCTGACTCTAGAGTACAGGTGACATATCCTTGGGTACCGGTTATTGGTATAGCGTAGTCATAAGGAACTCCAAACTTAGCATCAGGTATAGTTACCTTGGTATTGGGATCGCCGGAGCCGAGGTTGATGTTGGCGAAGTTGAAGATGAGGATGCGGTTGTTGCCAAATCCGTTGAGCCCATCATTGTCCGAGACGAATAAATGCTTATCCA
>CAZPPF010000063.1:0-3299 GCA_964588395.1 uncultured Candidatus Saccharibacteria bacterium | reverse complement strand
TGATTAATAATGCCCGAGGGGTCTGGTGCAATTGGGTCGTATATAAACACATTCACATGGTCTTTAGCGGCAAGTAAAGCGCAGACATTACCCTGCATTGTAAAGTACGGACGATTCTTAAACTTAATCTCCTCGACAATATCTGCATCCGCTTGATGAATTAAGCTGCGCACTTTCTCACATACTGTCTGCTGCCATTGTGGCAAAGAGCCAATATACTTATCTTCTTCGGGGTTACTTTTCATAGCCTTATGATAGCAAAAATACCTCTGTTTGAGGTATTTTCACGTTACATAGAAATGGTGCGGGCGATGGGACTTTAACCCACGGCCTCTTCCTTGGCAAGGAAGCGCTCTAACAACTGAGCTACGCCCGCATAACTTCGGTGATTATAAGTGATTTGCGCCTAAAACTCAATGCTCAAACAAGGCCGCTTCGCTGGCATCGGAAGCAGCGATGTATTCCCAACCATTTTCACCAACGACGGCACTATGTATTTGACCGGTTTCTACAACTGCTTGAACGCCGGGCAATAACCTGCTTGTTGACCTGCCTTCTCGTTTTAAAACTAAAGATCCGTCTAGGGTGTAAAGTATGGTTCTTTCGTGGCCGTGCGAATCATAGACGGTTCCAGGCTGATCAAACCCCGTCTCAACACTTAAGCCCAGACTTTCATAATGGCTAATGAGTCGCTCGCGCTCAGTTAATTCTTCTTTATCAATCATTCATATTCTCCTGGTGGCTCCTCCCAGACTCGAACTGGGGACACAAGGCTCTTCAAGCCTCTGCTCTACCAACTGAGCTAAAGAGCCACAACTTCGGTATTTTACCGTATTTAAAGGGTTTATCCAAGCTACAGGCTTGTCTAATGGCAGGAGTTAGCGTTCTTTGGCTATAAAGTCTTTGACACTTTGGACGGTGTCCATGAATTGGCTGGGGAAAATAATGGTGCTGTTTTTCTCAACGGCAATCTCACTGAGTACCTGTAAATTACGCAGTTGCAAGGCAATCGGATGGGCATTGATGATATCGGCAGCTTCACCGAGCTTGGCGGCACTGAGTTGCTCGCCTTCGGCAGCAATGATCTTGGCTCGCTTTTCTCGCTCGGCTTCAGCCTCTTTGGCCATAGCGCGTTGCATACTGTCGGGCAACTGAATATCTTTGAGTTCAACGTTGCTGACGTAGATACCCCACTTTTCAGTGGCTTGGTCCAAAATAGCTTTGACTTTTTCGTTAAGGGCGGCGGTTTCACTTAATACATGATCCAAAGTTGTTTGACCGACAACATTGCGTACCGTGGTCTGAGCAATCTGATAGGTGGCTGATACGACATTTTCAATCTCGACAATAGCTTTGATAGGATCGACAACCTGGTAATAAGCTACGGCGGCCACATCGATCGAGACATTATCTTTCGTGATGATCTTCTGGGTTTCAATCGGTAGGGTGATTGTCCGGAGAGCAACCTTACGCATTTGATCGATAAGCGGGATAATCAATCGCAGGCCCGGCTGCTTAACGCCACCTTGGACTTTTCCCAGCCGGAAGACTACGCCACGTTCGTACTGGTTAATAATGCGGATACCATTAGCCACAATGATTAGTGCAACGATCAGCAGCACTACGATAATCCCTGACATGACTCCTCCGTTCGTTTATAGCTTTATTGTAAGAAGAGTTACGACAAGTTGCAAATCTATTCATACTATTTTGCGGTCAGCTGTTTTTATGATTGAGTTTTTACCTAAAAAATCGTACCATAACAGAGTAGAATGAGCGCGAGTGGTGGAATGGTAGACACGCTTGTCTGAGGGGCAAGTGCCGCAAGGCGTGGAGGTTCAAGTCCTCTCTCGCGCACCAAGACCAAGAATATAACGAAGATTTACTTAGCTAAGATTTTTTTTATTGCTTTTGCTTGTATAATTTGAGATTTGACCGTACGCTAAATTCTGACTTAATAGGAGATTATAAAATGTCTGCACCTAAAGCTCTTGTGGCGCTCGGTTTAACGGTTGGACTTGGTGTGGGCACTGCCTATGCGATTCATGAAGTCGGCAATTTTAACGATAAAGCCGACAGGATTGAAGCCTGCCTGAAGCAGCCAGAGACATCAACTGGTCAACAGGAGAGCAGTATTTGTCAAGATCAGGTTGCTAGTCAGCTGGAAGTAGACCATCTAAGGCGGACCGCGGATACCTTTGGTGACTTAGGCTGGGTCGCTTTTTTGGGTACGGCAATTGCAGCTGTTAGTACTCTAGACCAGCTTTAGAAAGACAATAATAGAAAGTAATTCCAAGTATGTTAGCTTTTGATGAAGCAAGGTTTTGCTCATGCTTTGGAAAAACGCAGGCTGTGATTAGAATGGAATAATGACACAGCGAGGGCCGATTCAAGACGTCAATATTGAGCTCGGCGATGATGTTTCGAGAATGCTTTACGAGGCATCAAAACTGACTCATGAGAATCGTCCGGGGATGCTAGAAGAATTTCATGAATCGTTTTCAGGGTTTCGGGCCATACCGGGGACCATACTTAAAGACGTAGACAACCTTTATATTAATATGGCTTTTGACGGGGTTGGCACGAAGATTGAAGTCTCCGAACGCCTGGATGATCACTCGGTTGTCGCCCATGATTTATTTGCTATGGTCTGTGATGACACGGTGGTGCGCGGAGCCGAATCAATCGCTATTGGCTCTATATTAGATGTACGGCAACTTGGTAATCCTGAAGATCCAAAATCGATTGAATACGTCAAGAATGCTATTCGGCAGCTCGGGCAAGGCTATGTCAATGCGGCGAGAGCAGCCGGAGTCGTCGTTGTAAATGGGGAGGTAGCTGAGCTCGGCGATCGAGTTGATGGCTATAAGGAGCATCGCTATAATCTTAACTACAATTGGGGAGCAGCAGCCTTATGGATTGCGCACAAAGAACGGATACTGACTGGTCATCAGATCCAACTCGAAGACACACTCGTTGGCCTCGTAGAACCCGGCTTTCGGTCAAATGGCATTACTGACGTCAGAAAAGCCATGGCTGAGCGCTATGGCCTCGAATGGCATGACGTGGTGGTAGCCGATCTCGGGGACGTTTCACTGGGCAGGCTCGTCCAAAGGCCATCGACAATCTACTCACGCTTTATTAATCATTTAACTGGTGGCTACGACATTGATACGTTGCCGACAGCCAAGGTTACCGGAGTGGCGCACATTACCGGGGGCGGTCAACCAAGCAAACTGAGACGAATGCTAGAACCATCAGGCTTTGGAGCCGTAATTGATAATCCTATTGTACCGCCT
>CAZPPF010000062.1:0-3309 GCA_964588395.1 uncultured Candidatus Saccharibacteria bacterium | reverse complement strand
TGGCATGAGGATTTCCCCCTAAAATTAATTGATAACTTTATCTAACTCCTTGAGCGGCAGTTTTGCAAGGAGTTGTACACAGTTATTGCCGCTAGGTGGCTCTCGCTTGTAGCTATCTGGACGGCATGATATAACCAGTCCATGGCTAACCAACTGGTTCATCTGGAAGAATTTAAAGAAGTCCTCGCCCACTATCACATTGCACCGGCTGGCCGGGAAGTGCTTCGAGACGTTAAGCTCGCACTTTTAATGGGAACGAGCGCCACTGGCCGCGATACGCTGATTAATGAACTGCTGCAGACGGGTCATTACTATCCGTTAGCTTCAGACACAACCCGCCAACCGCGTGTCAATAACGGCATACCGGAACAGAATGGCCGCGAATATTGGTTCCGTACCGAAGCTGAATTCCTGGCAGACTTGCGTGCGGGCCGGTTGCTGGAAGCTGAGATTATCCATAACCAGCAAGTTTCTGGTATCAGTATCCGAGAATTGGCCAAGGCCTACGAGCTGGGTAAAACTGCCATTACCAACGTTGACTTGAACCTAAAAGCGATTGTAAGTGTTAAACCAGACACTAACGCCTTCTTGGTGCTACCACCGAGCTTTGCCGAATGGATGCGTCGTCTTGATAGCCGGGGCAACATGCCACACGACGAAAAACAACGGCGCTTGGAAACAGCTTTGAAAGTCTATCGGGCTGGTTTGGAATGGGACTTCTTCACCCTTGTTATTAATGATGATTTAGCCGCAGCTGTGGCGGAAGTTGACGGGCATATTAAAACCGGCAAGATTAATGCTCGCCAACATGAGCACGCTCATGTTTTGCTGCATGAATTGTTAGCAGAAACACAAGCTTGGCTTAAGCAGCACCCATAACCGCTTTACTTTGCTTGTTATTGCCGCTTCAGTTGACAGGTTTTGATGGGAGATTATATAGTTAGCTTATCAAACGTAAAAGTAAAAAAATGAAATACCGTACAAAACTAAAAACTTTTCTTATCCGTATAAAAACCTTCGTCACCCGCCAAAGTAAACCAACGCTATTTATTACCAGTTTTGCCCTAGTTGGCATTATTCTGCTAGCGGCAAGCTTTGCGCTCACGCCTGATACTACACCGCCGACAAAACCAAGCGGACTTCATAGTTCTTGGGTCGATACAGACCCATCTCCGACTATATCGAGCTATAATTGTGGGCCACTTTCGAATCCGAAACCAATAGATTGTACAGCAACAACGTTTGTCCTTTATTGGACTGCTAATCCGGCAGCTGATTCAGTAGACCATTATGATATTTATGTCGCCCAAGGAGGATCCAGTACTTACAATAAAGTTGGCACTGTGCCAGCGGCTGCAAAACCACAATATCGAGTTGCCGATTTAATTCCCAAGACAAACTACGTTGCTTACATTGTGGCTGTGGATGCTGCAGGCAACGAATCACTGCACTCTGATTTTGGACAGAATACCTTTTCAGACGCGGATATTATTCGACCCTCGACGCCTAACAATCTTAAGGCTACTTTTAACCCTGCCACTAAAACCACAACCATTACCTGGGACGCATCAGTCGATAACTATAAGGTTGATCACTACGATATTTACTATAGCAATCAGTGTACTGATACTGACAGTGGCCGGATTGGCGTGGTCAGTGGCAATATTACAACATTTAGTGACACGGCCATGCCGTTAAATTCAAATGTAAGGTATCAAGTGTCTGCGGTGGATGCGTCCTTGAGCCATAACCACTCAGATGGTTGCGGGTATATTAATGTTTTCACCGATACTCAGCCGCCGTCAACTATTACAAATCTGAACATTAAATCTGGATCAGTGTATGCTAATTCCCTCGTATTACAATGGACTCCTTCACAAGACAATGCATCCGTAAAAGAAACGGACATTTATAGAAATAATAGTAAAATTGCCACATTACCGGGGAACGCGTACTACTTTGCAGACGATGGCTTGAGCCCTAATAGTGCCTATTCCTATTATGTACAGTTTGTCGACACTACTGGTAACTTTTCTAAATCAAATACTGCGTCAATTACAACAAGCACTGACCCTGCTAATACGAAAGACCAAAGGGCACCAGACCTTACTCTCGTAAAACCAACCCAAGATCCAAGTGGCGCCGCTCCTCTTGTGAAAGGATCTGTAGCAATTAGTGCGAAGGCCACAGATAATGCGGGAATTACGCAGGTTACTTTCGATATTGATAGTGTGATTAAGAAGACAATAACAACGCCCTCCAGTACTTCAACATATAACTACAGCTGGGATTCATCTACAGTTGGTGATGGTACCCACACTGTAAACGTACGAGTCTCCGATGCGGCGGGAAACCAAAGTGCTTCCTCGACATATGTCAATGTCGCAAACCAAGATAAAGTTGCTCCGTCCACACCGCAAAACTTGAGTGTTCAAACCGGCAGTATTGACGGTACACTTAACCTTACGTGGTCTCCAATCAGTAGTGACTCTACTATGAAAGGTTTCGAAATTTATTCTGCTAGTTCTAACAAACTGCTTGCCACAGTTAACGATCCAACTGGTTCAAGCACATCTTTTAGTGGTCTACAATCAATTACCAAATACGGGTACTACCTTAAGGCCATCGATAGCAGTGGTAATGTTTCATCGGCGTCAACAAGTGCCAACGGAGTTACTCTGTACGCAACAACCACTATCTCTAGTAATGTCGAAGCTTTTGGTTTGATACGCGGCAAAGTTACTGACGTAACCGGCAATCCAATCCCTTCAGCGAAAGTAAAAGTTACCGTACGCAATCAACCCGATATCACATATGCTAATGCATTTGGCGACTTCGATGTTATTGACGGTTTCAGAGGAACCTATACAATAGCTGTTTCCGCAGATGGATACGCATCAAAGTCAGTAAAAGTAACTGTTTACAAAGCTCAGACAGTCCATCAAAACATAGCCTTAACCAAGCTATAATTGTTTGACAAAAACAATTTAAAGTAGTATAATTTGTACTATTGTTAGCGAGGTTGTTATATGTTCCGTAAATTGACCGAATTTGTCATTCTTGCTCTTACAGTCCTTGTATTGAGTACACAATCAGTTGCAGCCCAAGCAAAGCCAAAGAAACTCAAGTCTGAAATCCAAGTTGGGACGGCGACTGCTACCTGTTTAATGCGTTGGGGATGCGAGCCGCAGGGCCTTGCTACGCTTAAAGCGAACAACAATGTCATTATCAACATCAACAAATTAGAAAGCGTGAAGCACTGTAAGACTTTTCAGTTCACTGAAAGTTTGGATTTTGCTCCGAATGATC
>CAZPPF010000061.1:0-3492 GCA_964588395.1 uncultured Candidatus Saccharibacteria bacterium | reverse complement strand
TGCCACCGAAGACCAGACCGAGGTGGACTATTTTGAAATGCTACAAGCAGGTCTCGAAGCCCTAGACGAAAACATTATGACGGCGGATTTAATCAAACTTTGGTTTGAGGCGCAACTGCTACGCTTGGCAGGGCATCAACCGAATTTGCGTACAGATACCACGGGCAAAGTACTAGATCCACACGTCCACTTCACCTTTTCCTTGGAAAGTATGGCGTTTGAACCTGAAGTTGGTGGTAGGTATGAGGCTGCGCATATCAAGCTGTTACGCTTGGCGTTTAGTGACCAGGCGATGGCACTCCTAAACCAGGTACAGGGTATCAAAAAACTGGTCGCCCCGTGCTTGGGTTTGGTGGAGACCATGCTGCCTCAGTACATACGGGTATAGTCCTACGGTAACTCTTGCCGTATAATCCCCAAGATGAGTGATGTAAAGATGGACGACATTGTTAGCCTCTGTAAGCGACGTGGGTTCGTTTTTCAGGCAAGTGAAATCTATGGCGGTTTGGCCGGTTTCTGGGATTATGGTCCCTTAGGTGTAGAACTTGCGAACAATCTCAAGCAACTGTGGTGGAAAGCGATGGTCGGCGAGCGCGACAATATTTTTGGTGTCGACGGAGCTATTATCCAAAATCCCAAGCTTTGGGAAGCCAGTGGACACGTTGCTGGCTTTACTGACCCCCTGGTGGACTGCAAAAATTGTGGTGCACGACACCGGGCAGACCATCTAGCGGGAACAGACTCCACCGACCTTAAGGAGCTCACTGAATTACTTAAAGACAAGGCTTGTCCTGTTTGTGGTAAGAAAACCCTAACAGCTCCGCGTTATTACAACATGATGATGAAGACCTGGGTTGGGCCAATTGAGGATGACAGCTCGATTGCATATTTGCGTCCAGAAACAGCTGGTTCAATTTTTACAAACTATGAAAACGTCCGTGAAACTATGCGCGCTAAACTGCCGTTTGGTATTGCTCAGATCGGCAAAGCGTTCCGCAATGAAATTTCGCCGCGTGACTTTATTTTTCGGGTACGCGAGCTGGAACAGATGGAAATGCAATACTTCATCCGACCCAATGACCAAAAAACCGTTTATGAAGACTGGCGTCAGTTTGCTTGGAAATTCTTGATTGAGCGGCTGGGAATTGACGAAAAAAACCTACAATGGCATGAACACGGCGATGACGAACGTGCCCATTACGCCGCGGCCGCCCACGACATTTACTTTAAATTCCCACAAGGTTTTAAGGAACTATGGGGTACGCATAACCGCACTGACTTTGACCTAGGCAACCACATGCGTGTTAGTGGCAAGGATCTGCAATATTTTGACGAGGAATCCAAGGAGCGCTTTATTCCTTATGTGATTGAGTCATCAGTCGGTGTCGGTCGTATGCTGCTTACTGTTTTGGTTGATGCGTACCACGAAGAAGAAATTAACGGCGAAACCCGGATTGTTTTAAAACTCAAACCAGAACTAGCACCATACCGTGCCGCGGTCTCGCCATTGTTGAAAAATAAGCCCGAACTGGTCGAGAAGGCCAGGGAAGTTTATAGCACGTTAAAGCAAGCCTACGGCAATGTAATGTGGGATGATAACGGTAATATTGGCAAACGCTACCGCCGACAGGATGAAATTGGTACGCCACACTGTATTGTGGTTGATTTCCAGACTCTTGAAGACCAAACCTTGACGGTGCGAGATCGTGATACGACCAAACAAAACCGGGTAAAAATTGCCGACCTCGTTAGTCATTTGGCCACCTAAACTGCAAAGAATTACCAGTTCATGAAATTATACTGCTCGAACATATTTCTCAGCTAGTTATTAGCAATATATGCACATAAATAACAGCTTCAAGAAGTCAGTTGTGCATTAATTGTTGTAATTAAGATTATTAAAATGCTTGCGTTTAGTAGGGTTGATTGGCAGTATGAGACCACTATATAAACGGGAGACAAACAAATGACTAACTTTGAGCGCGTAAAGCCCTGGTTGCGTAATATTGTGGCGGCAATGGGCGTAAGTGCGATTGTTGGCGGCATAACCTTTGCTGCACTACAAAGTCAACAGGCTATACTCGCAGGCAATACCATCGATAGCGCAACAGCTTCACTCCAATTGAGCATCGACGGTGGAAACTATGCGAACACACAACCCGGCTTTGCGTTTACCGGTCTCATTCCAGGCGGTCCAGCAATGCCGACGGAGACAAACGGCAAACCACTGTGGTTTAAAAATAACGGCAGTGCGCCGCTAAGCTTACAAGCAATGATAATAAATGCCCCTACCACAACAGGTGACATAGACCTTAACAAAGTATTTGTGGTTTTTACGCCTGTTTCTGGGGGAACGGCACAATCAGTCTCGGTTGCATCGCTCGTTGCGGGAGCAACCCACGGCGGTGTGCAACTCAATATTCCAGCCCTTGGTGCCGGCAATATAGTGCAATACCATATCCAGGTTTCTATGTCTGCAGACGCCTTCAGCAGCAACACTGCTTCCATTCGGGACCTCAACCTAGCCTTTAGTGGCAATGCTTACATTGCTTCGTAGACGCTTAAATCAGTTATGCTTGCAATTTGCCGCTAAGCTACTATAGTCAGCCCTAATTATGAGTGAGCTGGTAAGTACGCGGGACTCCTCGCAAACAATAACTGATTATCCTTCGGCAATTGTCGAAGGGCTGGCACCAGACGGTGGCTTGTATGTGCCGCTTGAATTTCCGCAGGTGAGCGACGCTCAACTGCATCTAATGTCCCACTTAACCTATCCACTTCTTGCTGCCTCGCTTAAAAATATGCTTATTAGCAAAGATATTCCAACGGACGTTGTCTATGATCTTGCGGCGGATGCGTATAGCCCGGTTAATTTCCCGGAAGCTGAAGATGGCAATACTGTGCCCGTCCAACGAGTCGGTGATCGCAATATCTACATCCAGGACTTATCTGGCGGCCCGACTGCCGCTTTTAAAGATATGGCAATGCAACCATTAGCTCGCGAACTCGACTGGGTTTTAGGGCAGCAAAATGGCAGTCTAGAACTGTTAGGGGCTACATCGGGTGACACCGGTTCGGCTGCCGAAGCGGCAGTCAAAGGTCTGGGGCGTCTTTCAATTGTCATGTTGAGCCCGCAAGAAGGGATGAGTGTCTTCCAGCAAGCCCAAATGGCAAATCTTAGCGGCGACAATGTCACTAATGTAAGTGTTAATGGGCGGTTTGACGACTGCCAAGATTTGGCTAAAGCCATAATGGGTGATCCGGAGTTCAACAAGCTTGGCGCCGTCAACTCAATTAACATCGGACGTATTTTGGCGCAAGTGCCTTACTATTTTTCTGGCTACTTTCAGGTGACAGAACGGATTGGCGAATCTATTGACGTGGTGGTGCCGACGGGCAACTTTGGCAATGTTTTGGCTGGCCACATTGCCCGGCGCATGGGTCTGCCAATAAGGCGTTTGATTATAGCTACCAACGAAAATGACGTTGTCC
>CAZPPF010000060.1:0-3619 GCA_964588395.1 uncultured Candidatus Saccharibacteria bacterium | reverse complement strand
AATGAAATAACCTCAGCACCATGCTCCGATAAACTAGCCATAACCTTTTTTCTCCGTCCTGTAAAGTTGATATACTGGCGAGTATGTTGTCGGATAATGAGGCTGTAAATTTGGCGACGAGGGTAGTCGTCAGCGGCGAAAAAGAACAGGCCTTTGGACAAATTCAAAGAGAGCTTGAGAAGATTGGCCTTTCCAAAACGCAAGCTAAAATTTATGTGTTGCTTGTCCGCCACCGCGAATTACGCATTCAAGAAATTGTGAAACTAACGCACATTCCGCGCAGTTCCGTTTATGAAAATCTGGAAAAACTCTACGAACTCGGTATTGCTGAAGAGATTATTGATGATACCTTTAAGCGTATTAGGCCTTATTCACTTGGGATTATCACCCATGGTTTAGACGAACAGTTGTTGCGCCTCAAAAAGGTCACAGCTGACTTGCAGGTGCTGGAAAAAGATCTAGCAAAGACGCCCGCACAACACTTATCTGATATGACGATCCTGCGTTATTACCGCAATCGCTCAGGTGCACGTCAGCTATTTTGGAACTCCTTGAAAGCGAGAGACATTGTGTACGTCTATAGCGACTGGAGCCGTCGTCGTTATGTCGGTATGAAATATTACGAAAAGTTTGTAGCCGAAACCCGCCAACGTGGTATTCAAGAGCGTGTCCTCATTAATATGAATGCCGATACGCTCAAATCAATTCAACTGTACTCTTATCCTAATTCACCGATCTCGAGGACCAGGGTCCAGGACATACGTGTGCTCGACAGTAAACGAGTGCCGATTAAAGGCGATACGGTGATGTATGACAATATTTATGCCCATGTGTATCTTAAAAACATAACCATCAACGGCTTTGAGATTGAAAACACTCATTTTGTTGACACACAGCGTTCCATTTTTGAATCGTTGTGGCAAACCGCCATCCCAGTGACAGAGTTTTTATAACTATGCAGCATCTAGATTCACCAGTTGAGATTGAAGGGATAGAGTTTAGCAATCCGCTCTTAAACGGTGCCTACATTAACAGCAAAACTCTCGAAGATATGGAGATGCTAGCAGAGTCGGCAGCGGGTGGCTTGGTAGCGGGATCAATTTCGATAGAGCCACGGGGAGCCAACCCAGGACCAGGTTACTGGTTGCACAAAGAACGTTTCTTTTCACTAAATTCATATGGCATGCCAAACGGCGGCTTTCCCTATTTCAGAACCAATCTGCCAAAAATCGTCGAGACGGCCCACGCAGCCGGCAAACCACTTGTCGCCAACCTAATTGGGTTTGGCATTGACGAATGGCCAGAATTAGTTAGTTTTGCGGAAGATTCAGGAGTAGATGTTGCGGAGTTAAATTTCGGTTGTCCAAATGTATGGGAGGAAAATCATCAGGAACGGATTGTGTCTTATCATGCCTCTCTTGTAAGGGCTGTTTTGGAGCGTGTGGTTGCAAAACCGCGAAGTATTAAAGTCGCCGCCAAAATATCACCCCTGCCACCAGATATCCTTCAAGAAGTTGCAGGCGTGATTACCGAGTCGGGTGTGGTTCAAATTGTGACTGCAACTAATAGTTATCCCAACGCAGCAGTTACCTATGGAGCCAGAGGTAATCAATGGCCAGACAACACACTCGCCGGAATGGCGGGTAGAGCCCTTAAGCCAATCAGTCTGGGTGTTGTTCAACAGCTACATCAACTTTTGCCAGAACACATTCATATTATTGGTTGTGGGGGAATTGCCTCAGCTAATGATGCGCAAGACTATTTGGACGCTGGGGCCAAAGCAGTTCAGATAGCCACAGCATTAAAAGAAGAGGGGCCATCAATTTTTGAAAAAATCATCTACCAAAGTAAACCTTAAATTACGGTACCACGTTCAGTTACTGCCTTGGGCTTCCGATTGAAGTGTTTATAGTTGTCTACGACGTTTTGACCGGCGATTACCATCTCTTTTACTCGTCCAACCGCAAGCTTTCCCGCAAATGGTGACCACCTAGCTCCAGTTTGTATATCCGTTTCATCAATACGATATTCTTCCATATCCCATACCACATGAGTTTTTGGATTACGTCGAAGGCCTAGTAATTCGAGTGGTTTCGTTGAGGAAGCATCAATGATACGTTCCATCGTAATAAAACCTCTTTTTTCTAAATAGAATAGGAGCGGTAGCGCCCACTCAATACCCGGCACACCAAAGCATGTCGTATGTTCGGGATCATGGATAGCTTGTGGATTTTCATCTTCGGCTTTCCATTTCATGGCTTTGGCATGTGGTGCATGATCAGTTTCTACTACGTCAATCAGCCCGTCTGCCAACAGCCGTAACAGCTCTTCAGCATCAGATTGCTCCGCTAGCGGGGGTTGCATGCGAGCAAACCAGCCCTCGCCCAATTCATCGTGTGAGCACTTAAGGATGTGGTGCATACATACCGCACTAAAAACGGGTAGATCATCGGCTTTAGCTGCTTGGACTAAACGAACTTGAGAAGGATGGTTTACATGATGGACAATCATTGGATGCCCTAGATCGCGGGCAATGTAGCCAATAAAATCCTCTAGGTTTTCTTTGCCTGCGTGTAAGCCAATGGGTTTATTTGGAGCATGTTTATGCCACTCACCAATATTTTCACTAAATTCACTTGCTTCGTAATCGCGATGCGTGCCCTGTGTCGCTGCTGCGTAGATCTTATAAAGTAGCGATATTGCTGACATTGCTTGTAATTGCCCAACGTTATCCGATTCCGGCTGAGAACCAGTATGAGCTGTTGCAAAGTGATAAGCAGTTTCATTAATAATTCCGTGTTTTTCTTCAAGCCGTTCTTCGGTCCAGGTTTCATATTTAGGTGTATTGGGCATATCACTCGTCATAACAAAACCACCGAGCACTGCTGCCCTGGTTCCACTTGAAAATGTCTCCGCCTTATGCGCTGGGCTTGGCTCACGGAAATGTTCGTGAATACCAATCGCGCCCGGGTGGACAAAGCTTTCTGCCATAGCTATACAGTATGTATGTTATAAACCAAGTGCAAGCAGTAGCATTTACGTTATACTGTCGGTATGGACGATGAGGGCACTGAGAACGATTATCCCGTGCCAGTTGATTTGATGGAGCAAGCCACTGCGGTCTTGCAAATGAACGATAAGGGTACGTACACCGTACCAGCGCCGGAACTTTACCCGCACCAGTGGTTATGGGACAGCTGCTTTATTGCGATTGGGCTGCGACATTTGGACATCAAACGAGCCCAGACCGAAATTCTCAGTATTTTACGTGGTCAGTGGCATAATGGCATGTTACCCAATATGATCTTGTCCAGACAGGGCCGTCTCCGCCGTTATAGTGACATTTGGCGTAGTTGGGCTAATCCGTACTCGCCGGATGATGTGTCGACAAGTGGCATTACCCAGCCACCGGTGCTGGCTGAAGCCATCGTACGGATTGGCGACCGCCTGAAAAAGGCCGAGCGCCGTAGTTGGTATAAGCAAGTTTATCCTGCTTTACTGGCTTACCACCAATGGCTATATCAGGACCGTGATCCCCACAATGAGGGTTTGGTTTTGCTTATCCATCCCTGGGAAAGTGGTTTAGACAATTCCCCGCCGTGGATGCAGGAGCTGCACG
>CAZPPF010000059.1:0-3674 GCA_964588395.1 uncultured Candidatus Saccharibacteria bacterium | reverse complement strand
GGTGGTCAAGCCAATTCTGATGTAGAACTTGCTACAGTTTGGTACCTATTAACTTCCCACATCAGGCAGAGCAGATAAGACTTTTGGGCATAATGTGGGCTTTGCCTTTCAAATGTAATTTATGATGGGTATTGTTAGGCGCTAAAGCGTTGTTATGGGTCGAGACTGTACTACGTAAAAGTTATTATCCACCAACGCCCATTCAATATCCTGGGGACGTTTGTAATGCTCCTCGATCTTAAGGCCAAGTCGAGCAAGGTCAACAACTTGGGTCTCGCGTAGAGTTGCTTTATCTGCAATTTTATCTGGAACAGACCGTATAACATTCGCACCGTTTTTGTAAACCATTTGCTGATCTTTGATGGCGATATTGAAATCTATCACTTCACAAGATTTGTGGTCAACAATAAAACGGTCAGGTGTCACCAGACCTTGCACCAACATTTCACCCAAGCCAAACAAAGCCTCTATAATTATATTTGAAGCATTGTGCTCGATTGGGTCGGCGGTGAATATTACACCCGCAACCTCGCTTTCAATCATATGTTGTACCGCTACACCAACTAAAAGGTCTTCTTGCTTGAAGCTCTTACCGATTGCATATGAAACAGCGTGGGTGGTGGTAATGGATTTCCAGCATTTTCTGATCTTGTCTTCTATGTTGTTTAGCTCGACGTTTAGGTAGGTCTCCAGCTGGCCTGCCCAAGAGGCTTTTGATGAATCTTCGGCCAATGCCGAGGATCGTACGGCAACGCGCTTAAGTCCTAAATTCCTGTAAGCTGCTTGAATCTCTTCTTCAAATTCCTGAGAGAATGGCTTATTGCCAAACTCTTTATGCGCTTCGGCGCTAATCGCAAAGCCGTTTGGTACCTGAATGCCTGCCTGCAGCAGCTCACCTAAGGAACAGCTTTTACCGCCAAATTGAGCAATGTCTTTGTAAGAAAGTTCTGTAAAGTACCGGACATATTTACTCATGTCTCTACTTTCTGAATTATTCCATGGTCAGCATCTAGAATAACCCTATCGCCAGTCTTGAAAACTTTAGTCGCATTCTGGGTATTAATAACTGTTGGAATTTTTAATTCCCTGGCAACAATTGCGGCGTGAGATGTTACGCCCCCTTCGTCAGTCACAATGCCCTTTGACTCTCGTATAAGTGGCATCATGGCTGGTCGAGTCTGGCCAGCGACTAATATAGGGTGTTTGCGGATAGTTTCGATAGCGTGGCCTAGATCATCGCCCCAGTTGTAAACAGTAACAGTTGCCTCTAGCTTGCCTTGTTGGGCAACAATGCCAGAAAGTTCAATAATCTTCGAGTGGTCAACTGTTGGAACAAGTTTACGCAATAACTTACCGGCCGCTTCACCATAAATCCACTCAACCACCCCTTCATTTATTCTGACCATATACTCGTCATGCTCGCCACGACGCTTTTTGATTTCGGCTAATGGCACGATGCTTTTGGGGTTTGCAATTAGTTTCCAGAATTCATCAATATTCATAAAACCGTAGTCCTTGAAGTTGTCGTATCCGATGCGTGCCGAAAATTCCACAACGACTTCACCGGCCACGTATATTATTGGTATAAAACCTTCCGTACGCATGGCATAGCGAGTGTGTGCGACCTGGGCCAAGAAATCAATTAGTTCGACCGTATCACTCTCGAGGTATAACTCCTTGATAAGCATCTTGCGCTCACGCAAAGTCATAGCTGTGTATTGATCGATCTCCTGAATACGGGCCTTGAGCCGAGATGTATCCTTTATAACATCCTCTTTGTATCGTTTAATCTCTATTTCCGGGTTAAGTTCCCATTGGCCATCACCTAGAGTCAATGATTTATAGGTATCGTAGTGACGCAGAATTTTGGGTTCCATCTCTGCAAAGTCGTATTTTTGGCCATCTAACAATAGCTTTGCCCAATCACGTTCTTCCTCAAGGGTCATGGTAAGTTCACCGGGTGCAGTTAGTCGTGCTAAGTATAAATCTATCCTAGAAACAGCGACCCGTTTCTTTAACTCCCAGCGGACCTTTTCTTCGAGCATCTGCATGCGGTACGGCTGGCTAATAAGGTAACAGGAGAATATGTCGGCATCTAAAAGGAAGGCGCTTTTTTGAAACTTAACTAGCTCTGTGGTTGATGTTTCGGGCAAGTTAAAAGTTTGAAACTGATTTACCAGTTTTTTCGACCTTTCAATAACATCCGCCGCATTTCTTAGATAGCTTGTACGGTTTTTTGAGTTCTTGAAGAACTCATAGGTAGACTCTGCTGACTTTTTTTGCTCACTTATCTCGTAATAAGCAGCGCCATTTTCATCTTTTGAGTACCAAAAGTAGTTATTGTCACCCCGAGGACCGATTTTAGCGATCCCTGAATTATGGCCATAAATTTCTTCAAAGTAATGAGGAAGTGGTGAAACGCTTTTAACTTCATATCCCCGAACATACGTCGGCTTGGACATCAGTCAATATCCTCAGCTACCACCTTGCCATCAACATACTCTTTGAGTTGCTCGAACGACAGGTCACTAATTTGCAGTCCAGCTATGTCTACTGTCATATTGCCAGCACTATCAATATGCAAATCAAATCCTTGGTTGTAGCCAACCTTATTACCCTCTAACTGCTCGATCTGCGCTTCTGTTACTAAATTGTTGTCACGCAGGTATCCCAGAATCTGGTATGCGAGAGAACCGATAACCTCTTCGTGACTAACCAATAAGTCGACTTGCTTTTCGTGATGCTCCCCACTGTCCATGGCATCGCTAACGACACCAAGTGCCATCGAAGCTTTCTTCACTGCACTATCACCACCTGATTTTAAATAGATGTCATTAAGATCTTGGGGTAATTTACCTCTAATGAAGTCATGCCAAAACTCGGGACGCATTCCCTTATATTCAGATTGAGCTAAAGTCTTAAAGAACGCGGGGATATTAGCCGCCTCGTCTTTAGTAGTAAACTCAAATATATCTCCTAGACGCCCGTCAAGCCGGCGAGCGTTTTCTGGCTCAGGTAAGTTCAGTACCTTACGAGCTGCTTGGGCTTGCTCAGAAAGGTCATCAGTAGCTAAATACCCCCCGAACTCTTCGCCAAAACGATTACGTAATTCGTCAGCATAAAGTGCACTTGTCACACTGGCGCGACGTGGATTAATTGCTGTTGTGGCTGTTGGGTGAAGTTCCTTGGCGGCCTCGCTCACAGGTCTTTCAGCGGGCATAAAGGTGGGGCTGGCAATAATGTTGACGTCTACACTCTCGGGTAATGAGCTTACCCACTCCTGGGCAGCTTCCCGAACGGCGCCGAAGGTCTCTGTTGTCAGTTGACCCTTCAGATGCTCTTTACCTTCTGTGTCACCTCGTTCATAGGCACCATGACGACGGAAAGAAATTGTTGTCAATGACAAATCGTGCATCAATCGTTCATGTTGATTCAAGGCTTCTTCGCCTTGAGGATATTCGTTTTCTATTGGCATGTTTTTGTTTCCTTTTAACTATTGACAGTATAACAAATTGTTTCAAATGCGACATTATCATGCGTAAAAGTACTGGCGTGGTTCTCCTTAAGCTGCTTGTGAAAAACCCAGTTTTTAGATAGAATACACCGGTAGTTTTTATCCGGGGGCATAGCTCAGTTGGCTAGAGCACCTGCTTTGCAAGCAGGGGGTCCAGGGT
>CAZPPF010000058.1:0-3693 GCA_964588395.1 uncultured Candidatus Saccharibacteria bacterium | reverse complement strand
CGACAATGGGGTGGTAAGACCAGATAATGAAGTAATATCGCTGTTGGCACCTGAGGCCGCCGCACCTAGATTCAAGCGAGCACCACCGGCAGTACTGGCGTTGGTACCGCCGTTAACAATCGGTAATAACCCAGTGAAAGTAACATTACCGGCGCTATCCAGAGCAATGTTGCCGCTGGCGCTGACAGCAACCGTGCCAGAAGCATTGGGAAGCGTTATGACATTGTTGGCAGTGGGGTCTACTAAGGCTAGAGTGGTAGTGAAACTGTTGTCAGTTGCACCTTGTAAGCTTAAGAAGTTATTGCCAGCAAAGTTTAGTACTTGGCTCTTGACTGTTGCCCGATCTGACGAGGCATTACCGATGGTAGTATTGCCATTTACGAACAAGTCGCCCGATAAGGTTGTTGTGCCAGTTACACCAAATGTTCCACCAACAGTAGCATCATTTGTAACAGCCAGTCCCGTACCAACGCCAGTAAAGCTGGCATCCTCGGCTACGGTCAACCCACCGTTAATGGTCGTAGTTACCCCAACCTGGCTAATGCTAACGGCATTGGCATTGGTCGTACCTACATTTAAGGCAGCCGCTCCACCGGTGTCCAAACTCAAACTGTTGGCACCACCGCTTGTAATTGATAGAGCCCCGCTAGAAACTAAGTCAGTGCTGGTCCCCAGGCTTACCGTGCCACTGCCGGCTTGAATGGTCAGGTTACCAGCGCTAGTGGCAAAGGTGCTGGCAGCATTTCCGGTAAGGTTGAGTGCCTGGCCGCTGGCACTGCTAATGCTGGCTGTCGATGCCCCACCAAAGGTTAAAGTACTACTATCGAAGGTATTGCTATTGTATGTGCCAGCGGCCAGCACGTTACCAGAAGCATCCACACTAAATTTGCTGGTTGGGCTAGAGCCAGACTGCAGATCAAGCAAGTTGCCGGTGGGGCTGGCATTGGTGTTAGCGGCAAACAGCACAGCTTTGCCTGCACCAGGATTACCACTGGTAGTAGCCGACAAAGTGCTACCAGTGTTATTGCCGTTATTAAGGCTCAGCACCCCGCTGGCGACAGCAGAACTGCTGTTGGTAAAGCTGTACAGATAGTTGGAAGCCGTCACGGCAGCTGTAGATGTATCAACGGCGTTCTTAGCCAAGAAGGTACCTTGCGCAAAGGTAGTACAGGTTACCGTGTCGCCCAGCGCCGTAATGGCTTGGCCAGAAGAACAAGCTGCTGGATAGTTATTCAACGCCGTCCAGTCCACGGTACCGGTGTTATCTATAGTCAAAGAATCTGAGATATAGGGATCTGTAATGGCCGTGCCTTGGTAGGAACCAGATGTAATAGCCCCTGATGCGTTCAAAACAAAGTTACTTGATGTAATGTAGTTGGTGCCAAAACTGCCTGACAGATTGATGCCATTGGTAATATTAGCACCGTTGATCTTGATACCATCAGTCGCCACAATCTGGTTACCGGTAGCTGTGTCGTTATTGGCAATGTTGATAATACTGCCCACGGTGGCATCGGTGCTCGAACTGTTATTTTGAGCTATCGAGAAGTTGGCCACCGTTTCGTTATTGCCGGCCACGGCAGTGTTTTGCGTAAAGTTAAAGTTCGCCCCAGCAATGAGATTGGCTCCAGAAACAGCGGTTGTACTCTGTGCATTGGTCATGTTGAACTGCAAGCCATTCCAGGCGGTATTAGCAGCTGTATCATTAGTGCTTGTTACTTTGAGAGCTGTTCCAGTAGTTAAACCGTTGGCAGTAATGGTGTGAGCATCACCAGTGCCGGTAAAGGCTTGTGTAAAGACGCCGCCGCCAGAAGCGAGGTTTAGACTTTTGCCCGCCGCAACGGTGGTATCGCCGTTCAAACTTATTGCTCCCGTTCCGGTTTTGAAGGTACCCGAACTAGCTGACTGATCAAAAGTACCAGCACCGCTGGCAAAGGTTAGGTTTTTGCTGGCAGCTATAGTAGTACTCCCATTAAGCGTCACTGCCCCACTGCCGGTCTGGAATGTGCCCGTTGAAGCACTCTGGTCAAAGTTACCAGCACCGCTGGCAAAAGTTAGATCACCCGCTGTAGACACGGTCAGTTTGGTGGAACCATTGGTACGGATATTTACATTGCCGTTGTTATTGGTACCAAAATCAGCGGCCGTAGTGCCACTGAAGGTGTTGCCGCCTTGGACAAACGCGGTACCTGAACCCAAGATAAACCCACAACTAGAGCTCGACTGAATACAAAGCGTGCCATTTTCATCAGGTAGGCTAATAGAACGGTTAGCGGCGGGGTTGCTTGGCCCCTGTAATTGGACAACGTTTGTACCACCAGACCCAGCAAAGGTTAGGGTTCCCGACAAGACGTTTGACGCACCCAAGATCAGCTGTCCGTTGGTGGTTGTATCAACTGTAACAATGTTGTTGCCAGCAGAGTTTTGGACCTGGAAGGCTGTGGTTGAGTTAGATGAGTTTTGCAGCTTTACTGCACCGGTGTTGCTGACACCAAAGAGGATTTGGCCAAGACCAGCACCGCTGGAAGCACGAACATTCAAAAGATTGGCACCAATAGTAGTATTGGCATCCTGGATATCTATTGCACCCCTGGTAGAATCGAGCTTAATTTCCGGTGTGGAACCACCAATAGAGGTGTTATAGACCGTTTGCAAAGTGTCAGCTGTGCCAGCACAGTTCCCGGCAGTCGTACAGATGTCATAGGTACCTGTGGTCGCAGTTGGAAGCAAGTACGTCACATCGGCCGTTGGTGTGGCAAAGCCCAAAGTAGTGGTAAAACCACTATCTGTGGCAGTTATGACACTGTTGGCAGTGCCTTGCAGCGTAAAGTCTTGCCCTACATCACCTACCGTAAGCGCAGCGTTAGGTGTAATTGTATTGAGCACAGTAGTAGCGGTAATGTCGCTGTTGGTGCCCGACTGAGCAGCGCTAAGATTAGTGCGAGCGCCGGCGGCAGTATTGGCATTGGTACCACCGTTGGCAATTGGCAGGAGCCCGGTAAAACTAATGTCCCCGGCTACACTGAGCGCAATATTGCCGCTGGCGCTAACGGCCAGCGTACCGCTGGCATCTGGAACAGTAATAGTTCGGCTAGCTGTCAGCGTCGTCGGCTGTAAGCTGGCCGAGAAGGCACTGCTGCCATCGCGCAGCTTCAATTTACCGAGGTTACTGGCCGTTCCCACCGTTAGTCCGCCAGTTCCCGAGACAATTTCATCGCCGTTGACGGTAATAACCCCAGTGTTTTCGCTAATAATTGAGTTACCAATGGACGCGCCAGCCAAGAATTTTGGAATAAACCCGGCGGTACCACCGGGAGTAGTCACACCACCACCAGTGCCGGCACAGTTTCCAATGGTGGTACAGATGCTATACGTGCCGCCTGCCCCAGAGCGATCGAAGTTATACGTAACGTTTGCCCCTGGCGTACCACTAAAGCCCACAGTGGTTGTAAAGCCACTTCCATCAGCTGTAATCGTCGACGTATCATCCCCCTGAAGCGTAAATGGCTGGGTGGTTGAGCCAATGGTTAGTGCGCCTGACGGCGTAATGGTGTTTGTTTCCAGCGTGCCGATAATTACCTTGGAGTTAGTAGTGTCAACCGTGAATAAGCTCGTGCCGCCTAGGTCCTTCACCTGAAAAGCCGTGGCCGAATCTGAGGCGTTTTGGAAGATCGCGGCACCGGTGTTTGATAA
>CAZPPF010000057.1:0-3841 GCA_964588395.1 uncultured Candidatus Saccharibacteria bacterium | reverse complement strand
GTTACTCAGGTGGTCTTATTGACCAAGGTGCCTCACTTGTAGTCGATGCTCAGAACTTACCACGACTAGCGTATGCCGATGAAGCCAACGCTTACGCAATACATTATGCACGATTCCTCACGTCAAATGGCCAACCTCAACTAAACCCCGGCAGTGACATAGGTACGAGTAGTAGCTCCTTTGGGCAGGGCTATCTTCAAGACATCGTACTTTCCTCTGATGGATCCGCAGCGACCAACGTTTTTTCGGTGAACGATGTAAATGCACAAACAGTGGCAAGACTTGCTGCTAATGGTGATCTGCAACTCGGACTGGCTCATTTACCGGCATTTTCAGACCTTGCAAACTACAAGGCCGATGCCAATCCTTACGGCATAACAAACGCTGATCTTAATAACGATGGTTCTACAGATGTTGCTATGACAAATTCCGCGAGCGATAATATTTCAGTTTACCTCAACAATGGTGACGGCACCTTTGCTTACAAAGTTGACTATCCAGCTGGCACATTCCCTGCAGCTGTTACTGCGGCTGATTTTAATGGGGATGGCTATAAAGATTTGGCGGTTGCCAATTCTAACTCACGGACAATCTCTGTTTACCTCAACAATGGTGACGGCACCTTTGCTCCCAAAGTTGACTTTCCAAGCGGTGCCTATCCTTTGAGCATAAAATCGGCAGATTTTAATAACGATGGTTACTCAGATTTAGTTGTGCCAAATTACATCGACAGCAGCATTTCTGTCTATCTTAATAATGGCGATGGGACTTTTGCTGTAGCTGTAAATTATTCGACCGGAACTCTGCCATGGGGTGTGGTTGTAGGAGACTTTAATGATGACAGCATAACTGATATTGCAGCTACGAATCAAAGTAGTCAAACAATCTCAGTTTTCTTTGGTAATGGCGACGGCACCTTTGCTTCAAAAGTTGACTACCCAACAAACCAATTATCACAAAACATTGTCACCGTTGACCTGAATGGTGATAATCACACGGATCTTATTACAGCAAGCCAAGCTGGTCAGTCAATTGCCGTCTTGTTAAATAATGGCGACGGTACATTCGGCACAGCCACTCAGTACACCGACCCTTTTGGCTCTCCGTTAGATCTTACAGCGGCAGATATTAATCTGGATGGTTCACCGGACATAGTTGTTGCTTCTTCTTACCAACAGCTGCAAATATTTTCAAACAATGGCGACGGTACCTTTGCAACACCTACAAAACAGGGTCTACCTACAAATAGCTACTGCGGGCAATCAGTTAACGCTGCTGATTTAAACAATGATGGTAAACCAGATCTTAGTGTTGCTGATTATTGTAATAACACGCTCGCCGTACTATTAAATGCCAGCAACAACCCAAATCCAAGGTTGTTAATAACATCTGGCAAAAGTGACAGCACCTCTTTGTTTATCCAAAAAATAACGGGTCAATCAGCCGATTTTCTTCGAGTACAAGATGAAAATGGTCAAACTTTGGCTAAGCTTGATGCCAATGGTAATCTTATGGTCCAATCTTGTACTGGTTGTGGGGTTATTGAAGATAGCTATGGAAATACTGGGGTAGGCCAAAATGTGCTTGCTAATGTAACCCCCGCTTCGTATAGCAATGCTGCACTTGGATCTTACGCTCTTCAGTCCGATACATCAGGCGATTCAAATGTAGCAGTTGGTGCCTATACTCTACTTGCTAATACAACCGGTAGAAATAATGTGGCTGTTGGAACAAATGCTCTGAGAAGCAACGTTGACACTAGTGGGAATGTAGCAATTGGAAGCGGTACCTTATATCAAAACAGAGGTAACGATAACATAGCAATTGGTGCTTCGACACTGTTTTCAAACACCACGGGCGGGGAAAATATTGCACTAGGAACTATTGCTCTGGCAAACAATGGAGTTGGGTTTGGAAACGTTGCCATAGGATCAAACACTTTATCGGCTTCTCATGGTGATAAAAACGTTGCTCTTGGTTACGCAGCTTTAAACAACAACACTTCTGGAAATAAAAACACAGCTCTAGGTAGCGACGCTGACGTCACAAGTGGAGCGTTGACGAACGCTACTGCGCTTGGCTATAACGCAAAAGTCTCTTGTAGCAACTGTTTAGTTTTAGGAGCTACAAACAGCGATGCAGTTAACGTTGGGATTGGTACAACCACTCCTGGAGCGCAGTTACAGGTCGGTGGTATCGGCACGGTAACCGGGCAGCTTTACGTGAGTGGCACTATACCATCTTCAGCCACTGGATCTGCTGCTACAGATTCTCAGCCTATCAATGTCTATATCCAAGGTCGCTATGCCTACGTGGCAGATTTTTCCACCAGTAAGCTTCAGATCTATGACGTCTCTAATCCTGCTAATCCCATCAGTGTGAGTCTTACGGGTATTTTTGGAGCTCCACTTTCTATCTCCGTACAAGGCCGCTATGCTTATATTCTTACCAATGCAGGGTTAGACGTCTATGATATCTCTAATCCAGCTAGCCCAGTCAGCCTTGGTCTTTATATTGATGTTTCGCTTAACGCTAAATCACTGTACGTCCAGGGTCGTTATGCTTATAGCGTAGGACCCAACAAGCTCACAGTCTTTGATATCTCCAATCCAACAAATCCAGTTAATCTCAGTACAACTGCAACCGACAACTTTCCTTTATCTATCTATGTCCAGGGCAACTTTGCATACGTGGTTAATTCGACCTCGAATACCCTACAAATCTTTGATGTAACTAATCCGTCTAATCCAACCAATATTGGATCGATTGCTGTCGGCGCTGGTCCTAATTCTGTCTACGTTCAAGGTCGCTATGCTTATATAACGAGTAATAATGCCAAAACTCTACAGATCTATGACATCTCCAATCCAGCCAGTCCAGCAAGTGTTGGAACTGTCTCAACAGATAACGGTCCTAATTCTGTCTACGTTCAAGGTCGCTATGCTTATGTAACCAATGGCGCTTCCAGCACCCTACAGTTCTTTGACATAAGTAATCCCTCAAGCCCAGCAAGTCTTGGTACAGCTCCATCAGGTCCTGGTCCCCTCTCGCTATTCGTCCAAGGTCGCTACGCATACATTGTTGGTAATAGTAATACCTTAAAAGTATTCAATCTGGGCGGGGAATATACCCAACAACTCGAGGCCGGTGGCATTGAGACCGGCACACTGACTACGCGTGAAAACTTAACTGTGAACAATGATGCCTCGGTGGCGGGTGGCTTAACGGTGGGGCGAAGTTTGCAGGTAGCCGCGGGCATAGCGATTAATAGTGGTTCTGTTGATGGCATCGGCGTAATCATAAATGGTGCACCGGGTCAGGTGGGTGACTTACTGCAAGCCAAGGACTCCACGGGTGCCGTATTGGCTAAAATTGACTCTGGCGGTAACCTCACGGTCAAAAATGCAACCATTAACGGTACGCTGACTGTCAATGGCCATATTATTACCGGCAACGGGTCTGGCCCAGGAACCAGCGCAGCTCCCGGTGCCGCAGCCAACTGTTCAGGTGGTTCACCGAGCACGGTTTTAGCAGGCAATGATGTTGCCGGTACCGTAACAATTTCTACTGGTACTGGGGCCTGCTCAGCTGGTGTACTGGCTACTATCACATTCAATGCTAATTACGGTCCAAATCCACGTATTGTACTCACGCCGCAAGGTAATAATGGAGCTACCATTCAATATAACGTTGGCAGTAAGTCAGGGACAAACTTTACGATTTCAACTGCCAACGCCCCCGCAGCCTCTACAACCTATATATATGACTATCACATAGAGCAATAACCATGGAACCACAAAAAATACCCCTCAACCCTATACCGCTCGACCCGTCAGAGCAA
>CAZPPF010000056.1:0-3964 GCA_964588395.1 uncultured Candidatus Saccharibacteria bacterium | reverse complement strand
TCTCTTGCTGCCAAACCAGTTGCAAATATATATTCCTACGACGTCAGTGCAGCTGACGGCAGCACGTGTAATAACACGACAAAAAAATGCGTCACATACACACTAACTGCAACATACCAAGGTGGCGGTACATTTACTAAATCAAACCTGAACTAGGCTTCTTCGATTTTGCCACAAGCTAGACGAGGTCCTCCACTATAGCCTGAACCCGATTCGCCAGGTCCATAGGGATCTATGTTGGCGTGTACCATCAGCGATGTGCCTTCTTCTGGTTGCAAGATAGAAACCGGTCCGTCAGAAAGCGTTACTCGAGTTGTAATGGTCTCCAGCTCGCCTTCACCATTGTCATCTACCGTAATACTTGGTAAATCGCCAGCGTGGAAGCCGTGGTTAGCATCTGGATCAGAATTACCAGATGGTCCTGGGTCAAAATGTCCGCCTGCACATTTAAAACCATCACATTCGCAATCACCTTTTTCGTGAATATGCACCGCGTGTTTGCCCGCCTTCAAGGTTTCTGGTTTTCCTTTTAGTACCAAACGAATATGGACGTACTTCCAACCTTCCACATCATATTCGGTAAATTCAGCTGTGCCTTCAACGTCTGGTCCACCGACATTGGCTCTGGCGCGAGCTGTTATCGTTTTGTTATCAGCTTGTAGGTCAACTTTCATCGGTCAGCTCTCCACCAAGCCACCGCTAAAATGAGACCTGTCATTGGCACAATAATGACCAAAGGGATCCTTCCTAAGTTCATACTTAATGTGTGTTCGAGCGTGTGATGCGCGAAATAAATCATAACTCCCTCCTCTTAACACTTTTAGTATAGCACTCTGGTACTAACAGATATAAATTGGTACAATACTGCCTGTTTCATGGGGAGTGGCCAAGTGGTAAGGCACCAGGTTCTGGTCCTGGCATTCGGGGGTTCGAATCCCTCCTCCCCAGCCAAGCGTTAACAATATGCAAGAGTGGTGCTTTATGTTATTTTTACTCTTAACATACATGAATTACACACCTTTTGATCAGCACGAACGACACACCTTTGTAGACAGAACTGTTGATAATGCTATTGAGAAACTAAAACAACTTGAGGTAACGCAAACACTAGGTAATCTCGCTGTTGACTTCAGAAAACAGCTTCAGAACTCATTCGTTGCAAACTTCAGCAACGGTCGTGTTGACATACCACAGAGCCAAGATGACATTGACCGATTACCTATCTTTGCTTTTGGTGAAGGTGATGCACTAGTTCTATCTAGAAGTTTTGATGTCCAAACATCAAAACAAGTGGCAAATACTGTCAGAACCTTTTCTGAATGGAGACCACTTGAAGGGTTATCTGGCTCTGAAGCTTATGGTTTAACCTTTTTTCCTTACGAGGCAGAGATCCCTATTACAATACCAGAGCTTACAGAGGCTATGACTGGCACGTCAGCACATTTATTTAGTGCAATGGATGATTTAACTGGTACGTTTGAGAAAGCACCCAAGCAAGGTTTCGTAGTTGTAAAAATGCGACCCTCACTAATGCTGCGAATGCATAATGGACAACGCTACGCTCACGCTGATGATGTAGCTCATGAATTAACGCATGTAAGACAAATCGAAGCAAAACCGATAATACCGCTCCACAATCAGAAGTCAGCAGATATGCAGAGCTTGCGAGAAGAATTAGAGGCATATCATGTAGGTTCTGTCTTGGCATTTTGGAGATTCAGGGAAGATTTACCTAGTACAGATGCTGAAAATTTGGATCACGGATATGTGCAATTAGTCGTGGAAAAACAACGTCAAGAATTTGGAGTGGACCCGTTAGATCCCTACCGCCCGTCTCCAATATTAATGAAAAAACTTGAAAGCATCGGGTTGGGTGCTGTGTTTCACTCTAAAATTATTTACGCAGATATGGCACAAATGTTTGAAGCTAAAGGAAAAATAGTCTAACTCTTTAGAAAATTGGATTGGCCACATTTTGGAAAGTTCGAAGTACGTCAACTAGCCCAAGCCACCATTTTAATCATTTATAGAACCTTAATTGACGTTTTTGTGGCGGAATAGATATGAGGCAACTGGTACTGCAAAGATCAGAATGCCAAGGCTCCAGATGACCGCTAACCATGCGTGGTTTCCTATTGGCGTACCGAGTATCAACGCCCGTACCGCGGAGATAACTTGGGTTATCGGCTGATTTACAGCAAAGGTTTCTAGCCCTTTTGGCATACCCGTCGTTGGCACAAACGCACTACTCGCAAACGTTAGTGGAAAGATAATCACAAATGTAAGCCACTGCACTGCTTCAATGCTTTTAGCCATAACACCCAAAATGACCATTAACCAAGAGAAGGCGAATGTGAACAAAAGCAATATACCCGCAATTTCTAGCCACTGCACAAAGCTCGCCTCAGCCCGAAAGCCAATTAGCAAACCAACGAGCAGCATAACTACAGTCGAGATTGTGTTACGAAAAAGGTCGGAAACAACATGGCCATTCAATACTGCCAGGTTTGACATTGGCAAGGAGCGAAAGCGGTCCACAATACCATTCTTTAAGTCACTGCACACAGATACTGCTGTCACGGTCGAACCGAATGCTACCGTCTGAACAATAATACCGGCCATAAGAAAATTGATGTAGCTTGTTCCGGGAGGTAAGTTTTTGGAAATAGAAGGGCCGAAAACCGCTGCAAAAAGCAAAATAAACATGATTGGTTGAAAGAAAGTTCCCAGCAACTGGTCGGTGTTACGGATAATGTGAGTACTTGAGCGTTTAATCATCAGCCACGAGTCACGCAACTTCATGTACGCCTTTGGTTTTTGTTCGAATACAAGTTCTACGGCCATTACTTTTCTTCCTTCCCTTCTGTAGATTTTTGTTTGCCAGTCAAGGACAGAAAGACATCATCAAGCGTTGGTTTATGGATAGCCATCGAGGCAACTTTTATCTCTGCTTTTGCTAGCAAATCAAGCGTATCTCGTACATCAACATTCGAATCCTTAATAAGTACGGCAATAGTTAGTTCGTTATCGTCTGAATCGGCAATATTCTTACCAAGAAGAGAAATTGATTTCGTAAGGTCCGATTTGCTGGCAAACGTTAATTCCAGCCGATCATTACCTATCTTAGCTTTAAGTTCTTTGGCTGTACCCCTCGCAATAACTTTGCCACCGTCGATTACTACAATGCTATCAGCTAACTGATCGGCTTCTTCAAGATATTGAGTAGTCAGCAATATGGTGGTTCCTTTCTTCATCAGGTTTTTGATAATTTCCCACATACTCAGACGAGACCGTGGATCTAGCCCCGTAGTTGGTTCATCCAGAAAGATAATAGGCGGGGAGGCAATCAAACTCACTGCCAAATCAAGACGACGGCGCATACCTCCTGAGTACGTTTTAGCAGTACGATCCGCAGCATCGACTAGGTCAAATTCAGCTAATAGTTCGTCAGCACGAGCAATTGCACTGTCTTTTGTTAGACGATACAAACGGCCCATCATGATCAAGTTTTCCCTGCCCGTAAGTAGTTCATCGATGGCTGCGGATTGGCCAGTCAGGCCTATAACAGCCTTAACCTCATCAGCGTCAGTTCGAACATTGTGGCCTTCGACAAGCACTTCACCATCATCATAGTTAAGAAGTGTGCTGAGAATACGTACTGTGGTAGTCTTTCCCGCCCCATTTGGGCCGAGCAATGCAAGCATGGTTCCACGTTCTATATCCAAGTCAATACCCTTAAGTACACTAACATTACCATAAGACTTGGTAAGATTCTTTACCTGGATAACATGTTTTGTTTCAGCCATTTCGCCCCTTCATACTTAATTTACGCATCTCAGTATATTAGCGCAATCAACATAATCTTGGCTAGTGTCTACAGAGAGTCTGAATCCTCCTCTCCAATCAGACCATTTCCTATTTATATGGAGCAATCCCTAATAACTCGTCTACCGTTACAAACTTG
>CAZPPF010000055.1:0-3986 GCA_964588395.1 uncultured Candidatus Saccharibacteria bacterium | reverse complement strand
TTTTCGTTATAAACTCTTGAGCTGGACCAACGCGTAAATTTCCAATTGCAGGATCGGCTGAATGACCTTGTAATAGAGGTACTTTTCCCTGAACAATGGGATGCTTAGACATAACGACTCCTTAAAATCTGTTCTGATTTTAGGTTAAATACATCGTTTTGCAAGCATGAGCGAGAACAAAACACCCAAGATAAACAAGCATAAATATGTTATAATCGTACTAGTATGAATGGAGTTTTTGACCCTCAACCACCCCAAGGAGATGCCGAACCCGTGGCACTTAGCGCCATAGACAGCGCTGCTGAAGCACGTGCTGCAGCCAGAGAGCGTTTACAACGCGCTCTTGGTAAAGTTGCGGTTGATATTGAACGGGTAGCCAACGCCGAGGCCATAGACGCAATCAAAAGACAGAATCCTGGAGTAGACTTTGGTGACGAAGATCCGAACAGCACAGAGACAGCCGAAAGCATCCGTGAACGTTTGGGACAAGGCCTAGAGGAGGCTATACGGGCAAAACGTGACGATGTTCTAGAAGATTACAGAGAGAGATTAGCCCGCGATTCGCTGCTTGATAACTAGCTGCGTATTTGACCACGAACTAAGTTTGGTGTCCGTTTTGAAGATCGGTTATTCTTGGGTCCGCTTGGTGCTTCCCGAACTATGCGATGCCCACGAGCTTCGGCGGCTTCATCCTGGTCAAGAATAGTGTGCTTGTGCACATCATTAACCTCTCCATCGCCCATGCTCATGTTGATGCTGTATAGAAGACTTCTGGCTTGACCGTGACCTTTTGCGGCCAATGCAGTTGCGATAACTTGCTCTACTCGGCTGCGCGATTCATCGAGCAGTTCTTGGTCATTAGATGTAGCTAGGTCCTGGACTTCATCAAGCAAGCTTATTTTTTGACCATCCGCTCCGGTAATCATAGTCTCACCAACAAGACGAGTAAGAATGTCTGAGCGAGCCTCTGCATCTTTTTCGCCGTAGGCTTGTAGGCGTTGTTTTTCAAATGACTCAGCATCTGGCAACTGTGTTGCTAAAACTTCGGCTTGATATTGTTCTGGGCTAGTTGTCTGTGGCATGTAAATTAATCCTTTTTATACTTTAGATTTTATTTGATTATGTGCTGATTGTACACTACTTATGCTTATTTGTCAATACATGTCTGGGAAGAATTTTGATTTGAGAACAATAGATTAGGCTAAATTCCTCTGTTTGAATCTTCCTCTATATTAGAATCGTTGTACGATCTTATAGCTGTGCTAGTAGGAATTAAAACTCCCCGACCATACCTATAAAAGTGGGGTATTGATCCTTGCTGAACGGCGGGAAGTACTTTTCGACGAAGGGGATCAAGCTTCCCTCCATTTTTTGAAGCATTTCTAAGTAATCCAATTGCAAATGCTGAGTACGCTACTGTCACCCCGCCAACTATAAGGTAAACATCCCAATCCGTATTTGGTAGTTGGAGTTTCTTTTCAATAGCAGAGAGGTTACCTTCTGTTTCAAGAATTTTTTCTTGTGAGGAGCTTTGCTGATCACCTATGGATGCAAGATAGACCGATGTTTCTTTTGCGGCTATTAGGATTTCTTTCAATACGTCTTTGTCAGCAGCCTTCAAATGTTCGTTGCTAAGGCGTCGTGTTAAATCATCTTTAACCCCGTCAGTGACGTTTTGGGCAATTTGCTCATAGTCTGTGTTTGGCGCAACTTTCTGTTCTAATTCTTCTATTCCTTGAAGGGTACGCACATCAGTTAGAGCAACTTCTTTAACAGCGTCACTGGGGCGATGTCTCAACTCACTGATGGCAGGCAACGTTATACTCGCAACAGCTACACATGCTATAGCTCCTGCCCTCCTCATAAAACGGGCAAGCCTGCGGCCGGTCTTTCTCTCTGCTATTGCTGCTTGGACTGTGTATACGTTCGTTTCTTGGGCAAGTTCTTGCATTTCGGTATGCAAGCTCTTTGCCCCTTCTAAAAGTCCTTTGAGCGCAGATAATTCGCGCTGACTTAAGTCGGTAAGTTCTCCGGCCTCGATAATTCTCTCTAGTACAGAGAATTCAATGTTGACCTCTTTATCACCCATGTATCTTGCTTCTGTAACTAGTTTTCCTTCTTTATCCACTAGTTTTTGCTCAAGCAATAGTTGCATTGAAAGACTCTGAAAAAGACCTATAGTTAATTCATTTTCACCAGAATCCGCTACAGCGGTAACCACTCGCGCAAAATACATTCCCCGAGCTTCACCAACTTTTCGAGGTATAAAAGCAGTCTCTCTACTGCACTCAATAGGAACAGGAGCCCTATAGTGAAGTGGTTCCATGAGCTCTTGTTCGAGTCCTCTGGCAGTAGCTTCTCTCTCTGCATACTCCTTAGCCCCAGAACCTATTACCACACCCACATCTGTTGTTGATACTAGTGTAGATAGAAATATATCACGTAGCATCCTGTTGGCTTCGGGAGTTAGACCATCAGAGAATTCAAAATCCTGCCCGAATGTTTCACCAAACATATAGGCATCAAAGTAAACTGTGCTGGGTTGTATCTCCATAGAATCACTCATAATAAATCGCCGGTTATACTAACATAACTTATTAAACTGGTCAACTTTATGGTTACGCTTTTTGCGTCTCGCAAGCATGAGCGAGAAGGACTTGTCTACAACACTCTTTCGTGTGGTCGTTCTTTTAAAGCCATTGCGTTATCCGGCAGCAGCTCAACCGATGAACCACCGAAGCTCACAATAATTTCTAGATCATCACGAAGTGCAAGGTCGCCGATGGCGGCGAGTGGCGACCGAATAGGGCCGGCAGTTACAACTTCGTATGTGGGAACACCTTGTGTGTGACCAAAGACACGTTCCGTCCGGCAACCAAGTGATTCCTTGGAATCAGGTAAACTAATTATCCGATGAACTGGGTGGGGTTCTTTATCAAGCCTCGCAAACACGTCAGTGAAGGCACCGGCAAATTTAAAATATTCGCCTGCCCGCTCTTCAGCCGAAATAGCACGGTTGCCCATTAATTCTAAGTCAACTTCTCTATTATTTAGTGACTGCGCCAAGGCAGATTCATATAACCCAGCATTATGATTTGGTTTCTTGTAAATCCAGATCAGGTGCACCAATGACCGATAACCAGAGTGTCATATAGTCAACTTGTGACCAACCCGGAACATATCCTAAATCGGCTGGCAAAATAGCGCTCTTGGCGTGCAGAATGCCCTCCCTTGCAAGCTCAGCCAACATACGCTGTCCTGTTTCAGTATTTTTCTGAATTGTTTCCAAAGAAGTAAGATCATCGCGCCGAGCGTGACCACAATTAGTAATTGGCGTGCTGCAGTAATCGGGGCCGGGGTTTAGTCCTCGTTCGACACGTTCTTTTTGATACCAAACATAGGCTTCAACTGGTGAAAAACTTTGTTGGGTAGCTACTTCCGTCACATCTTCAAAAATGCCAGCAAACGGAAAATCATTCCTTGAGTAACCCATTTCAATCTCGGCCATATGAAGCCATTCTAGAGATTCAACCTAACTTTGCAAGCATGAGCGAGAAGCTATTTGGCTTCTTTGGCAGGTGCTGGAGCTTCTGTGGCTGGTTCTTCGTCTTCTTCGGGTTCTTCGCTCTTGTCTACAAGCGCAAGTGACACGACTTCATCACCGTCGTTGAGGCGCATAATGCGCACGCCTTGGGTGGCGCGACCAAGCGCGGAGATATCTTTTAGTCCTAGGCGAATAGTTTGGCCTTGGGCGGAGATAATGATTACTTCTTGCCCGTCCTCGGCTGATAGAGTTTTAACGCCTATGAGGTTGCCGGTTTTCTTGTTGACGACTGCACTGCGGATGCCGACGCCGCCACGGGCGTGTGGTGTAAATTGATCAACCTTCGTACGTTTGCCGTAACCAAACTTACTAATCACAAAGATACTGGAGCCTTCCTGTACGGTATCCATGCCAATCACGTGATCGTCTGGTCGCAGGCGAA
>CAZPPF010000054.1:0-4044 GCA_964588395.1 uncultured Candidatus Saccharibacteria bacterium | reverse complement strand
GACACCGGGTTTTCATCCCGGCAACAGGGGTTCGATTCCCCTTGGGATCACCATAGCATACGAATTAGACGCTTCGGCGTCTTTTTTCATGTTTGCTAAGGTGTAAAGAGCACTTAATTTGGGCGTTCGAAATTTATTTGTAGCAAGCTCGTATTCTATGCCTTCTGGGAATACTAGACGTTGGTAGATGATTTGATGTTCTATCGAGGCATTACTCCATATTCTTGGTGCGTTCGACATAAAACGAATAGCATAATCAATTGCATCAGTTTTTAGTTCAGCTAGTGACCCTACACTGGCTAGATCGTTCTGTACATTGTCAGACTCTTCCTTAATCCTCGCAACTTGCTCTTGCTTTTCTTCTACTGTTATCTGACCTGCAACAAGCATTTCAACAACCTTGTTTCTTCGCTCAGTGAGCTCTTCTAAAGCCTTATGAAGCTTCTTCTGTTTGTTGCCTAGAGTTTTTGTTTCATCACGCCAGACACGCACTATTATCTCTTTTAGGAACTTTTCCATATCTGGATCAGGTTTTAATGACGCAAGCAGGTGTAGGAACTGTTCATGTAGCTCTCCTGATTGCACGGAGGGTAAGTGGCATCTTGAGCAGTGATAGCGTGGAGAACGCTTACCAGAGCCACCAACTGGAGCACTACCTGTTAATGGTTTATTGCACTCAGAACAAAGCATGAAGCGTCGTAGCGGAAATTCAGGATTGTTCTTCTTGTAGGTAGCAGCCGTGTTCTTATTGCTTCTCAGGAGCTCTTGGTTACGGTGAAAGGTTGCTTGAGTGATTATCCCTTTGAATTTTGAGGGGATCAGTTGACCCTCTGTGTGCTTACTCATTTCAAGCCCTGCATATATTGGGTTACGTAACATTTTGCTGATTGCCTGTATCTGCATAGGCTTGCCTTTTGCAGACTTTAGACCAATGATTTCGCACATTTTAATCAGACTAGCTATGGTGTGTGTGCCTGTTGAATATGCCTCAAGTATATCGGCTACCTTATCGGCAATACCCTCTACTGGTGCAAGTGTGGACTTATCCAGTACATCTCTCACGTTTTTAAGGCCGAGAGGTGCTTTGCTCATGCGATAGCCCTCTTTCGCATGAATCTTCATATTGTGCTTAACACGAGTGGATTTAGTCTTATTATCATGCTGGGCAAGTACTGCCTCTAAGTTCTGAATTAGTTCCTCGTTGTCACTATCTTCAATACCTGAATTGATGTTTTTATATTGCACTCCTAACTTAAAAAGTAGAGTACGAAGTGCGAAGAAGTCAGTTGCATTGCGGGACAGGCGGTCAGTTTGGTATGTAATCAAGTACTGTATATGTCCCTTGTTCTCTTCAAGATATGCAAGCATTTCTTTCATAGCGGGGCGGTCTAGGGTTTTAGCCGAGACACCGTCATCATGGTAGATTTTCTTAACCAGAACATCATTGCGTGAAGCCCAGTCCTGACACAGCTTTTGTTGAGTGTCTAGGCTTGCACCCTCTACTTGTTTTGTTGTTGAGACTCGAAGATAAATGACTGCTTTTTTCATAGTGATGTTGCTCCTTCAATATTACCACTATTTTTAATGTTTTTCGAACTAATAAAAGTTCGTATAGAGAGTCTCACCACTGTTTCTGTTTCTTGGATAAGTATTTCGAGTTCTTTGTTGGTTAGTGTTTTTGCTTTTTGTCCTAAAAGTTTCCGTGCTTCCTTAACGGAAATAACCTGCTGCTCAGCAGGTACAGTTAATATTTTGGACACTTCTGTCCCTTTCGTTGGATGTCTTAGTCGCCAAACGAAGAGCAAGTTAATTTGTAATTACTTGTGTGGTCTTAGTAAAACCACGGTCTTAGCTACATCTGCTGGGTCATACACTTTCATGAGACATGATAGCGTGGCGACTAGGAGAGAACCCCAACGATTACTCTGCCTATAATTATACGCTTATGTTTAACAAAAAGCAAATTAATTGCGGCATAAAATACCGTTAGTACCGTATTATATCTGAAAATAATATATGTACTGTCGCAAGTCATATACTCGATGTAAGGCATGAACAGGAATACCCTCTGTGACGCTCTAGGATCGTCTAGGATGGGTTTATGTATGGAAGTTGAGAAAATGCCCACCTGTCATAATTATTAGTAGGAATGTAAGAATATACAGGAGTTTTTATGACTGTGAAAAATGCCGTAGGCAGACCATTAAAAGTAGACGCTAAAGTCATGACTAAGCTAATAGCTGCAATACAAACCAACTCTAATATTAAGGACGCTTGTAGATATGCAGGAATAAGTCGTCAGACATATTACTTCTACCTAAATCACGAATCTGTGTTCGCCGAAAAAATGGAAACAGCTAAAAGCAATCGGAATAAGCTGATGATGAGTTTTCTGACAGTCTGGTAGCTTAACCAGTTGCGTATGCTATTTTTTAAGTAATTTGGGGTCAGATAATATAATGGTGACTATGTCTAAGAAAAAGCGAACTAAACCAAAGCGACAGAAGCAAAACAGCCCGAAGGGTAAAATGTACACGGGCAATCTGCCGCCTGGTTTTACGCTTAAGCTAGCTTCTAACTTTGGCACTGAGGAGCTTTTTGTACCTCGTGTGTGGATTCAGATTAAAGACATCCTAAAGTACATACAACTACCAAATAGCGATGAGATAGATTTTCGCTTTGATAGGATCGTTGAACAGTTAGAGATTGCCTGTATTCACTTGCGTCGAATCGAAGATACTAAGAGCTTTCATCAGCTTCCGACATTTGACCAGCAGGCAGAATACGTAGCCTTCTATAATTCGATTTGGTGGGCATATAAGGATCGTTTCCAGCTATTTATGAAGGAGCTTGGTTTTGAGATAGGTTTTATATTCCAGGATGATAAGAAGTTTGAAAAGGGTGCTAAGAAATTTGTTGAAGAACATCCGAACGCCTCGGAGTTTGTGGATGTAGCTAGAACGGACCGCAAGCTATGGCAGAATATGCTAGCCTCACATCGAAATGCTCTACATAGTGGAGATAGGCGTAATGAGAAACACGACCCAGATAACCCTGTAGATGTACGAATGATATTTGATAATGTCTGGCAAGCTATCGAAGAAGATTTCGCATATTTAGGCGAAAAAGTGATGGATGAAGGCTGGACATTGGTGCATGTCCCCGAAGAACAAAGGGATGAAACCATCCCAGTACGCTTCAAGCCGTATCTGAAGGGACTACTCGATGGTTCTATTAAGTTACCGCCATTAGAATCATCGTCACCCAGCTCGGAACAGTAGTCCTACTAAACCCTGATTCATCGTAATAGCAGTACTTGTATCTGTTACTATAATGTAATGAATAATCCAAAAGTAATCTTGTTAAATGGTTTTGCTGGCTCAGGTAAAACAACTATCGCACGTATGTATGTAGATAATCATCCACTTGCAATGGTTATTGAGGGCGACCAGCTCATAATTAATATTGGCGACTGGCTGGACCATGAAGACGAAGCACGTGACCTCGTTTTTGCATTAACAAAAGACATGCTAAGAGTTGCAATCAAATTAGGCCATGATGTTATCGTGCCTTATCTCGTTACAAACGCAGAGGAAGTTGCAGAGTTAGAACAAATTGCTACGAATGGTGGTGCGGTGTTTCATGAGTTTTATTTAGCTACCCATAAAGACCACGCAATCCAAAGATTATTAAATCGTGGCACTTGGGGCGAAGCTGGCTTGCCGCCATTGACGAATGATGACACTCCGAGAATTACACAGCTCTATGAACACATGGAAGCTGCGTTACCTAATCGTCCTAATCAAATACATATTCAAATTAAAGAAGGAAGCCCGATAGATACATACCAGGAATTGCTTAGACAGATTCAATAACTTATATAGTTCTACTCTAAGCAGGGATGTATTCTGCTACTGTTATTGCTCTCATGTAGCTGTATACTTCTAGTAGTTCAGTACAGATTGCGTTCAATTTCGACTTCACATAGTTCACCATTTTGAAGCTCACCTTTGGTGGGCTTTTAGCTTTCTACCCGAGTCTCTT
>CAZPPF010000053.1:0-4176 GCA_964588395.1 uncultured Candidatus Saccharibacteria bacterium | reverse complement strand
GCGGCTGTTCGGGAGAAGTGGGAGTTATCGCATTCACGTCTGCGGGGGGAGTATTTTCTACTGGAACCGGGCTGCTCGGTGCAGGCTGTGGTTCATTTTCTGATGATGGTAATTTTTGTATTGGATCCATAATGGCAGGACCGAATCAAGGAGTACCTTCACACGAAATTTTGTTTACGTCGTCTTTGGATACTACGAAAATTGCTACATTAACGGGAGTATCAGCCTGGCTCTGGCCAGCTTGAAGTGCACCGGGAGTTATTACAAAAAACTCAGTCTTGTAGTTGCCCTTGAAAAAAGGTATTAGTGTATCGGACAGCCTATTACCATTCACGAATAAATCTGACGCTTTGAAATTATACTCAACAGCAATAACTTTATTATTGACTACGTCATAAACGGGACCAAACGGTATGTCCTTTGGTAATATGTATTGTTTACCTCGGCCTGGCTGGCAGTTCGTCACAATAACCGCTTGCGGAGGAAGGCTAATAGGCTGCGGCGGCGGTGCTTGAATTATTATTTTTTCATGGCTTTTACCAAAGAAATAAGCTCCTGCGACTGCACCACCGAACAATAATATAAGACAAAGCATAGCTATAAGCTTCTTATGGCCTAGTATCTTTTTGAGCAGTCCTGGTTTGGTTACAGGTGGAACCGCTGGCGGCACAGGTGAGGCGGGCATAGAAACCTGTGGCGTAATCGGGGGCGAGGAAGGAGTTGGTTGTTCGGGTAACGGAGTTGGAGGAGAGCTCATAACAGGATTACCTAGATTAGGCTGTGCTTGCGGAATTGGGCTGTCAGGAACAATGACCTGGGGTTGTATTATTTCCGGAGGTGAAACCCCTGTAGGGGGGACGGTAGGATTGGTGCTGCTATTACCTTGAACTATAGGTTGACTGGCATCACTGTTGTTTTCTGGAGCCATTAGCATTAGCATAATAAGAGATATAACCAAGTGTCAACCTTTAGTGGTTGTATGCATAAGGTGGGATACAGCAACCAAAAAATGCTAAAACTGAAATTATCGTCAAAAATTCTTGTATATTTTCTGCTTGTTTCGTTGGTGCCACTTGTGGTCACGAACTTCTTTTTGGTAACCTCTGCCAACACCCAACTTCTAAAAGCAGCTAGCACCAAGCAGCAAGCCGTTGCAAATTATTTATCTGATCGGGTCGGCAGCTATTTGAGCAACAACACCAAGAGCTTAGTATATCTCTCCCAAATATACTCAGCCGGGAATCTTAGTGGTAGTGATATCGATCAAAATATGGCAGTGCTTTTTAACCAGAATACTGATTTGCAGCGGCTAGCGATAGTAAACACCAGCGGCAAAGAACAAAAAGTTTTTGATTCGCACGGCAAAATAAGTACCTTGGCTGATACTTCCGGCACCGATGCATTTAAAGCTGTTAATTTCTTGAGCGGCAAAGATTACATAAGTTCAGTCAGTTATAACGAACAGAATGATCCAATTATAACTATTGCTGTACCCGTTCTTTCCTCAAACTTTAGTCAACATTTGAATAACCTAGGTGCAGCAGATTTTGGCAGTTACCGTAAACCAGACGATATCAAAGGAGCAGTTATTGCCAACTACAATATTAAAAATTTATGGCAAAGCGTGCTTTCGACCAAGATTGGCCAAGGTGGGTATGCCTACGTTGTTGATGGTTTTGGAAACTTAGTTGCGCATCCTGATAACGGATTCCTCACTTCTCATCAAAAATTGTCAGATGTGGCTGCTGCCAAGCAATTTATTTCAGGTAATTTTGATACACACGAAACGACTTCTGAAATAGGGCAAAAAGTAGTAAGCACGCCGCAACTTATTTCCAATAGTGGTTGGGCGGTTATTGTAGAAGAGCCAGTTAGTAGTATTTATTCTGGAGTCAATTCATATATTCAGCGGGCAGCCATTATTGGCCTGAGTGCTATTGCGCTTGCTGTTCTGGTGAGTATCTTCTTTAGGCGGCAACTTATCGGCCCCATTAAAAAACTTTCTTTGGGTGCCAAGAGAATTGGCAGTGGAGATTTTGATCATACAATCGACATCAAAAGTAACGACGAACTTCAAGACCTTGCCGACACATTTAACAGCATGAGCCTGAACATTCAGAAACTTGTATCAGAGCTCCAGGCCAATAACCTTAATCTCATAACCGAGAAATCTAAACTCGATAATATTATCCGCAGTGTTACCGATGGAATTGTTGCCTTGAATGCAAATGGAGAAATAGTATCAATCAATCCGCCGGCTGCGGCACTGGCCAGCCAAAAAGCGGAGGATTTGATTGGCAAAAAACTAAACGATGTTTTTGCATGGCAACAGGACGATAAGCGGCTTATTTTGGAGCTCAGCGAGCCAGGCACGCATCAATATAGTGAAATTTCGCTTCGTTATAGCGATAAAACCGCATATCTCGATATTGTTGCCTCTGTCATTAATCAAAAAGACAGCGACGTCGCCTCTATTATCACCATCCATGATCTAACAAAAAGTCGTGAACTTGATTTTATGAAACTCGACTTTGTGGCCATTGCAGCCCATGAGCTGCGAACACCACTGACAGTGGTCCGGGGCTATCTGGATATGCTAAATACTGACGCGATCAAGCAAATGAGCGTATTTAATATCGAGAGCTTACAAAAGGCTATCTTAGGCGCCAACCAATTGCGGGACCTAATCAATAAGCTGCTCAATATTGCTCGCATTGAGCGTGGTGAGATGGAAATTTTTATTGAAAAGTTAGATCTGGCTAAACTCGTGAAAGAGAATGTTCATCAGCATCAACCCACCGCAACCCAAAATGAACAAAAACTTACATTTGAAGCTAATACTGAAGGTCCAGTCTATGTACCAGCAGACCCCTCATCGATCATTGAGGTACTAAATAATCTGCTTGGTAATGCCCTCAAATTTACTGGCCCGCGTGGTGAAGTGCATGTACATCTAGAGGCTGGACCGGATGAAGTACGCGTGCAGGTCAGTGACAACGGGCCAGGTATTCCAACCGCACTTCGTGACAAATTGTTCACCAAATTTTACCGGGCTGAGCGAAGTCTTATTTCCGGAACCAGGGGGACAGGACTCGGTTTGTTTATATCTAGAACTATCATTGAGCTGCAAAAGGGCAAAATAGGGATTGAGCCTGCAGCCAAAAAGGGTTCAACATTCTTCTTTACGCTTCCTATCTATAAGGCGGAGATACATGATACATTAGTGAATAAGGATAAACAGTCTGGAGGAGTGCGTGGCTGGTTTAAGAAAAATACTAATAGTCGAAGATGACGTGATGATCCGGGACCTGTACCGGATTGCCCTCGTTGACAAACAATACTCCGTTGAAGTCGCAGGTGATGCCGCTACCGTTTATCAAAAGATATTGGCGTTTCAACCAGACTGCATTTTGCTCGATATCATGCTTCCAGGTGTGTCTGGTCTTGAAATACTCAAGGAACTTCGGACCAATCCAGCCCATGGCTCTCAAAACACTAAAATCGCGATGCTCACAAATTTGGCACAACGCAGTGTCACCGAAAATGCTATGGCGGGCGGTGCTGACGGCTATGTTATAAAAGCCGATATTTTGCCGAAAGATTTGCCGGAAGTTATTAAATCTCTAGAAGAGTAGACACTAGTATTTTCTGGTATAATAAACCTGTTACGTAAAAAACAGACATGAAAAAGAAAACTATTCTTGGTGCAATAAGCCTATTTTTAGTCATAGGCATATTTACGAAGTTGGGGCTCCAGCATCTTAAAGCTGCAACAACAACTGATACTTGTATGAGCGTGCAGTCAACGTTTACTGGTACTGTTCCATCAAGCGTCACTGCAGGTCAAGCATTTACAATCAGCAATATTACATCTAAACCAGCGAGTAGTTTTGGGGCTACAGTGTATTCCTCAACCCTTAGCATGAGCGCCACAAATGCATCCCCTGCAACCTACAGTAAAGCAGATACTTCAACCAATCCTAGCCCCACCACTAATGCCCAAACCTACACGGCTTATTATCCGGATTGGTCACTTACGGCTACTGGCAGTGCAGGGAGCCAAATGGTTATCAAACTTACTCAAGCGGTGGCCCAAACCAACTACGGTACGTTTACGTGTGCCCTAACTGCCACATTGGCTACGATCAACATTACCGCTCCAGTTTCCTCAGGAGG
>CAZPPF010000052.1:0-4200 GCA_964588395.1 uncultured Candidatus Saccharibacteria bacterium | reverse complement strand
TGTCCTCTTTGTCGCCGCGTCCAAACAGCGCTTTTAGCTTGAGTATAATCTGCGGCGATATGCCAAAGGCAAAAAAGAAAGCCAGCATAGCTAGTACAAAAAACAGCAACGCCGAAGGCACCTTGTCTAAAATGCTGAGCATAGATGTGCCTATCACCCGCCCTACTTCACCCCCATGACCACCACTGTAGCCACTAACCACAGCTGCCTGAGTGGCAAAGGCCACAAAGAACCAGCCAGCACTTAGGGCCAATGCCGCCAGCATTGCTATAAATTTTCCCAGAGGTATCTGCTTGTCTTCGCTACTGAACTTTAGGATACCAAAAAAGATAAGGGCAATAGGAGTAAGATATGCAGCCCAGCCTAATGTCCAGTAGGCTCCGTGAAAGAGGTTTTTAGGCAAAGGTCCGCCGCCGCCAAAGCCACCCAGCAGCAAGAAAACTGCAAAAATCAGCAGAAATATGGCACCTGCTTGCGGCCAGAATATAGACTTCTCTGCGGCGGCCTCTACAGCCTTTTTCTTAGTTTGTTTTTTCTTTTTTGCCATGGGTGTTTATTATATCACTTCTTGTGCTTTCTCTCCCTTCTGGTAGAAGGGTGAGGCGGCTCATGCACTGCTAATGTGCCAAGTATTGTAGTAACTTGTTTTGAATTATCGTAGTTTTCAATTTTGTGATCCAACAGGCGGCTGGCATTTTCATATTCTGCTTCACTAATTTGGCCTATTTTAAAATCATCGTATAACCATTCTGCTCTCATAATCCAGTTATAGAGCCCTAAATCGTTATCTGCGGTACTCATAGCCCATTCAGCAGTAGCAGGACGTTCCTCTAAATTAGGCGGAGCAACAGGGCCCTGGCGTATAGCACCAGATTCTGCTTGAGAAATATAAAATCCTTTAGACATAACTACAATATTATAGCAAAAAATACAACGTTTGTCAATAACGCTAGAGGTTTACAACGATTTTGTTGCGTTTGATGCTTTATTGAATTCAGCAATAAGCATCTTTACAGCTTGACCTCGAATATCCATTAATGTGGTAACTGTACCTTGTTCTAGCTCGGTTTCATATGCTTCTATTTTGCCCTGAACTTGATCTAGTACATTTGTTGAACCCCATGATTCATCAAGTAATTGGGAGAAAACTTTGTAGGACTTACCTTTTGTGCCCCTAGGGTCAGAATATGCCCTCGTCGCAACACTTACTGGAATTTTTTTATTTCCATAATTCAGAAGTCCGTGCAAAAGAGAACGCTCTTCTTTATAAATACCAGGATCTTTAGGGCGATTAAATGGTAGCAATTCTTCTGGGGAGCCGTTTTTTAATGATTGGGATACGTGTTCTGCCAAAGCTTCATCCAACCATCTGTATGCCATAAAGCCAAAATTTTTATGGTTTAATTCATGCTTTAATCCAGCGAAAATTTTACGCATAAAATTACGTTCTCGCGATTTTGGAGTAGCACCCACACCCGGACTTATAACAACCACGTTAGACCCGGTTATTACATAGCCACCATTGTCTTCTAGAATCGTATCAAAAATGTCTCCTACTAATATGTGAACATTGTCCACCTTGGTCGCGGCCATAGCTGCATCTTTGTGCAACCAACCTTCGCGCACTCCTTTTTTGACTCCTTTTTTGTATTCTTTACGTTGCTGGGTAATAAGACGTTCTACTTGTTCGCTATTTTGTTGCTGTTCAAGCGTATCAATATGCCAATCTAAAAATTTTAAAAGTTGATCGTTGGTACTATCTTTAGACAACCAAGTTGTCCAAGAAATTGATCCTGACTCTAGATTTTCGTAATCTGTATCTTCTCTATTTAAAGCATATAAAGATTTTGGAGCGCTTTTGTCTAAGTAGCTGTCTAAGCGTTGCCGCTTTGAATCAGTTAAACCGGCAAGTTTATTGCGAACTTTATCAAGAAATATATCTCTTAAAGTTTCTAATTTATGTTCCTCTTTATCGGCAGTAATGTCTGAGTTTTCAACTTCTAATTTTGAGCTATTTTCGTCTAGAAAAGCACCTGTAGCTTCAATTCCCAATTTGTTAGCTCGGGCTATTCGCTGCTTTTCTAGATCAACAACCAAATTACTTAACCAATACATTCTTTCGCCTTCAGGTTCATGACTGAAACTGGGTGGAACTTGAGGGGCAGTATTTGGATATAAAGTTTGCATAACTATATAAACATTAGCATATTATTGCTTTTTTTACAAGTCTACGGTATCTCTAGTCTGGTCGAGAGTCTTGGTTTAGAAGCTTGGCACGCATCTGTTGAAAGCGCTCTTGGAGCTCTTCTTGAGGTTCTGGTATGGGCTTTGTGGCTGGTTCCACTACACTTGTAGGACGCTCTGCCCCTTTGGGGCCAATTATGTTTACTACAGGGATGACAATGGGACTGCGTCCTGTATGCTCAAACAAGAAGTGTGTGACGTGCTCTTTAAGTTCTGCTTTGAACCTGTCCAGATCTATGCGCTTAAAGCGCTGGCTAACAGCTCGGCGTAGCTCAGCACGGAAGGCGTTCATAAGCTCTTCATTGTCACGCATATATATGAAGCCGCGGCTAATGATGTCCGGGCTAGTTAGAAGGCCACCGGACTTTTTGTCTATCGTCAGAATTACGGCCACCAGGCCTTCCTCTGCCAACATCAAGCGGTCTTTGACCACAATTCCGCTCACCACTGCACCTGTTTGATCTACTAGTAGGCTGCCGTGCGGCACTTGACCGCTGTGTTCAACCTTATCGGCTGTAAACACATAGCTATCGCCGTTGTTACCAAGTACTATAGCTTCGCGTTGCCAACCTTCCTGGACTGCAAGTTCGGCGTGGTATTTGCGCCGCAACATACCGGCGTGTACTGGGATGACAAACTTGGGCCGTACTAGTTTGAGCATGTCGCGCATTTCATCGCGACGGGCGTGCCCAGATACGTGCAATGGGCCGCAACCGTCTAGTTCGTGAGTAGGGTGACGGAATAGATGCAGTCCCATGCGAGCTAGGCTATTGCTAATCATGTCATAGCGGATTTCGTTGCCTGGGATTGGCGACGAGCTAATCACAACAGTGTCGCCTGGTTTGAGCTTGATGTGTTTGTGCTCACCTTCGCTCATTTTTTGCAGGGCAGCGCCGGGTTCTCCCTGTCCACCAGTACACATAATGAGTACCTTCTCTTCTGGAATGGCAGCAATGTCTCGCATAGCTACAATGGTGCCCTTTGGCACTTTGAGTATGCCCTGGCGCACGGCTATTTCTGCGTAGCTCATCATGCTACGGCCATCAAATGCTACCTTACGGCCCCCGGCTACTGCGGCATCAATGATCATTTGGGTTCGGTTCATATTGCTAGAAAACACGGCACAAAATATCCTACCGCCAGCCTGGGCAATGACGTCGTGGAACGATTGCTGCAGAGTCTGTTCTGTGGGCGTACGGCCTTCCTCGTCTGCATAGCTGCTCTCTGTTAGTAGCGCTAATACGCCTTCGTCACCAAGTTGTTTGAGTCGAGCGGTGTCGCTGGGCAAATGATCTAGCGGCTCTGGATCCAAGCGGAAATCGCCAGTAGCAATTATGCGTCCAACTGGTGTGTCTATAGATACAGATGCAGCATCGGGAATGGAGTGAGTAATGCGGATAAGCTCCACCATAAACACCCCTACTTTTAGCTTTTCGTGCGCATCCATGTTCATGATGACCAGCTTAGGCGTAAAGTGTTTGCTACCACTTGGCACGTCTTCGAAAGACTTCTCAACAATACCCAGTGAGAATCTGGAGCCATATATAGGTGCTGGGAACATGGGCACTATGTGCTTGAGTCCGCCAATGTGGTCTAGATGCCCGTGTGTTACGACGTAAGCCTTTATCTTGTGGCGAATAGTTGCTAGATAGCTAGGGTCAGCAATCTCGTAGTTGATACCTGGTAGGTCTACCCCCAGGTTGTTTCCACAATCAAGCACAATTGCATCATTTTGGTATTCAATGACTGTGGTGTTCTTTTCTCCGACGTCATCTAATCCACCTAGAAACGTAATTTTTAGCTTATTGAAGTCATCCACGATGACATTTGCTCTGGGTTGTAGCCTCTTGGAATCGGCATTAGCATATTCGTTTACTAGCTTTTGGGCAGTTTCTGAAGTGCGTTTTTGGGCACGCATGGCGGCTCCACGTGAAGCGCCACGGTTGGCAGCTTGCG
>CAZPPF010000051.1:0-4295 GCA_964588395.1 uncultured Candidatus Saccharibacteria bacterium | reverse complement strand
TGGTGCAGCAGAAGCCACCCTGCTTGAACCTTTTGAGGCTATAAGTGATTGGCTACTTAGTAGTCCAGAGATAGATTGGCTTTCACAGCTTAAAGAGGCATCTCGAAGCAAGTTTGTGCAGCAGTACCACCTCTGATGCGGAGGCCTCATTACACTCGCTAGATGCCATTTGAACCATCTTGAGCGCTCAACCATCATGGCTTTGTTCAGATAGCTCAACCCTTGCACCAGTTAGAATCGGTACACATGGCCCGACGCTACATCATGTCTTACAGGAACGAAATGTAAGCGACCAGCGTTGAACCGCTAGCGGCTAGTAACGATACCGATATTCTGGGGGCTGTTAAAATCAAAGGTTACTCTTTCAAACTTGATGCTGTTCTTCCGCAGGTAGGTTTCAATCTCTTCTAGCAATGCGTTCCTGCCCAGCTTCTGACTCTTATCCCAAAAGTTGCAACACGGTATAACCAAAATAGGTCGGTCTTTAGCGGATTCAACCACTGGGCGCAGTGCTTCATCGGGGTGTATACCTACCACTAAATCGTAAAAGTCTGCCATAGTAGCTTCGTACTCTTCTGGACGGCTTTTTACACCAACCATAGTCCAACCACGGGGGTCTATCACTTCTGCTTCGAAACCCTGCTTATTTAGCAGTCGGCTAAGCATACCCTGACCGCCAGCCACATCAGCTACATACTTAACATCTTTAAAATGCGTGGCTATATACTCTGCAACTGCCTCAAATCGTTCAGGGCTACCGTGAAAGCGGTGCTTAGTCGGCATAGTTAAAGTGTCTTAACGCGCGGTCAATACCATCCTTAAAACCCTCAATGCCGTGCGGATTTTTATGCTCAACATGCACCATTAACATCCACAAAGACCGACGAAGTAAAGCCAGATGAAATAGTGCTTCATAATCACCCTTAAACAAATCAGAGTTGCCATACGAAGCCATTATCTTGCTTGTCGGTACGACTTCTCGCCAGTACGCATCCCAATGCACAAAGTCAAAAACTGGGTGATTACCAGAACATTCCTGCATATCAATGATTCCTGTTATTTGGTCGCCCTCTACCAGAATGTGCGGTAAACCAAAATCACCGTGCGTTAAAGACGGTGTATCGAAGCCGTATAAGTGTTGGTTGTCGTTCAGAAGAGCCAAGCCGTGTGTAACTTTTTGCGGTAGCAACCCCCACTCTTTAGCAGCACTACCCAGCTCTGATTGTTTTTCGTTCAAGTCAAGCATTATTTCCGAGAAAGCTATCGGCCAGCCTTTTCCATCAGACTGCAAGTAGCCAAAACCATCTACTTTTACGCTGTGCAGCTTACTAAGGACGTCACCAATCTTTTCGATAGCGGAGTCAAGCTCCTCTGTGATACCTCCTTTAATAGCCACTTCCAAAGGTTCACCTGGCAACTTTTCTTCTATGCAGAATGTAATCGAACCTTTCTCATAATCTACTTGCTCCACAAGTAGCACTTGAGGCGTGGGGACTCCTGCTTGTCGAGCCGCATCTAAAGCCCAGCGTTCAGCCTCAAAACGGGGGTCTTCCATATGTGATATTCTGACGATTAACTTCTGGTTATCGGCAGTTACGACATCGTATACTTCGTTTTCTTGACCAATAACCAGACGATTACAGCTTAATGTCTTGCTACCGCTAGCTTTAGCCACATACGAATCAATCACAGTCTGTGGCGTAGCCCATTTACTGTGTCTTCCTTGCAGCCAGTCGTTAAAATCTACCTGTTTGCTCATAAAAATATGATAACACCTTTGACCTCTGTTAGGTAATTGCTGTTAAATCTGCTTACGCTCCTCTTGCTAAAATATAAGTAGTCCATGACAAACAAAAACTACCCAAACCTAAAGCCCTGGCGAAAAGGACAATCAGGCAACCCCACTGGACGCAAAGTAGGCAGCAAGAATGTGTCTACGATTGTTCGTCAGCTACTTGAGCAAGATGCTAACACCAATTTGCTTAGCGGTAGCAACATTACGGGCCTAACCAATGGAAAACCAACAAGTTACGCACAGGCTATGACACTCGCTATGCTCAAGAAGGCCCTTGAGGGCAACGTACAGGCCGTTAAATGGCTTTCAGAGCAGCAAGAGCGTAATTATGCGTCTACAGATAATGCAAACGGGATTTTTTATGCGTCTAAGCTGGTTTTTGAGATAATCCCATCGGATAAATCTACAGTGGGTCAGCACTAGACGTATCGGCACAATCTTACAACGCAATATTATTGCAAGACGCTAATGCTTCGTGTATAATAAGAGTATCTACTTTACTCCACATAAAGTGGTTAAGGTGCGGGGTACATATAGATTTTAACCAGCTTCTGCTGGATTGCGCCTAAGAAACGCAATTAACCGCGCAAAAAACAACGCCTTAACCGACTAATTTTCATAGGTCTTTTCGTTACGCCCGTATATATTATGGACGTTTCTTAAAGGCACTCTGTGAGAGAGTCGGTTGAAAGTAATGGACAGAGAACTAGCGCCGTTTAAGGGCGCACTAACAAACATACCAGATGAAGTAGATGACAACCTCGTAAGGTTTATCGAAACCCTGGAAGAAATTGACGAAACCAAGCCGATTGCACGGCTCAATGCAATATCAATAGTAGGCCGTAACGGTGGCCGTATCTATTTTTAAGGGGTAAAATGTATGGCATACATGCAACCCGACGAAGAAATTGACCTAACAAAATTGCGCTACGCCCTGTACGCCCGTAAATCCACCACTGACGAGGGCAGTCAGGTGCGGTCTTTGGGCGACCAGATAAAAGAATGTAAGAAGTTGGCGGAGCGTAAGGGTCTGCACATCGTGGACATATTCAAGGAGTCAAGGTCGGCTAAAAAGGCTGGCATACGCAAAGTGTTCAGCGAAGAAGTTTTGCAAGGCGTAGATAATGGTAAATATGATGCCATACTTTCGTACGCGCCAGACCGCCTATGTCGCAATATGCTTGAGGGCGGCCAAATCATCAACATGCTTGATGACGGTAAACTCAAAGACTTGCAATTCCCCACGCACCACTTCACCAATGACCCTACAGGCAAACTCACGCTAGGGATAATGTTTTCCATATCCAAGCACTTTGCCGATGATTTATCCCGCAAGGTTAGGCGGGGCGTGTTAGGCAACTTTGATGATGGCAAATCATCTGGTACACCGAAATGGGGCTATGACCGTGATGTAACTGACGGACTATACCGCCCCAATGAGTGGTTTAACTTGATACAACAAACCTGGCATATGAGAGCAAAGGGCGCTACAAACAAGGCCATTCTGGACTTCTTACTGGAAAACGGCTTTCACCGTTTCACCAAAATTACCAAGAAAAACAAACACCCTAGAAAAATACTGCCTACCGAAAAAGGTATTGGCAAGATGTTTAGTGACCCTTTTTTCTACGGCATACTTGAGCAAGTCCAGCAAACCATTGACCTGCGTACCATATACGACTTTGAGCCTATGATTGAGGAAGACATTTATAATCAGGTCCAGGCACTGGCATACACTCGTAAACGAGACGTTAACCCCAAGAAAATGCTTGAGTTTAAACCTCTTGCGCGAATGGTTTACTGCGGCGCTTGTAGAAGCGACAGGTGGATGATTGTAGGCAAAAACAAACCTGGTGGTAGCAAGCACCATGTTCTGACGTATCGCTGTGACAACCCTGAATGTACCCGCCACCCCAAATCAGTTAGGGCAAAGTACGTCTTTGATGCCATATATGAGCTACTGGAAAGATTGGAGTTAACAGACGAAGCATACGAACGCTACAGTAGGCGCATAGACAACTTTACCGATGCCAAGATAATCAAAATTAAGCAAGAAATCGCTAGTAAACGAGGGGCTTACGCTCATAAAAAGAAAGAACTGGACGAATTATCGCTTGGTCTTGGCAAAATCAGCAGAAACTCGCCAGCCTACGCAATTAACGAAAATCGGATTAACCAGCTTGCCGTTGAAACCCAAGAACTGGACGAGGCCGTTGACAAGCTCAAAGACAAGATTGCTAACCCCAGCAAAATCAAGCTCACCAAAGAGCAGTTCTTGAACCTCGTAAAATCAGCACCCGACAAGATGAGAGCGGGTTCAGCAGTCGAAAAAGACCGTGTTGCCCGTATTTTGTTTTTGAACCTAACCCTAGACAACGAAAAAAGGCTCTCCGTCATCTGGAAAGAGCCTTTTGCCAGCCTGGTGAGGGCTATCGAAATGTCACCTGGTGCGGATGAAAGGACTTGAACCTTCACGCCTTACGGCATTAGCTCCTAAAAC
>CAZPPF010000050.1:0-4393 GCA_964588395.1 uncultured Candidatus Saccharibacteria bacterium | reverse complement strand
TGCCGATAAAATCCACGCTCGTTCAACCGGACCGTACACAATGGTTACCCAACAGCCGCTGGGTGGTAAGGCTCAAAATGGTGGTCAACGCTTTGGAGAAATGGAAGTCTGGGCACTCGAAGCCTATGGTGCGTCTAACACATTGCAGGAAATGTTGACTATTAAGTCTGACGACGTCTATGGTCGCTCCAAAGCCTATGAGTCGATCATCAAGAACACTGAAATTGTTGGTCCTAAAGTACCGGAAAGCTTCAATGTGCTTGTGAAAGAACTACAAGGCCTTGGGCTCAAAGTGGATCTGGTAGCCTCAAATGCAGTAGTTGATGCCGAAGACGTTTTGGCCGAAAACATCAAAGATGAAGCTAAGCACTTGGCTGAAGTGTCTGTCCCCGCCGCTGAAATTTCTGACATTGACGTAACCCAAGAAGGCACACAGGACGAATTTACCATTATGGAAATTGAAAATGATATAAACGCAGATGACGCTGCAGTTGTTTCTGCAGATGAAGTAGAGACTGAGGAGGAAGTGTAATGATGCGCCGATATTCAACTGGAACAAACATAGCTGATTTTGACGCGGTGCGACTAGCTGTAGCCAGCGCCGATGACATTTCCGAATGGTCTTACGGCGAAGTTACGAAGCCAGAAACCATTAATTACCGTACTCAAAAACCAGAGCGCGATGGTCTATTTTGCGAGCGTATTTTTGGTCCCGTAAAGGACATCAACCCCCACGACGCCAAGTTTAAGGGCGTTCGCTCACGCGAAGCTGCTATAGATAAAAACGGTGAAATTGTTACCAAGAGCATTGTGCGTCGTGAGCGCATGGGCCACATTGTCTTAGCTAGCCCGGTTGCACACATTTGGTTTTTGCGTGGGACCCCAAGTGCCATTGGCCTTGTCTTGGGCATGACAGTAAAGAACCTCGAGCGGGTTGCCTATTTTGCCAGCTACATCATTAAAGAAGTAGACACCGCCAAGCGCGATCAAATGCTTGGTGACAAAGAAGCCCAGTTCAATGCAGCCAAAGAAGCTATTAAGCTGCGTTACGAAAAAGAAGCTGAGGCCAAAGATGCAGACATTAAGGCACTTGCCGAACAACAAACCAAAGAACTCGAAGAACTTACAACAGAGTACGAAACAGCCAAAGAGCAGTTAGAGGCGCTTGAAAAGTTGCGACTAATCGGCGAAACCGAATACCGCAATTTGCCAGATGATTTCCAGGATCTTGTTGACGTTAGTATGGGTGGTGGTGCGCTCAAAGAGCTACTAGACAAGGTTGATCTAGGTAAGTTGATAGAGGATCTGACTAAGGAAGCCGACGAAACCAAAGGTCAACGTAAGAAAAAGATCATGAAACGTCTAAGGCTACTTGAAAGCATGGACCGTGCTGGTATTAAGCCCGGCAGCCTTGCTATCACGGTCCTGCCTGTTATTCCTCCTGATCTTCGACCAATGGTGCAGCTAACAGGTGGTCGCTTCGCGACCAGCGACCTGAACGATCTATATCGTCGGGTTATTAATAGAAACAACCGTCTTAAGAAACTCATTGATCTTAATGCACCAGAAGTTATTCGTCGTAACGAACAACGTATGTTGCAGGAAGCCGTTGACGCGCTAATCGACAACAACAACGCTCGTTCAGGTCGCGCTGTCGCAGCTACTGGCCAACGTCGCCGTCTAAAGAGTTTGAGTGACATGCTCAAAGGCAAGCAAGGACGTTTTCGTCAAAACCTGTTGGGTAAGCGGGTAGATTACTCTGGTCGTTCAGTCATTATTTCTGGACCAGAGCTCAAAATTAGCCAATGCGGTCTGCCAAAAATGATGGCGCTTGAACTATTTAAGCCATTTGTAATCGGACACCTGATTACCAATGAACATGCCCACAATATCCGCAGCGCAACCCGCATGATTGAAGCCGGTGAGATAGCTGTCTGGGACGCACTAGATGAAGTCATTAAGGGTAAATACGTACTGCTTAACCGTGCACCAAGCCTGCACCGTTTGAGCATTCAAGCCTTCCAGCCGGTACTGATCGAAGGTCGGGCCATCCAGCTGCACCCACTTGTTTGTAAGGGCTTCAACGCTGACTTTGACGGAGACCAGATGGCTGTGCACTTGCCATTGAGTGATGCAGCTCAAGCCGAAGCTCGTGACATCATGGCTGCCAACAAGAACTTGCTGAAACCTGCTGATGGATCGCCAATCTTGCACATTGAGCAAGATATTGTGCTTGGTTGTTACTACCTGACATATGAGCGTCCAGGTGCCAATGACAAAATGCGCAATTTTAGTAGCTTAGATGAAGCATTGATGGCTTTCGATAATATGGAAATTACTCTTCAGAGCCGCTTGCATGTACCATTCCGCGGCGAGAAGCTTGAGACTACACTTGGTCGAGTATTGTTCAACGAAATATTTCCCGAAGATTTTGCTTTCCAGGATGAAGTCATGACCAAGAAGAAGCTGCAGCAAGTCATGGCTAAGGTCTACCAACAATACGGCCAGACCATTACCGCAGAAATCGCTGATGATCTAAAAGATCTTGGTTTCAAATACGCAACATATTCTGGTCTCTCAATGGGAATGGATGATTTTAGTGAAATTCCTGAACTCGACAGCATCATTAATGATGGAGAGCGTAAAGTAACCGAAATAAGCGAGCAGTTTGACCAAGGCTTCATCACAGATGAGGAACGGTATCGTCTTACTGTTGATACATGGCAAGAAGTTGCTAATTTGGTTCAAACAACATTGAGTGCACAGTTTGCCACAGAAGATAGTGCCATGTCGACAGCTGTAATCTCTGGTGCTCGAGGTAATATTGGTCAGGTAAACCAGGCGGTTGGAATGTACGGTATTACTACCGATGCCACTGGCCGCGCCATTGAGTTACCAATTAAGTCAAACTACAAAAAGGGTTTTGGACCATTGGAATACTTCACCGCTACTCGTGGTGCACGTAAGGGTATGATTGATACCGCCCTTAAAACGGCTGACTCAGGTTACCTGACTCGTCGTTTGGTTGATGTGAGCCAAGACGTCTTTACAATTGATGAGGACACAGAAGATCCTGGCTTCCCAATATATCGCAGTGACTCAGAAGAAATTGGTGTCTCCTATGCTTCACGTCTAGAAGGACGTTTTGCAGCCGAGACTATCGGCAAGCATGTTAAAAAGAATGGTCTCATTAACGTTGACGTTGCTGCTGCTATTGAAGCTGACAGCTCATTGGATGGTGTCAAAATCCTGAGCGTACTAAGTTGCACAAGTGTTGAAGGTGTAGGCCGCAAGTCGTATGGCGTTGATCCTGCCACTGGAGAATTGGTTGCAGCACATCATCCTATAGGTGTTATCGCTGCCCAAAGTATCGGTGAGCCAGGTACGCAGCTGACACTTCGAACCTTCCACGGTGGTGGTGTAGCTGGTGATGACATCACTCAGGGTCTGCCACGTGTTGAAGAAATTTTCGAAGTCCGGACACCTAAGGGTCAGGCTTTTCTGGCCGACATTGCCGGCAAGGTTACCGCCTGGGAAGAGGGTGATCACTACATTGTAGAAATTGCTGCCAAAGAAGATCAAAGAGTTGAACTTCCACTCGAAGGCCGTACTCCTCAGGTTAAAAAGAACCAAGAAGTTAACATTGGTGATGTATTAGCTGCTGCAGAAGAGGGCAAAGATCCGCTCACCGCACCGGTTGCTGGCAAAGCTGAAGTTACTAAAAAAGCTATTGTAATTGCACCAACCAGTAAAAGCACGGTGCGCTATGAGATCCCTGGCTTTAAGCAGATGAACGTGAAAGATGGCGACGAAGTTGTAGCTGGTCAAAGACTGACCAATGGTTCGATCAACCTTCACGAGTTAATGCTGTTGCAAGGTGTTGAATCCACACAACGCTACATCATGAACGACATTCTAAAGATCTTTGCCTCTCAAGGACAGAACATTAACGATAAACACCTTGAAGTCATTGTGCGTCAGATGTTTAGTCGTGTTCAGATCGAAGATGCCGGCGCTAGCGACTTCGTAACAGGCGATATTGTTAGCAAACTTGCGGTAGTTAAAGCCAATGAGGAATTGGAATCGGCAAACAAAGAACCAGCTAAGTACAATCAGCTACTACTTGGTATTACTAAGGCTTCACTATCAACTGATTCGTTCCTGAGTGCAGCTAGTTTCCAAGACACAACTCGCGTATTGATCGCAGCAGCCACCAGTGGTAAGGTCGACCGCTTATTTGGGCTGAAAGAAAACGTTATTTTGGGGCGTCGTATACCTGTGGGAACAGGTTATGTTGAAGACAACGAAGAAGACGTTGCCCCTGTTGACCAAGAAGACTAAAAATGTTAAGGTAATTGACTGTATGCCAACAATAAATCAACTCGTTCGTAAA
>CAZPPF010000049.1:0-4396 GCA_964588395.1 uncultured Candidatus Saccharibacteria bacterium | reverse complement strand
TACAGCCCCATTCGGCCCTTGTAACCACCCGGAGCGTCGGGACTATCTTTGCCCTTAAATAAAGTATAAGCGGTATCACCCCGTAGTGGCAAGCTTTCATAGCCAAGATCAGTCGCAACCTTGCTTCGTTCCGCATCCGAAGCAGGTAAAAGATTGCCAAGAGCAGTGTGAATAGCTTCAGTTTCGGTTTTGCTCGATTGATATGACTCTTTATCATCACCAAGTCGCCTGACTAAACGCTGTCCAATAACGGTGTGTACGGTGCTAGCTATCAGAAATGGTTCAACATCCATGTCAAGCAAACGTGGCAAAATACCTGCGGCAGAGTTGGTGTGCAGTGTTGAAAACACTAGGTGGCCCGTCAGTGAAGCTTGAACCGCCAGGGTTGCTGTTTCCTTGTCACGAATTTCTCCCACCATAATGACGTTTGGGTCTTGGCGAAGGATAGATCTTAACCCGCTAGCAAACGTTAGCCCTACCTCAGTATTAACCTGAATCTGGTTAATGCCACTCATTTTGTATTCGACCGGGTCTTCAAGGGTAACAATATTGATTGCGTCGTTCTTTATTTCCTGTATAAGAGCGTATAGAGAAGTGGACTTACCAGATCCGGTTGGACCAGATGTCAGGATCATACCGTTCGATTGCTCCAAACCCTTGCGAATCATCCGAAGTGCCCGACCATGATAGCCCATATCTTCGAGTTTCAGGCTGGTACCAGACTTATCGAGCAAACGAATTACCACCTGCTCACCCCAAACTACCGGAGAAATAGCAATACGCAGGTCAATATCTCGCCCAGCAACCTTGATACTAAACTGACCATCTTGCGGAATACGGTGTTCGTCAATCTTTAAGTTGGATAAAATTTTTATTCGCGAAACTAGTGGTGGCTCGGTACTTTTGGGCAATTTCATGATCTCACGAAGCACCCCATCAATTCGGGCACGTATCTTGAGTTCTTTCTCGAGTGGTTCAATATGTATGTCGCTGGCACGATTCTTGGCTGCATACTCCAGAATGGTAGTCAGTGCCTTACTTATTGGTGAATCTTGGACGATAGTATTAATATCTTTGGCTTTTTTGGTCTCAAGCGGGTTGAGTTGTGCTTGCGAGTTGTCGTCTGAACCAAAAGCATCAGAAACCCCCTTGGAAAGATTAGCGTCATACTGACGAAGAACCTGTTGGATGCCTTCTTCACTGGCAGTATAGACCTTGAGCGGCCTACCAACCTTGTTCGACAAAAAGTCAACGGCTTGGACATTATCGGCATCGAGCATTGCCACCACTAAACGGTGTTGCATTTCTCCTAACGGCACCGCCATATATCGCTCAGCTATTTCTTGTGATAGAAGCGCCAGCACATCGGGCTGTATCTGTGCATTACTGAGGTTTACATATGGAACTTTAGTAATTTTGGCGACTGTTTTGGTAAGGTCCTCATTGGAAACCGCACCATCATGGACGAGTAAGCCAAACAGTGGCACGCCCTCTTTTTCGGCCTTTTGTTTAATGACCTCTAGTTTGTCTGCTTCAATGAGCTTATCGCTAACCAAAGCTTCTTCTACTTGCTTTTGGGTAGAGGCTGAAAGAACACTCATCTTAGGTACGACCGTCGGTTACTGAGAACCATTAAATGGTTGCTGGTTATTGCTGTCGCCGATTTGTATCAGTTGGGTTGGGTTAACAGATTGTGCATTAAAGTATTTCTGATCGGGCTGGTTAAAATCGCTCGTTATGGGACTCACTACTTCGACCTTTGTTTTTCGATCTTTGGGTGATGCAAAGAGGATATTCGAAACTACAAATGAAAAAATAGCGCTTACTACAACTACGATGATAATAAGTGGTAAATCTTTTTGTTTCATTTAATTTCCTTCGTTGTTATGGTCAGACTCTTTTCTGGCTGATAGAACGTTTTGGCACTAATCGTGGTATGCAAATCTGCATTTCCACCCGAAAACTCAATTTTTTGAATCTGAAATGGACGAATCGAGTGTTCAAGTGTGCCAATAAGTGACTGTATAGATGCATAATTGCCACTGACCGTCATTTGGAATGGCATTTCTATTGGTTGAGGGGTTGGGCTTGCGGTGTTTTGCTGGTTAACCTCATCATCCAAGCCGGTAATAGATTCTATTTTATAGCCCCCGCCACTCAGAATTTTTTCAAGACTCGTGGTGAGTGCTGGAAAGTCGTATTTACTTGGCAGTGCATCAAGTACTATTTTTCCATTATCTCCGTCCTTCTCGCCTGTTCCGTTTGGGTTTCCGCCGAGTACGTTAGCTGGCAGAGATGTAAAGTCATTGTAGGAATTCACGAGGGTTTTAGTGGCTGCAACATTATCCTTAAGCTGCTTAACTGCTTTGCCCTTTTCTTTTATGACACGGTTCTGAAAAGACTGTTGGCTCCAGAGTGCACGAGCGGCCATGAGTGAAAATACCGACAAGAATGCGGCAATGGCAATTGTAACCACAACTCGACTATTTGATTTATCGATTTGGAGTCTCTTTTGTGATGGTTGCTTTTGTCCTGCCATGATTACCTACGGTTTCGTCGAACTATTAGTATTTTCTTGGAAAAGCGCTTCTGGTTTTTCGGTCTCGGAGCGTGTACTGATGATTTTTGGCACAGTCAATGTTACTTCGCTCGCACTATCAAAAATGGTAGGATCAAACTTAAGGTCTATTTGATAGCTGGCATCTTTGTCGCTACGGTTGAAGTTTGTAAGCACGATGTCAGAAAAGGCATTTTTGCTTTCACCGCCTACAGACGTCTGGTAAGTAGTAAATTTGAGGGTGTCAGCAAACTTATTAACTGTACCCAGAGAATCAGCCTTACCGATGAATGTCATGGTATTGGCAGTAAAATCAATATCGTATTTCGAAATAGTGGCTTTGGCAGGGGTAACTTGACCAAGATAAGTCAATAGCCGTGATGCAACAACCTTTTTATCATGCAGGTTTGGCAAGCTAGTAAGCTGGTTTTGAATTGTCAAAATCTTGTTAAGATCAGGAGTCGCTTTTAGTTGATCACTATATTTCTTGATATCACTGTTTTGGTCTTTGATATGTTGTTTCTGAGCCACATTAACTACCAGGAAAAGCAGAACGAAAATTCCAACTGAAACACCCGTAATGACCGTAGCCAGCATCATGACCGTACGCTTCATCTGCTGTGATTTGATGTATTCAAGTTTTACGTCTGGTAAGAGATTAAATTGAATCATTCTTCTCTCTCCGCTAGTCCGGCTGCCACGCCAAAGTGATTTGATACAGCCAATAGTTCATTTTGTCGGCTGGCCGGAAACGAAACATTCCGCCAGGCATTACCAATTTCAGCATTAATAGCAAATTTATTGGCAAGGTACAGAGGAAATTCTGGCAATGCAGATGCAGCGCCGGTTACAATAACTCGCTCCATCTTGCCGTCAGGATAGCGTGTTTGATAGAACTTAATAGATTTTTCGATTTCTGTCACCAGAACATCGATGGTACCAATGATCGCCTGGTATACTTGGCCTTCTAACTTATCTTTGGATAGCCCAAATTTGAACACAAATTGCTGAGCTTGTTTTTCGTCAATATTGAGGTTTTGGGCAGCCGAACGGATAATAGCTTCCGAACCAGTTGGTATAGAGCGCGTTAGGCGTGGTGCGCCACCTGCGCTAATCACCAAATCAGACGACTTGTTGCCAATATCCAGCACCATCTGAGGTGTGGTAGCTTCTCTAGGAATAATAGCTCGTGCTAGCGCCAGGTTATCCGGCTCAAAAGCAACAACATTCAGCCCAATAGACTCAAGCAGATCCAATTTCTGCTCAATAAAGTCGTTTGTAACACTTGAGAGCAAAACCTCTACTTTGGTTTTGTCGGCTGGCGAGTCCCCAAGTAGCGCCCAATCAATCTTAGACTCAGCTAAAGGTGTGGGGATAAGCGAATCGGCCTGGTAACGAATGGTTTTATCAAGTTCACTTGAAGCCAAGCGGTCAATATCTACCACTGTTGTAAAAACTTTTTGAGAAGGAATACCCACTGCCACATTTTTTGTTGTAATTTTCGACTGTGCAAGCAAATCGGCAATAATCTGGGCTATTTTTTGCTGATCACCCTTTGCATCGCTTAAGGCTACTTTACTGTCTATTGGAACATAAGCGTATTTAACTAAGGATTTGATCGAGCCGTTGCCTCTAAGTTCAACGAGCCGTATGGCTGTGGTGCCAATATCCAACCCAAAAAATTCAGATACTCCACTCAAAATACTCATATTACTTGAGGTCCCGGATATTTTTGGCTGTTAGTTTTAGTATACGTTTCATTTATGAAGCCCATCATTCATCAAACGAATCTGATCGAACCTTTGATAGATTCTTCCTTACCACCACTATACCATAAGC
>CAZPPF010000048.1:0-4433 GCA_964588395.1 uncultured Candidatus Saccharibacteria bacterium | reverse complement strand
TGCTGGTAGCCGTTTCCAGATTGTATTTGGGCATGCACTTGCCCATGGACTTAGTTGGCGGCTTTAGCGTGGGTCTGATTGTCGGCTCGGCGGTAAACTACGCCTTCGGCACGCTCAGCATTGTTAATGTGTCTTCGCAGGACGTGCTAAAAGCTCTCAAAGTGTTGCACTTCCCAGTTGTATCAGTCAAAGCAGCCAGTGTGGACGCCCGCGGCTCCAAACCATTCTTTGCCACACTCAAAGACAGCGCGCGCTATTTTATAAAAGTAGTGGACCGCGAAAATAATACTGCCGACTGGCTGTTTAAACTCTGGCGCCGGATTATCTATCGCAGGCTAGAGGACGAATCACCGTTCTTTACGCCAAAACGCCAGCTGGAGCACGAGTCGTATGTGGCAGGACTGGCCCTTGCCAACAGCGTCAGTACGCCCAAAATTATTGCTGTGTTTGAAGTAGCTCGCAATAAGTGGGCTCAGGCACAGGTTGGGATTGATGGCGCCAGCCTAGATAGCACGGATGCCAAGCATTTGACCGACAAAGTACTGGATGATGCCTGGAAAGAAATCGGCAAGCTGCACGCTGCCAACATTGCGCATCGAGACCTCAGGGCTGCCAATGTGTTTCTGGATACTTCCGGCAAAACCTGGCTGATAGACTTTGGCTTTTCGGAGGCCTCAGCCCAGGAAGAAGCTTTGGTACGGGACAATGTAGAGATGGTCGCCTCGCTGGCGCTTTTGGTTGGACCAGAACGTAGCGTCAAAGCTGCCAAGCGAGCCATCGGCATAGAAGGGCTACGCCAGGTTGCGCCCTACATGAATTACTCGGTGTTATCCTCGGCTACGACCAAAGAGCTCAAGAAGCGCCATGACCTTATGAACGAGCTACGCGGCATGATTGCCCAAACTATCGGTGGCGAAACGGTGCCACTCAAAAAGGTAGTACGCTTTGACAAGCGCAACTTGCTGATAGTCCTGGTGCTGGCCTTGGCTATCGTCGTATTCTTGCCCCACATTGGTGATTTCAAAAACAGCTTCGCAACGCTCAGGACAGCCAATCCTGGCCTCGTGCTGCTGGGTGTGGTCTGCTCTGCCGTAACGTATGTACTGGCGGCAGAGATATATCGGCTGATTGCCGTTTATCCTCTTAAGTTTTGGCGAACACTTCTGGTACAGATGGGTGGCAGCTTTGCTAACCGCTTGGTTCCTGCCGGTGCTGGCGCCCTAGCGACCAGCACACGGTACTTAATAAAAGAAGGCCACGATACCGTCCAGGCAGCTTCTATAGCAGTACTAGGTAACATGATTGGGTTCTTGGGCTATGTCACGGTATTTGTCGCGGTGGTGGTACTGAGCCGTACCCCGCTCGATAAAGTGGTCAAGGTACACATACCACCCAAACTGGCCTTTCTGATTGCAGCATTCCTGATTGTTATTCTGTGCGTGGTTATCTTTACACCCAAAGTGCGAAAAGTAGTCAAGAACACACTCAAACAATCGCTAGAGAACTTCAAGTTGCTCTTGCAACGGCCTACCAAAATGGCAGCTGCGGTGGCGGCCTCAGCCGGCGGCACTATCTTCTACGCACTTACACTACATGCTTCAGCCCACGCCGTAGGGCTAAATTTCTCGCTCATTCAAACCTTCTTTGTCTTTACCATAGGAGTAGCCGCTGCAGCAGTCACCCCCACACCTGGCGGGGTTGGAGGAGCCGAAGCCGGCCTAACAGCAGCTATGGTCGCCGTAGGCGCACCCAAGGAACAAGCCTTAGCCGCAGCTCTGATTTACAGGCTACTCACCTACTGGCTGCCTATCATACCGGGGTTTATCTGCTTTCAAATTGCACTCAAAAAGAAGTATATTTAAGCCAAGGAGAATATAATGGCAAATTCCAAAGTTATTAAAGGAGCTGAAAATACCCCAACAAAAAATCCAATAAATATTAGTGATAAAATTCCTGCCCCCAAACCGCCTAAGAAGAATTCCTGACATGGTATCAAATAAAGGTAAAGAGCCTTTTAATAAAAGTATTGAACACTTACAGGAGTTGTTTGGTATAGGCCAAAGAGACGCAATTGATAGGGTTCAAGGTACATACTCAAATTTTAAAAACCGTAATCAAAAGTTAACAGAAAGACAAAACAACCAATCAAATTCAGCGCAAGTCCAGCTTATCTCACATTTTGCGCTATTAGCCTCATTAACACTTACAGTACTCGGCTTTACATTAACCCAAAATGCACTTAAATTGACCGATAGTCAGCAGTTAATCATATTGATAATTTTGGGTCTGCAAATTGGCTCATTATGTTTTGGTGCTGCAGACTATTTGCAAACAATCAAGTTTCATAATAGTTGGGCGAAACTTTACAATAACATCGAAAAAGAAGTTGATTCTAAATTTGAGAATGGAGAATTACAGTGGACAAATGATTTGAATGAAATTGAAGCTAAATATTTGAAAAAATCTGTTGAATCAACAAGATTATGGATCACGAATATGATGGTTATATTTTGTTTGCTTGGTCTGGTACTACTTCTAGTTCTTTATTGGGCTGTATTTTATGATTTACCGCTTATTCATTAAACACCTTGTCATATAAATAGAGGGATAAAGTTATTACGTGGCGATTACTAAATTAGTTTCATCTTCATCGCAAGCCTATCAAAACATTTTGAATAGATTAGTTGACGACGTAGGTCCTGTTTGGGACTTAGTAAATCAGCAAGAATATAGCCCGTTCTGGTTATTAATTCGATCTATGATGCCAATTGCTGAGTCTATTGGTGATCTAATACATCAAAATGGATCGACATCAATGAATTTAGAAGCATTAATAGAAAATGAACTTACAGCAGTAAGGCCAATATATTCAGGAAAAGGTACGTTAATAGCTACGCTTTACAGACATTCATTAATGCACCAGGACGAACCCAGATCTATATTTTGCGGCAATATAACTATTCATTGGAATGTAGCATTCATTGATGGTCGCTATCACCTTAAAACATCAAACAAAGACGTACGGCGAAGGTCATGTGTTATGCAATTCGATCTAAGAACATTTTATGAAGATTTGCAAAGTGTATTACGAAATTGTATTAGTGATGGCCCGCGCAAAGGAGTTGTAAAAAGGTACAATTCCTGGACATTTTTAAATATAAACACTATGAACGCAACCATTACTAGAAAAGTCACTCTCAAAGATCAGGTAAGAAATTTTTATACACAGATTTAAATTTCGTCGCACAATAAGGATCGGAAGCCATAATTATATCTGTTGCTCTCGGAGTTATTGCCCCAAGCGTAGAGTAAACTATTAAAATAGAAGTTGGTGGGAAAGTAACTATTCAAAAAACTAATTAAAAACGCTCTGTAGTTCTAAACTTCGCTTTTAAGATATGGAGTTAATCAAAGATAACAGGGATAGCCTGTTCGTACTCATCGAGTTCTTTCTTTGTGACATCTTCCACCATATTGTTATCATAGCCTAACTTCAACATAATTTCTCCGCTGGAGATCCAACTTCTAGTTTTACTGTCAATGTCGCAAATATAGACCGGATTGGAGCCATGTTGTCTGTATAGGTAAAATGTCTTTTTCCAATCATCTGGCGGGTAACGCCCTCTAGTAAATCTTATTCTTCTTTCGTTTCTTTTATGGCGTGAATATTCGCTTATTGCGCTAAATGCTCCGGCGCCACCCAGGGCAGCACCTATACCAATTCCGAGACTTTGAACAATTTCGGATAGTGTCTTTGCTTCCTGTAGGGTGAGTAGTTGAGTAAGCAAAAAAAGCAACAACAATATGCCCACCGCCCACAAAAAGTATTGTCTAACGCTGACTCTTCTGTACATATACTTTAAGTATAACCCTACCTAAGCCTAGTGCGGCTTAACGAATGCCCACCAGTAGCCGAATACGTAGAAACCACTCACTAGGAAAATACCCGGCATTAGCCATATTTTGTAGGTTCGCTTATCTAGATCAAGCGCATATACCGTTGCGGTAGAGAGTAACGCTCCCGGAAAAATTGGGCAAAGCAGTGCAAAAATCTTGATGCCGTGTTTGTTTATAAAGCGACGAGGCTTATCCATCTTTTTATTACTACTACCTTCGTCAAGCACCCTCACCACTTTATGACCTATTCTGAATTTACTCACCTTCTTTTTGAATTTTTCATCAGTAATTCGCTCGGCAACATAGATAACAAACAGAGCCGAAAGTAGTGACCCCAAACTATTGCCAATCCAAACAATCACTGGAGAGCTGTTAATGGTAAAGCTAACAGGTATGGAGGCACCACCGATAACTATGCATAAAATGGCAATCTGGATTATATTTTTTAGCATGATACTGTCCTTACGTTACTATGCATGACCATTTCCTCAAACTTTACCTATAAGCTGCGTTAAGCCCTCGAGCGCCAAAATACC
>CAZPPF010000047.1:0-4542 GCA_964588395.1 uncultured Candidatus Saccharibacteria bacterium | reverse complement strand
TTTGCAACGTTCATTTTGCTAATCGGTTTTGCACTGATTGCCCGTGGCATTGTCGACATGGTTTTGTCATTTATCGATGGCAGCCGGACGGCTTCACATCGTACACTCGGCTTCATTGTCGGGGCGATTGCACTGGTTGCTGGAATTGTTATTTTGTTCCAGCCCGTATCAGCCGGCGTAGCCTTTGTCTGGATCCTTGGCCTGTACGCATTAGTAACAGGAGCAATGGAACTAGCAATAGCTCATGACCTCAAAAAGGTTGTTGAAGCCTAATATTCCGTTGGGCATAAGAAAAAAACCGGGCTGGCCAGCCCGGTTTTTTTAATACGTATACACAAACCAATGGTGACGCTTTTTGCTTGGTTTTTTGTGGGGCAGGGGAAACACATAACTAACTAGCATTGATCTGGCCGTAAGCTCTTTAGCCATCTTGGATTCGAGCCGTGGCATAAACTTTGGCATCAAGAATGTCACCACTACTTCATACTTACTCAAGGAGTGATTCCAAAAGTTACCGAGGCGAATGTGGGCATTTTTATACCTCAAATTACGGCACCAAGCTATCAACCACAAGACTGGATTTATCTCGTAACCGGTTGCCTCAGCGCCACGTCTAGCGGCTGCAGCTACGAGCCGACCATCGCCACAACCAAGTTCGACATATCGAGTTTTGGCCTTTACGTCTGCATCGTTCAGCACTTGCTCAACATCTCGCTTGAAGGTGGGAACCCAAGGAGCACCCAATGGTCCGCTAATCGCAAAACCCAGAAGGAACATTAATACTAGAAAAATTAAGACAATCACTAAGCCACATTATCTCAGATATTACACATTTCTCCTCGGCACTGTCCTTGCTTAAGATAGATCAACCATATATAGTTATGCTTAATTTGATAAGCCAAATAACTTATGGCAGATAAACATTTCATAACAAAAACAGCGGAAGCCCCAGCCTTAGCACTGGAGAAGACTATAGAGACCACTGGAAAAGTGGTCGGCGCCCTCCCAACTGAGCAAATGGTAAAAACTGTCAAAAAGGGTGGTGACTATTGGCACATGCTTGGACCCGGTTTGACTACTGGTGCGTCCGATGATGATCCATCCGGCATTGCTACCTATTCTCAAGCTGGCGCGCAGTATGGGTTTCAGTTCCTGTGGATGGCAGCCTTTACGTTTCCTCTGATGGCTATCGTTCAGGAAATGTGTGCCAGAATTGGCTTGGTTACCGGGCGGGGTCTTGCATCAAATATCCGTACCAAATTTTCGAGAAAGGTACTATATGTCTGCACCGTGCTCCTTTTTGCGGCAAATACCTTCAACATCGGTGCCGACTTGGGTGCTATGGCCAAAGGTGCGCAACTACTCAACTCAACTTGGAATTTTGCGGTTTTGGTAATCGGCTTTAGTATCTTGAGTCTCGGTTTACAGATTTTTACTCCTTACGCGCGTTACGCCAAGTATCTCAAGTGGTTAGCTATGGTGTTACTGGCGTATATCTTTTCAGCCATCTTGGCACACCTCAACTGGAGCGATGTAATGCATCATGCCGTAATTCCGAGTTTTAGCTTTAACAAGGATCAGATGTTATTGGTTGCTGCTATTCTCGGTACCACGATTTCTCCATACTTGTTTTTCTGGCAGACTTCACAAGAAGTTGAAGAGCAGATATCACAGGGGAAAACGTCAGTTATATCCCGTCAGGGTGCTACCAAAGAGGAAGTGCGTAATCTGCGCATCGATGTTTGGTCCGGAATGTTTTTATCCAATCTTGTCATGTTCTTTATTATTGCAGCCAGTGGTGCGATTTTATTTGCCAATGGCATAACCCATATTACGAGTGCAGCCCAAGCCGCTGAGGCACTTCGACCGTTTGCAGGTAACTCTACGTACTTCTTGTTCGCAATTGGAATTATTGGTACAGGGTTGCTCGCCATTCCAGTCCTCGCTGGATCCAGCTCGTACGCACTTTCAGAAAGCTGGGGTCTTCCGCGTCAAGGACTCAACCGTAAATTGCGTCAAGCCTATGCATTTTATGGGGTAATCATTATTTCGATGGTCGTTGGTCTGGCTATAAACTTTATTGGCCTGGATCCAATCAAGGCGTTGATCTATGCCGCAGTGGGTAATGCCATAGTGTCGCCAATAGTATTGGTTCTCATCGTAATCCTAAGTTCTCAGAAAAAACTGATGGGCGAGTGGGTTAATCCACTGTGGGTTAAAATAGTTGGTTGGTTTGTGGTGCTACTCATGACTGCCGCCGGTATTGGCGCCATCTGGGCACTGTTCTAGTTATTCGTAACGCAGGGCTTCGATGGGATCTTTGCGGGCAGCACGAAAGGCCGGCATAAATCCAAACAGAATACCTACTAGCAACGTAATCCCAAACGCAAGGATCACCACTTGCCAGGAAACGACCGGGTTGAGATTGGTGAAAATTCTGAGTAGGTAATTGATAAAAATTGCCAATAAAACACCTATTATCCCCCCAACAAGACTTAGCACGGTAGCCTCGGTCAAAAATTGAGTTAGTATTTGACGGCTTGTAGCTCCAACAGCTTTGCGTACCCCAATCTCACGAGTTCGTTCGGTAACTAGTACCAGCATAATATTCATAACACCGATTCCACCAACTAGTAGGGAAATAGCTGCAATGCCGGCAATCATTCCGGTGAATAAGTTCAGCACATTGCCGGTTAGCGTTACATTTTCGTCTTGCCGAAGTACTGTAAAGTCGGACTGACCACCATGAGCGTTTCGTAAATTATCATTGAGCGATGACACCACTTGTCTAGCATGATCCGCATCATTAACTCGCACCAGGACATGCGTAATCGGACTATTTCCATCTGTTATGGTTCGAGCCACGTTATACGGAATAAAAATTGCTTTATTGAAATCAGGACCAAAGCTCAGTGGCTGACCATTAAACTTGTCGAAGATGCCACGTACAATAAAATCTTCACCATGAATGGTGAGTGTCAGTCCAATTGGTACGTTTTCGTGAAACAATTTCTCAGCAACTTCAGGACCAATAATAGCGATGTTCCGGTCTCTGTCAGCATCTTCAAAAAAGCTTCCAAAAGCTACTTTTTGCTTAATTACGTCAGCGAGCGAACCACTGGTACCAATCACTACACCTTCGTTATATTCGGTATCGTCTGTTTTTGCACCCTCACCAGCAATGCTAATGGGAACCACCTCTTTCACGCCTTCAGTTTTGCTGATGGTTGATAGGTCTGACTCAGTTAGGCTACTGGAAGCAAAGCTAAACCCTGCAGATAAGTTAACGTGAGTTATATTGCCTTGTTTATCCCTTGAAACCAAGTTGCCAGGTCGTACCGTAATAAGATCACTGCCAAGCTTGTTGACCTGACCAACCACTTGCTGCTTGACACCCTCGCCAAGGCTAACAGTTGTTACGACCGAAGCCACACCAATAATAATTCCTGTCATCGTTAGCAAACTTCGCCACTTCGACTTGCGTAATCCGGCAATTGCCATCTTGATGTTGCGACCAAACATCATGACTTGCTCCTCGTTGTAGTGCGCTTGACTGACTTACGTCGTTTAGTGGCAACTTTGCCGCGTTTTTTAGCTTTTGCCGACTTGTGTGGAATCGCATCCATCAGAGCAGATACACCCGCTAGGTCATCCTCTTCGGTTTTTCGCTGAAATAGATATAACGCTCGGCGGGCCAGCCGCGGGACTTCACCAATAGGCGTACGTTCATCATGCACAATGCTGCCATCGTGCATATAGACAACGCGGCTGGCCCAGCGTGTCAGCTCAGGGTTATGTGTAACCAGCAAGATGGTATTGCCATTTTTATGTATGTCACCGAGTAGTTCCATAACCAGCCGGCTAGATCCGCTGTCCAAGTTGCCCGTAGGCTCATCGGCAATAATAATGTCCGGGTCGTTGACCAGTGCTCTGGCTATGGCTACCCGCTGCAGCTGTCCGCCACTGAGCTGACGCGGCATAAAGTACTCTCGATCAGCCAGCCCAACTTGATCCAAAATACTATGAGACTGCTTTAACCGCTTCGTAACGCCTGTGCCTTTGTAGGCCAGTGGCAACGCTACATTTTCAATAACATTAAGACGAGGCAGCAAGTTAAAAGATTGAAAAACAAATCCTACTTTGTCCCGGCGAACTTTGGCTCGCTGATTTGGATGTAATTTAGCCACCGATCTTCCACCCAAAACATAGCTTCCATGCGTCGGGTGGTCCAGGAGACCAATCACATTCATAAGCGTGGACTTGCCTGAGCCGCTCGGTCCCATTACTGCTACAAACTCACCCTTATCAATTGATAGATTAATCTCATCAAGAGCAATAGTGGCCGCATCGCCGAAGCCGTACAATTTGCTAACCTCTTTGATTTCTATAATTGGCACTATTTTCCCCTTATGTTTTTTGGCTGAGCTATAGAAGAGGTGTGCCCGTATTTGTTTTACGAACACACCTCTTTATTTCTCTATTACTAGTGTACGACAGCTGGTAAAGCCTGTTCAACCATAAATGGTTGTAAAAAAGTCAAAT
>CAZPPF010000046.1:0-4544 GCA_964588395.1 uncultured Candidatus Saccharibacteria bacterium | reverse complement strand
AACCAATTAATTGCTCTCAGGCGGCTCGAACATCAAGTGATTTTTAGCGACAAAGAATTTCTGGACATTAGTAAGGATCATGCCCTGAGTGAATTAGTGGAACTTTTGGGCCTCGGAAACTATCCCAAACGAATCGAAGGTTACGATATTAGCCACATGAGTGGTACTGATGTAGTGGCCAGCATGGTGGTGTTCACCAATGGCGTGAGCAACAAGGCCGAGTATCGCAAGTTCAAAACCAAGATCAACCACAACAATGACTTTTATAATATGCACGAAACACTGACCCGGCGTTTGCGTGAGAATAATCGCAAAAAGTGGGGGCTACCGAGCCTGGTTTTAATAGATGGTGGCAAAGGACAACTCGATGCTGCTCTTCAGGCTCGTGACGAAGCCGAACAGACCATGCCATTTATTGGTCTGGCAAAACGCGAAGAACAGATTGTCATCCATAAAACCAAGTCAAATGTGCAGCTGGACCTTGGCGTTCTGCACAAACTGGGAGGATTTGCATCAGAAAGCGATGATTTTATCTTGGTTAATGTGCCGCATAGCTCAAACTTGATAAAACTTCTACAGCGGATCAGAGATGAGTCACATCGGTTTGCAGTGAGCTACCACAGCACGCTCAAGCGCAATCGCCAGACTGCCAGTTTGTTGGATGAAGTACCCACCATCGGTCCGGCAACTCGTAAAAAACTGATCAAAACCTTTGGCTCTATGCGCGGAGTTACTCAAGCCCGCCAACAAGATTTAGAAAAGCTACTTGGAGTCAAAAAAGCCACCATACTGCGCCAGTACATTGGCGCCGAAAAACGGACTGAAAAAGCAGACATTTGACCTTCCTGATATACTGATTGTCTATTATGGAGTCGAAATTTACGGCGGAATTCTTTACGAACAACCGTCGGCGTCTTAGAGAATTGTTTAGTGGCACTGCCCCTATTGTCTTGACCGCCAATGGAGTGTTACAACGAATTGGTGACACGACATTTCCTTTCGAGCAGGACAGGAGTTTTTGGTATTTAACTGGGCTAGATGAACCTGATATTTTGTTAGTTCTAGATAAGGACAAAGAATACCTTATACTTCCTCCGAAGGGCGAACATCAGTTAATTTTCGATACAATTGCTGAAACGCAAGCCATTATCTCTCGTTCTGGTATAAAAACTGTTCTTGATTCCGACAGCGGCTGGAAGCAGCTAAAATCGCGACTTAGCAAAGTAAAACATGTGGCGACGATGGGCAATTCTGGAAACTTCATCGAATCACATGGCTTCTATACTAATCCCGCCAGACAAAAGCTTATTAAAACTATTCAAGAAGCCGCGCCAGCTATTCAATTACTTGATTTAAGAGAACACTTGAGCCGCATGCGGGTTATTAAACAACCTGTTGAGCTCGAAGCAATACAACAAGCAATCGACATCACTGGCTCGACACTTAAAAAAGTCATGAAGAAGCGTGATTCGTATAATTTTGAATACGAAATAGAAGCTGCAATAACATATGAATTTAAGAAAAATAATAGTAATCATGCCTTTGCACCTATTATCGCGTCTGGTAAGAATGCATGCACACTCCATTATTTAAAAAATGATGCGATGATTTCGAAAGACGGATTGTTAATCACCGATATTGGGGCGGAATTTGATCACTATGCGGCAGATATTACGCGTACTTTTGCGTTACAATCTCCTACCAAGCGCCAGCGGGCTGTTTTTGAGGCGGTTGCTGATGTCCAACAGTTTGCAATGTCGCTTTTGAAACCCGGGACTTTACCGAAAGAGTATGAACAAGCCATTGAACAATATATGGGCGAAACGTTGCGCAAACTAGGGCTTATCAAGATTATCAATCACCAGAACGTGCGAAAGTATGCTCCTCACTCTACTTCACATTTTCTTGGCCTAGACGTGCATGATGCTGGTGATTACCGGCTTCCACTGGAAGAGAATAGTGTTTTGACCGTTGAGCCTGGCATCTATATTCCAGAAGAGGGAATTGGTGTTCGTATTGAAGACGATGTGCTCGTAACAGCTAAGGGCATCAAGATCTTAAGCAATAAGCTGTCTCGAGAACTGTGGTAGAATTAGCATAAGATGAATCGACCCTTTAGCCGATTTCTAATACGTTGGCTGGTGTGCGGCCTTGGTCTGTGGATTGCTGCCGGTTTGCTCGGGCAGCGTGTTACTTATGATAATCGCTTTATAGTCATAGTGATTGCCGGTTTCATACTGGCGCTCGTCAACGCCATTATTAAACCAGTGGTAGTCATTTTGTCGTTGCCAGCCATATTATTTAGCTTAGGTTTGTTCATGATAGTCATTAACGGCCTGATGGTATTTCTAGTAAGTAAGCTCTATAGCCCGCTTCATGTAACGAATTTTGGGGCCGCAATGCTTGCCGGTATGATCATTGGCTTGGTAAACTATCTAGTGACTACCGTATTGGAGGAAGTGTGAGTATTTTCAATTACATAACTATCATCTCAATGATCCTACTGAGCATCTTGATATTGATCCAGACTCGTGGAGCTTCGCTAGGAGCCGGACTAGGAGGAGGCGGGGAAGTCAACACCGTACGCCGCGGATCCGATAAAACCCTTCATCAAATCACCATTGTTCTGGCAATCGTGTTCGGTGTTTCAATAATCCTTGGCATTATTAGCTAATTCCTTATGATAGATCGCACTACTCGACTGCGGTGGCGGCGTCGTGTCCGGCGTAGTCGCCGGCAAGTCGAAGACATGGGTACCCAGGCCGAGGAACACCTCGACCGGCATTTATTTAAGCGTCTCAACCGCTTTATTAATGTTCGACGATTTATAGCTACCTGGATTGCTTTCATGCTGTTGCTAATTGGCGGCGTGTTTATGCAGATTCGCGGGCTAGGCAAACATTATTTGGCGGCTCAACCGGCACCAGGCGGTATATATGTCGAAGGAATCCTGGGGAGTTTTACCAATGCCAATCCACTCTATGCAAACAACAGCGTCGATAGTAGTGTTTCGCGGTTGGTGTTTGCGAGTTTGCTCAAATATGACCAAAATCACCAATTGGTCGGCGATTTAGCAGATAGTTATACATCTGACGAACGTGGCTCAACCTACACCGTACATTTACGTCCTGATTTGAAATGGCAAGATGGAGAACCACTCACAGCCGATGACGTAGTCTTTACCTACCAAAGTATTCAAAATCCGGATGCCCAGTCGCCGTTTGCTAGTAGTTGGCGTGGCATTACTATTTCTGCCAAAGATAAACAAACGGTGGTTTTTGTTTTGCCCAATGCTCTGAGTGCTTTTCCATACTCTCTTACCACCGGCATTGTGCCCAAGCATTTGCTTTCGGGTATTCCTATAACGCAACTACGGTCGGTGAACTTTAATGTCACCAAGCCAATTGGGAGCGGTCCTTTTAAATGGGAGGCTATCGAGGTCAAGGGTGATACACCCGAAACTCGTGAGCAGCAAATTGCCCTGGTTCCATACGAAGATTATCACGCAGGCAAAGCCAAGCTTAGTAAATTTATAGTTCGTTCCTTTCATGATGAACAGCACATGGTCCAAAGCTTCAACAGCAATGAACTAAACGGCATGGCGGGCCTCAATGATACGCCCGAAGGCTATAACAAAAACATCAATATCTACGAGCATGATATTCCACTACTCAGTGAAGTTTTAGTTTTCCTAAAAAATTCCAATGAAGTACTGCAAGATGCGAAAGTCAGGCAAGCTTTAACGCGTGCCACTAACACCGGGCAGATCATTGGTGAGCTGGGGCACCCTGTTATTCCGGCCCGCGAGCCACTTTTGCAGGCACAGGTCGGATATGACAAATCACTCCAGGAACTAAGTTATGATCCGGCTCAGGCCAAAAGTTTGCTGGAAGGATCGGGTTGGAAGGTTGGTAAGAATGGAATTCGTTTCAAAGATGGAAAACCGTTGACTATCAGAGTCTATGCCCAGGATAACAGCGACTATACAAAAGTCACGAAAACCCTAAAGGATCAATGGCAGGCTGTGGGAGTGGATTTTCAATTATTCTTGCAGGCCGACACTGATTTGCAAACTACGGTGGCATTTCACAATTACGATGCCTTGGTGTACGGAATAAGTGTTGGCGTAGATCCAGATGTTCTGGCGTATTGGCACAGTTCGCAAGCTGACATTACATCATCACATTTGAATCTATCGGAGTACAAGTCTCCTACAGCTGACAAATCGTTGGAGGCAGGACGTACTCGCACAGATGCTGCGATTCGTGCTATCAAATACCATCCGTTTTTGCAGGCATGGCATGACGACGCACCAGCCATTGCGCTCTATCAGCCACGCTTTTTGTATATTACGCGGGGACAACTCTTTAACTTTAAGCCAATTAGTATGGTTGGGGGTCCTGATCGATATGCCAACGTTGAAAACTGGATGATTCACGAGACGAGAACAGCAGAATAAACTCTGGTGCGCGAGAGAGGACTTGAACCTCCACGAGTTTGCACTCACTAGCTCCTGAAGCTAGCGCGTCTACCAATTCCGCCAC
>CAZPPF010000045.1:0-4659 GCA_964588395.1 uncultured Candidatus Saccharibacteria bacterium | reverse complement strand
CTTGGTCGTGTGCATCTTTAAAGCCTGCCTTTTCCATTAGCCAGGCAGCGGAAAGCTTTACCTGATTGTCGTCGGCCTGCCAATATTTCATATCAGGATAGGCCTGCAACAGTGTCATGAGCTGCCCTTGGTCGATAATAGGGTTGGCAAAAAAGGAACCATTATTCGCAACCAGTTTTGGATCGGGTAATTTGGCTGTCCGGATAGCTATGACAGCTTCACGCATATCTTTAGGCGTCGGTGTTGCGACGTTATGCTCAGTCAAGTAATTTTGAACGGCGTCATAGTACGGTGGCTGGGGGTTGTTGCGGTTTAGAAGCAACGTGATAGCAGTAATCAAAAAACGACCCCGGTCGGTGGTTTTAAAACGACTGGTGCGGTAGGCAAAGCCGCAATCTGATGCTGGGATAGTCACAAATTGGTCGGTAGTGGTGTCGAAAGCCTCAACAGTGACCAGAACACTGCTGATCTCACGCCCATAGGCCCCCACATTCTGCACTGGGGTAGCCCCGACAGTCCCCGGAATGAGGGACAGTTCTGCCAAGCCGTTATAGCCTGCTTCCACCGTGCGTGCAACAACGCTGTCCCAGTTTTCGCCGCCTCCTGCTGTTACATACACTGTGTCGCTGTCTTGCTCATCGGTTTCATAGCGCATGAGTCGGTTGACCATAATAAGCCCCGGATAACCCTCATCACGCCAGACGATGTTACTGCCATCGCCAACCATAATGAAAGGCAATTGGCGCTCTTTGGCCCACGCAACAAGTGTTGGCACGTCAGCGTGCTCATTCACTTCACTTAGATATGCTGCTTTACCACCTAGCCGCATTGTCGAATAGGCTTGCAGCGGCACATTATCCTGGATGAACATATTGTAATTATTATACCTTGCATGCGTTTGGTAAGCGGCGTAGGATGGACGTATATGAGTGAGGCAAACAAAGATACGCCTTTTCAGACGCTTGGAAAACACCTTAAGCGCTTGCGTGAAAAGCGTAAAGAGTCCTTAGCCGAAGTCTCCGGTGCCGTTGAGATTGAACCAGAAGTATTGAGCGCCTTCGAAGACGGACGCCAGCGTCCGCAGGAAGACATTCTACTACTGTTGATTAGCCACTTTGCCACCAAGGAGGACCTGGCGACCAAATTATGGCAATTAGCCGGTTATGACCAAGAGGAATTGCCAACTCAGAACGGTAGTAACGCCATGAGCGATGAAGTGCAGGACGGACTCACGACGGCGACGAGCTCGACCCCTATCGTCTACACCGATATGGTTCATGTTATGGTCAATAATTACGGAGTAATTATGAACTTTATGCAGACCACCGGGGCGAATAACCAGCCAATGGCCGTAGCCCGTGTAGGTATGAGCAAAGAACACGCCCAAAGTGTATTAGAGGTGCTGCAAAAAACGCTTTCCTTGCACGACCCCGCCCAGAAAAAAGACGATAAGGCCAAAAACTAGCTACCAAACCCTGACTATGTCCTTTCAAGCTTACATCGATAACATCCACGCCAAAACAGGCATGACCCCTGATGACTTTTTAAAGGCAGCCAAAGCCAAAAACATGATCGGCCCCGATGTTAAGGTCATGCAAATTGTGAACTGGTTAAAACAAGACTATGGGCTGGGGCACGGTCACGCCATGGCCATCGTGCTGACCTTTAAAAACGCCGGCGCCATCCCATCCGGCAAGAAGTAAACATTAGCTTAGTGAACGAAGTTAGAACTATTTTGGTAGTTTGCGCTTGAGATTGCGGGCTATGATTGTCCGGGCTGAATCTTCATAATCCTGTCGCTCACTTGCCACTGACGACAGATCTTCAAGTATCCGCATCTTATAACCCAAATCAAAGGCCTCGTAAGCAGTGGCTAAAACACAACCATCAATGTTGATACCACAAATATCGAGCTTCTCTACATGGTGGTCTTTAAGGTACTTCACAAAAGCAGGTACTTTAAAGGCAGAATATGTTAACTTTTTAAATGTATTCTCCTTGGTACTGAACCGTTCCAATGCAGGATGAAGGTCAATGTCGGGTCTGTCCATGGCTTTATACCACTCCAATATTTTGTGAAAGTTAGACGAGGGGTCATTCCGGAATAATGTGAAGATCACATAGTCATAGTTGCTCTGTTTAATATATTTCGCTATTTTTTGCGGCAAGTCAGCTGCTTTCTCAACTGCAAAATGCTTCTGAACATCAATAACTACTAGGGCAGACTTCATGCGTTAATATTATCAAAACAAATAAAAGTAAGCATAAGTGAAATGGTACCCCCGGCAGGATTTGAACCTACGACCTTCTGGTTCGAAGCCAGACACTCTAATCCACTGAGCTACGGGGGCGCGTCTTTTATGATATAGGGTTAAGGTGTTTTTGCAACAGTGGTAGGTCTATAATGTATGTAGCAGTAATGGAGGAGTCCTATGGAACCGAACGATTCTCAGCAAGCACCACAAAAACCAACCAAAGGATATGGTAAGCGACCCGTTTGGCAATGGGTTGTTATTTACGTTGTCGTAGCCGCCATTGTCTATGGCCTCATTTATTTTCTCTTCATGCATAAAAGCAGTGGTGGCAGCGGTTACTAAATAACCCTCCATGCTATAATCACCTCTGTTCATGCGCGCGTAGCTCAGCTGGATAGAGCGTTGGTTTCCGGTACCAAAGGTCGGGGGTTCGAATCCCTTCGCGCGTACCAAACAAGACGTAATCAGTAGACGTCAGGACGGCGTCTACTTTTGCTATACTAGCCGTATGCCTTACATAAATAAAGATGATCGGCCACCAATTGATGAATTATTAGTCCCGCTTATCGCACACCTAAAAAGCTTGCCTACCGAACAACAGGATGGTGCGTTGAATTATGCAGTTACAAGAATCCTAAAAGAACTCTACGAGCCTAAATACTTTAACTACAATCGTGCAATGGGCGTTCTAAGCTCGATTCAAGCAGAGTGGTATCGCAGAGATGTCGGACCATATGAAGATAAGAAAATTATTGAAAATGGTGACGTCTAGTTAACTAATGCCGTTCTAACTTTGTTAACTAAGCTGTACCAAACTTTGATTTGTTAAATCTTTTATGTTATTAGATATGTATGGAAGCAGCACCGGCTGAACACACAGCAGAATCCCAAAGACAGAGATTACATGAGTGCCTAGGTGATATTGCTACAATTGGAGCAGGAACTGTATTATCAGCGACCGGGCTTGAAGCTCTAGCAACTGTTACAAATGGATCACTTCCAGTGCCAGCAGCGGTTGGTATGGGTTTTGCAGCTAATGTGGGAGTTCATGTAGGAACATATTTAAGAAGGCGTCGTCATAATTAAGGTTCTGACTTCGTCTTTGATCAAGTACCATTCATTTGCATGACTCACATTTCAACACAAGAGCTAATTGGACAACTTCAATTTCTTGAGCCTAAGGACAATAGGCCAGTATTTGTTGCAGTGTCAGGTTATGGAGGTTCGGGAAAATCGACACTTGCTAACGCTATACGTAGCAAGATAGAAGACGCTGGCATAATACCAATTGACGATTTCATCGTTGGGGCTCGGAACGAGAGATCCAGTGATTGGAGCACTTTTGATAGAGCTCGTCTTAAGAAAGAGGTGCTTGAAAAAGCTATTGTTGGTGAGCAATTACGCTATCAACAATATAACTCCGGTGAATGGGTAAGTGGAAGTGGAGGAACTTGGCGAGAATTAGAAGTAGGACGAATCGTCATAATTGAGGGGTGTAGCGTAATCCATCCATCTTTGACGTACGATTACACTTATTCCGCTTGGATAGATTGTCCGCAAGAAAAAGCATTAGAATCAGCAAAGCAGCGAGACTTAGGCGAGACAGAATTATTTGGTGGTGACGACACTACCATGCTTTGGGATGAAGTTTGGGGACCAAATGACAAAGATTTCTTTCATGCATTTAGGCCAGATTTGCTGGCTACGGTGTTAGTTGAACCACAATTTTAACCCTATGTATTGTGCAGTACCAAATCTTTTACTATTTTGGCTTGACCGAGCCGATTTCTTCACCAGCCATTACTACTTGAATGTCGCCGAATGTTTCACTTTTGGGAAAAGCTTGCCAGCGCTTTGCACGTTCTGTTTGGCCCGCGTCTATTTCTGTCTGCATCTTGTCTCTCGCATCTTGCGATTCCCATTGCGCCACCAGGAAATAAGTTCTGTCTTCACCGCGGGCTTTGTGAATGAGCGTGCCGGCTGCTCCGTTGTATTCTTGTAAAACGGAACTAGCATCGTGCCAATGCTTGATGAATTCCTCATCGGTCACAGTGTCATTAAGCTTTATTTTCCAAATAAATCTATACATGTTGTCCGACTTTTTCAGTTATCTCAACAAGTTCATTGGCAAAATGTTTGACACGTTCTTTGATGCTTTCGTCGGTCAGGTTCATGTTTTCGTCATAGTCACTCTCCGTTGTACACACACGGGTGGGAATTGTCATCATGTGCTGGCTCCGTGCGACAAGTGTTAATTGGTCAGCCGCTTGCGGTGAACGATTGCCACCATTGCTGGCTAGCCCGACTATACGGTTTGGAAATTTTGTGCTGTGGTGCCAATCAAGGGCATTTTTAAGCATCGAGCTGTAACTATTGTGGTAGATTGGCGTTACCCACACAAAAG
>CAZPPF010000044.1:0-4862 GCA_964588395.1 uncultured Candidatus Saccharibacteria bacterium | reverse complement strand
TAAAAATGTTAAGGTAATTGACTGTATGCCAACAATAAATCAACTCGTTCGTAAACCGCGTAACAAAGTGACAAGCAAAAGCAAATCACCAGCACTGCTTCGCGTTACGAACAATCTCAAGACCAAGAACTATGAAAAAGAATCACCATTTAAGCGTGGTGTTTGCATAAAGGTAACGACCAAAACACCAAAAAAGCCAAACTCAGCGCTTCGTAAAGTTGCCCGTGTGCGCTTGACTAATGGCCATGAAGTTTGGGCTTATATTGGTGGCGAAGGTCACAACCTGCAGGAGCACGCAGTTGTTTTGGTGCGCGGCGGTCGTGTAAAAGATCTTCCGGGTGTGCGCTACCACATTGTGCGCGGCAGCCTTGACCTTCAAGGTGTATCAGACCGCAAGAATGGCCGTAGCAAGTATGGTGCCAAGAAGGATAGTAAATAATGAGCAGTATATTAGCAGGATATGGGGAGAAAACCCCCGCAGAAGTACCGCTCGAATACGACTGTGGGAGCATATATACGGGCGGAGTACCTTGTGAATGGGTCCAAAAAGATGTTGAACAAGGAATTCTGAAACCCGGTAATGATAGGGCTGCATTCGATACAACTGAGTGTGCCTTTAGGGTAACTCGTGTTTGCGCATATGCCAGCGGTAAAGTTGCAATGATAAATAGTATGGAGTCGCTCTAATGCCGCGTAAGAAGACCAAATCACTTGTTCGAGATATCCAACCAGACCGTTTATATAACAGTGTACAAGTTCAGCGTGTTATTAACCGAGTCATGCACGATGGCAAGAAACAGTTAGCTGAACGTCTAGTGTATGGAGGAATGCAAAAAGCCGCCGATCGTCTAAAGGTCAAAAATCCGCTTGATGTTTTTGAACAGGCCATGAAGAACGTTCAACCACATATGGAAACACGTTCACGCCGTGTTGGTGGGGCAAACTATCAGATTCCATTTGAAGTAAAGGGTCAACGACAGCAACATCTTACTACTATGTGGTTTGTTGCAGCTGCTCGTGCCCGTGGTGGTATGAGCATGGAAGATCGTATTGCACTTGAACTGGTTGACGCTTACAACGAAACTGGCACAGCCGTAAAGAAAAAAGAAGACACACATAAGATGGCCGATGCCAACCGTGCCTTCGCCCACTTCGCGAGATACTAGAGTTATGACACATCCTGAAAGTTCCGAAGATCTGATCGCAGTTATGGTTCAACTTGAAACGACTTTGGAGTTAGAGATTTTTACACCCCAAGCTGTTGACCTGAGTGATGACGCTATCGCCAGGAACCTTGAGCCAGGAACAGAGTACCTCCCTTTGACAGATAGTGAGTTTAGCGCATATCTCGAAGGAGGAGTAAAAGTTGTACCTGAAAGTCGTAAGTTTTCTTTGGTATTTCCAAGTCTCGACGTAATGAAAACATCAATAACAGCAGTTAAAGGTTAAGGAATAAAAATGGCAGATAAAAAGACACCAATGGATAAAATTCGCAATATCGGCATTATTGCACATATTGATGCAGGTAAGACCACTACCACAGAAGGTATTTTGTATCGTACTGGCTTAAAGCACAAAATTGGTGCCGTTCACGAAGGCGAAACTACCACGGACTGGATGGCTCAAGAGCGGGAGCGCGGTATTACCATTGTCTCTGCTGCTGTTACTTGCTATTGGAAAGACCACCAGATTAACATTATTGATACACCCGGTCACATTGACTTCACGGTTGAAGTTGAACGTTCACTCCGCGTACTCGACGGTGCGGTGGTTGTATTCGACGGCAAAATGGGCGTGGAAAGTCAGTCTGAAACCGTTTGGCGCCAGGCTGACAAGTACAACGTACCTCGTATCTGCTTTATTAATAAGATCAACCAAACCGGTGGTGACTTTTACAAATCGCTTGAGACCATTCACGCACGTTTGAGCAAACGGGCTTTGCCTATTCACTTACCGATTGGTTTTGAACAGAGTGTTAATGGTGTGGTGGATCTGGTTGGTATGAAGGCTTACACCTATAAAGAATTTACCGACAAAGAAGTGGTAGAAGGAGAAATTCCTGCTGATATGATGGATCAGGTCAAGAAATACCGCAGCCTTTTGATCGAAAACGCCGTTGCCGAAGACGAAAAAATTCTCGAAAAATATTTTGAAGTTGGCGAAGAAGGTTTATCTGAGGACGAGATCAAGCAGGCCATCCGAAATGCCATTTTGTCCGGTAACTTCTTTGCAGTAACTGGTGGTGATGGTCGTGGTGTGATTGTTGAAAAGGTTTTGGATCTGGTTGTTGATCTGTTGCCAAGCCCGCTGGACCGCGGTTCGACGTGGGGTACACATCCAAAAACTGGTGACGAGATAGAGCGCAAGCCCGATGCAAATCAACCTTTTTCTGCTTTGGCTTTCAAGATTGCTACTGACCCATTTGTGGGCAAATTAGCTTACTTTCGCGTTTACTCCGGTAAGATAACGGCTGGGTCGTACGTGATGAACAGCTCTACGGGCGAAAAGGAACGTGTTGGTCGTATTGTGCGCATGCAAGCTGACAAACGTGAAGATGTGACCGAAGTTGATGCCGGTGATATTGCAGCTATTGTGGGCCTCAAAGGCACAACCACCGGCAATACGCTAACAGATGCTACCAACCCAATTGTGCTCGAGAGCATTACATTCCCAGAGCCACCGGTATCTATCGCAATTGAACCAAAGACCAAAGCAGACCAAGAAAAAATGTCTCTGGCGCTTCAGCGTCTTGCTGAAGAAGATCCGACCTTCCGTATTAAGGTTGATGAAGAAACCGGCCAGACTATTATTAGCGGGATGGGTGAATTACACCTAGAGATTATTGTCGATCGCATGAAGCGAGAGTTTACTGTCGAGGCAAATATCGGCCAACCCCAAGTTGCGTATCGAGAAACTATTCGCAAAGATGCCGTGGAAGCAGAAGGTAAATTTATTCGTCAGTCCGGTGGTCGCGGTCAGTACGGCCATGTGTGGCTGCGCTTAAGTCAAAATGAGGCTGGTAAAGGTTTTGAATTCATTAACTCTATCAAGGGTGGGGTAGTTCCGAGTGAATACATCAAGCCCGTAGAACAAGGAATTATAGAAGCCATGAACAATGGAGTGATTGCCGGTTATCCGGTCGTGGATATCAAGGCTGAACTTTATGACGGTAGTTACCACGATGTTGACTCCTCGGAAATGGCTTTCAAGATTGCCGGTTCTATGGCACTGCAGACAGGTGTTAAAAACGCTAGTCCCGTTTTGCTTGAGCCAATCATGAAGGTTGTGGTTGTTACTCCAGAGAGCTTCATGGGTGATGTCATCGGCGACCTCAACAGTAAGCGTGGTCGTATTGAATCCATGGAAGATTTGCAAGCCGGTATTAAGGAAATTACTGCTTTCGTACCGCTTGGCGAGATGTTTGGCTATACCACTAACCTCCGAAGTACTACCCAGGGACGCGCTAGCTCAAGTATGGAGCTTGACCACTACGCTGATGTTCCTAACCACGTGGCCGAAGCCATTATTGCCAAAAACGCCAAGTAAACCATAATCTTGACAATAAGGATCGGCAGAATATACTGAACCTCAAAAGGATCTGCATATGACTGCTCCATTGACCCAGCTTAAAAGTGGGGAATTGCCTCCAAGTGTAACTGATGAAGATATCGCTGTTACTGCTGCGCGTGCACTACTTGCTTTGGAGAATGGTTTATGTCGGGCTGCTTACCCTAATTACTCTAGCAACTTCAATAGAGATAGTATCCTGGCCGGAATGATTTCTGGAGATTCAGATGTGCTTGAAGCCCAGATTGCATACTCTGTACGACACCAGGGCGACGAAGAAGACCCGTTTACTGGAAAGGAAGAAGGTAAAGTCCATCATGAAATGCCTGGAGTTCCTTTTAATGGTATCAGTACCGCCTACAATGCATGCGACACAACGGCGCTTTTTATTCTAGGTATCGCCGCTGTCGAGAAAATAAGGCCAAAAGTAATGGTCGAAAAATATGATACAAATATTAAGAAGTCCATCGATTACATTCTAAGCCACACTCGCGGGGGACGATTTGACGGATTGTTTGAGGAGGATCCACGTAAGGCAGGCGCCGATCGCTTTGGTCTTCGTGTAACGTACTGGAAAGACTCAGAGCTTAATCATCCCACTAAGGCAGAGCCCACTTATCCGGTGGTTTTCTCACTTCCTCATTTTCAAAACGCGGACGCGCTACTTCAAATTGGACGCCTTCAAAATAATGAAGAATTGGTGGAAATAGCAGAAAGTATGATCCATGATGGTATAGAAAAGCTTTGGCGAGACGATCATTTTGTGACAGCTATTGACGCCGATGGTGATATTGATGCACCGAGCACCGACTCCTTGTATGCTTTATTGCACATTGAGCCACAGTATTTACCAGAAGGATATGCAAGCGCAGTTGAGGAATATCTAGAAATACTGGAAACACGGGCAGGGTATAGAACTGGGCTGCCTCTACAAGACCGAGATGACTACCACACCCGGTATGTATGGACACACGAGCAAGCATTGTTGCATGCAGCTGCCCAAAAACATGGCCTAAATCGTGCCATGGAAGTGACGGCTCGAGTAACTGATCATATCAAACCTGTAGAGGGCTTATTTCCGGAGATTCTAGATACCACCAATAATTTTTCTCCAGCGGGGAATAAAGTGCAGCTATGGACTGTTCATACATATTTATACTTTAAGAACTCGCAAAAGACTTTACTCTAATCAAGCTGAAGATGCCCTTTACAAACTCCTTAGGATTAGCTAAAATTACCAGGTAATTCGTGTGGGTTATTCTATACCCATGCTAAAAGTAATCATTAATTACAAG
>CAZPPF010000043.1:0-4885 GCA_964588395.1 uncultured Candidatus Saccharibacteria bacterium | reverse complement strand
GGCCGATGCTGCCAAACGGGCTAATCTCGCGTTCTTTGTAAAGCTCCATCAGCATGGCTGATTCTTTTTGGCGGTTGCCCTTGGCGGCGGCTTTGACACGTTTAATCTCTGGTTGGAGCTCGCGCATGGCCTTAGCTTGGTGCAGCTGCTTTTTGACCAGTGGCCACATGAGCAAACGCACAATAATGGTAAATAGAATAATGGCCAGGCCAAAGTTGTGGCCAGGTAGCAAAGCATAGATTAGAATCAGCAGGTTAAAAATAGGTCTGACAATCAGGGTCGTGAACATGGGAAACTCCTTCGTTCTATGATACCACAGGGGTTAGTTGGCTGGCTTACGTCTTTTTTGGAGTGTTTATCTGAGTAAGTAGCCCGGTAACCTCTTTGTGCAACGTTTCGGGTGGCCAACTGGCCACTTTGTCACTAAAGACCGTAACGACCAGGTCGTACGCTGGTAGATCAGCAGGTAGTTCCTGGCGAATTACCTCGAAGATCCGCCGTCTAATCCGATTGCGCGTTACTGCTGATTTATCTACCTTCTTGCTCACCACCACGGCTGCTCGGTATTGTTTACGGCGTTCGTTCAATAAATACCGTAGCGCCAGAGCTGAGCCACGAACAGTCTGACCTCTGTCATACACATGCCTGAGGCTGCCGCGACCATGAAAACGATGACTACGAGCAATCATATGAATAGCTTACTGGGTTTTCGTGCGGTTTAAGCAGATACTTTGGCGCGCTGTTTGTTGCGGCGGCGCTTTAGGACACGTTGTCCGGCTTTAGTCGACATTCGCTTTAAAAAGCCGTGTTCTCTGGCGCGTTTGCGCTTTTTGGGTTGGTGAGTGCCTTTTGGCATGGAGGTCCTTACTGACGCCCGGTAATCATTCTGATGGGCGGCGTTAAATTAACAATATTTACCCCGCTAATCCTAGCAAGTTTTCCACCGTTCGCCAAGGATTTTCCACAGTTTTTAAGATAAGCGCGGGTGATGTGTATAAATTTTGATCTGAACGAGCGTTTTTTGTACCTGGATAAAATTTTCAGATAGAAACTTGTGGAAAACTCACGAGGTTTTGTATATAGTAATGACACAGCAACAGAAAAAAGAGGGAGTTTTTGGATGCAAGATGGTTTGTGGCGAGCGGTCCTGGGAGAGATAGAGCTATCTGTTTCGCGTGCCAGCTACATAACATGGTTCAAAAATACCCGACTCTTAAAACAACAAGACGAAATTTTGATTATTGGTGTGCCGAATGTGTTTGTAAAGCAGCAGCTCGAGCACAAATTTAATCAGCTTGTAACCGACACACTCAAAAAAAACGGTGTTGAACCAAAGCAAATTGAATATAAAATTCACTCTCTGGCAGTTACCAACAAAAAACCAGTCACCGATGATCCCGTCATTTTGTCCGGCGCCGACAGAACCCTTAAGCCTGCCAAAAGTAGCCTGACTCATACCTATCGTCAGGGCCTCAACGAGCGCTACACTTTTGAGAATTTTGTAGTTGGCTCTGGAAATGAGCTGGCTTATGCCGCCTGCCAAGCTGTGGCCCAAAATCCCGGTACCAAATACAACCCACTGTTTCTGTATGGTGGAGTTGGGATTGGCAAAACACACCTTATTCAAGCAGTGGGTAATGCCGTGCTCGCCAAAAAACCTAACGCACATATTTTATATGTTTCAACTGAGCAATTTGTTCAAGAATTCATAGATGCGGTGCGTTTTAAGAAAAACACTGACTTTGCTGGTTATTACCGCAACGCTGATGTCTTGATTCTTGACGATATCCAATTCATCTCTGGAAAGGACAAAACCCAGGAAGAGTTCTTCCACACCTTTAATGCGCTGTATCAGGCCAACAAGCAGATCATTATTAGTAGTGATAAACCGCCTCGGGACATTGCCACACTCGAGGATCGGCTTAAGTCCCGTTTTGCGTGGGGTATGAGTATCGACATGCAGGTACCCGACTTCGAAACCCGCTGTGCCATTATTCAGTCAAAGGCCACCAGCCACGAAGCATCGTTGCCACCAGCAGTTGTTGAGTTCTTGGCAACCCACATCCAAACCAATATTCGTGAGCTTGAGGGAGCCTTGAACCAGCTTTTAGCTTTTTGTGAAATGCGCGGCATTGACCCTGATATTTCAATTGCCACGAGTTTGCTCGGCAGCACTAAAACCCGTCCCAAACACATTAGCGCCAAACAAATTATTGAACGAACGGCGCGCTATTTCCAAGTGCCATTGGAAGACATTCTGGGTCCCAAGCGCGACAAAGACATTGTGGTGCCGCGACAAATCGCCATGTACATATTAAGAAGCGAGCTACACTTGAGTTTTCCTAAAATCGCTCATGAATTGGGTCGTAAGGACCACACTACCGCTATCCACTCCGTTGATAAAATAGAAAAAGAGTCGGCTTTTGATGCCGATATTCGGGCCGCAATATCGGAAATCAAGGAGCGCCTTTATGCGTAAGGCTGTGGACGGCTTGTGGGCGCATATAGGGCATGCTTGTGGGCAACTAGCTTCTTTTTACACAGACAGGTTTGCGGGCATGCCTGTGCTGGGTACAAGCCTGCGACTTTTCCCGATTTCTCGAACAGCTTTTGCGAAGCTTTTCCCCACCACAAAACCTCACCTAACCACTGGCACACAGTTCTTTTCCCCACTATCCACACCCATTACTACTATGTCTACTAATTTATCTAAATATATTAATAACAAGGAGCTTTAGGACTGTGAAACTACAAGTAACCCAAGAAAATCTCGCCAAAGCGCTTAATTCCGTAGCCCGCGTAGCCAGTGGTCGGAGTACATTACCCATCCTTTCAAATGTCATCATAAAAACCGTTGGAAACCGCTTGAGTGTGGCTGCCACCAACCTGGATATTGCTATTACCCACTACCTTGGTGCCAAAGTATCTGAAGAAGGCTCAATCACCGTGCCCGCTCGCTTAACCCAAGACTTTGTAACCAGCTTACCAGCTGGAGTGATTGATCTATGGCTCGATGGTTTAAAACTACACATCAACACCGATAAATACCAATCAGTCATCAATGGTGTGTCGGCTGACGAGTTTCCAGTGATGCCAGCCATCAGCGAAGGCAATAAATGGACAGTCACCGCGAAGACGCTGAAAAAGGGTTTGCAACAAGCTATTTTTGCGGCTTCCGGTGACGAAGCTCGCCCTACCCTTACCGGTGTTTATATCTACAGCCACGACGGCGAGATCGTACTAGCAGCCACCGACAGTTACCGTCTTGCCGAAAAAAAGCTCATGAAAACCAAACAAGAGATATCGCTACTAGTTCCAGCCTCAGCCATGCAAGATTTACTAAGAATTGTGTCGGATTATGAGGGTGAAGTTGAGGTAGTACACGATGATCAGCAAGTGCTATTCCGAGTTGGAGACGTAGAGTTGGTAGCGCGCTTAATTGAGGGCACCTACCCTGACTACCGCAAACTCATTCCCACCCAATTTGCTACCAGTGCTACCGTCAACAAAGCTGAGTTTATGAACATCACCAAGGTCTCTAGCTTATTTGCGCGTGAAAGTGCCGGTAGCGTGACGGTGCATGTTGACGACAAGCAAAAAGAGATAAGCATTAGGTCAGTGGCATCACAACTTGGTGAGAATACTGCCAGCGCCTCGGCAGACGTTACGGGCGGAGGTGATATCACGCTTAACTCTCGGTATTTACTCGACGCCCTGCACGCGCTTAGTAGTGACGAAGTAATGATTGGCTTTAATGGCAAACTCGAACCCTGCGTATTAAAAGATAAGAAAACCTCAGACTACCTGCACATCATCATGCCACTGAAGAGTTAGGTATCTACTACAATAAGGTGATGATTCACGATATTCGTTTGCAGAATTTTCGTTCCTACAGCGACAGCACCTTCGAGTTTGGTGACGGCGTTAATATAGTGGTGGGTCCAAACGCCAGTGGCAAAACCAATTTACTGGAAGCTATTCTCGTGTTGGCCCGAGGCGCTTCCTATCGCACTAAAAGTATTAACGAGCTCGTAACATTTAATAAAGATTGGGCCAGGCTCGAAGCGGGGACTGAGAGCGGACAAAGAGTATTAAAGCTTGATAATAGCCACGAACCGCCCACTAAAACCTTTGAAATCAGTTCACAGACATATCGGCGCCTGCCACTCACTAAAACAGTGCCCGTGGTATTGTTTGAGCCTGAACACCTGCGCTTGCTCAATGGTCAACCCGAACGCCGCCGGGACTATATGGACGATATTTTAGAACAGACCATCACGGGTTACGGCAAGCTTAGGCGTGACTATAAGCGAGCCTTAGCCCAGCGCAATAGCCTGCTCAAAAAAGGCCTAGCAAATCAGGACCAACTCTTTGCTTGGAATATGAGGCTGAGTGAGCTTGGTGGTCAAATTGCCAACTACCGCTACCAACTGGCCGAGAAGCTCAATGACCAGATGGCCCAGATCTATCAAAAACTGTCTGGCAGTAAGCTAGCGGTTGAACTCAAGCATACTGGACAATGGCCCGCCAAAAGCTACGCCAGTCAATTACTAAAAAAGCTGGAATCAAGTACCGAGCTTGATTACCTAAGAGGATTTACGGCCTATGGCCCGCACCGTGATGATATGGAAATATGGTTGGACGGCCATCCAGCTGCTCAAGCTGCCTCGCGCGGCGAGTCACGCACGCTATTGCTCGCTCTTAAGATTATTGAGCTCAAACTACTCGAGGAAGATCGTGGCCACAAACCACTACTGCTCCTCGATGACGTTTTCAGCGAGCTGGATGGCCGCCGCCGCCGCTACCTCACCAAGTTCCTCAAGAATTACCAAACTTTTATTACCACCACCGACGCGGATATTGTGGTGCAGCACTTTATGGACAA
>CAZPPF010000042.1:0-4909 GCA_964588395.1 uncultured Candidatus Saccharibacteria bacterium | reverse complement strand
ATTATATCAGGCTTATGCAAACTTATTGCGAATTAGAAAAGTTTGTATTATGTATCTTGTTTCTATGGTTGAGCGTCTACAGCTTTGGGAATCCCGCCATAGGATTTCCATTTTTTGACCGGCCAGTGTTAATCTTTCCGCCAAAAAATTCTTCGCCACCCCACACGCCACTCGGCTCACGCCGATCGATTGCTCCCTGTAAACATTCATCTTTTACTTCACAAAGGTTACAAAATGCGCGGGCTTTTATAAAGCGAGCAACTCGTTCCTTGAGCTTTTCACGTTCTGGTTCGGTAAAATATCCTGGTCTTTTATGACAAAGTCTTTCGTTCTCTGGAACATAGTTTGTTGCTTTCCCTGCTTCATCAGGCTGTTGGGCAACAGGCGTGTGTCCGGGATTTGTTTCCAAAAGCGCTGGTACGGGTGTTTCAACAAGCTCTAACAAAGGACTAGGCTCTTCAGTACGCCTAATTCTATCCATAGGAAATTGAATAATAATAGCTTCTCCGGCACGATTCATTGATCATGATTATGCCACGAAATTACTAATTAATCAATGTTAGTTTTTGTGTTTCGTCTTATGCACCGCCCACAGCAGAATTGCGAGCAAAAATAAAATTGCCGAGTAGAAGCTAGTTTCGCCATAAAGCTCTATTTTGTAGCCTTCGTTGAAGTGTAAAACAAAGTACATGACGGCAGCCGTGGTGTAGCTGGCTGCACTAATCGCAGCAGTCGTATACAATGCCGCTCGACTGAGGAGCAAAGCGGCCACAATCATAGGAACGGCATACAGCATCACCGCTCGACTGGCCATGCCTCGCTGCGTATAGACGCTAAAAGAAGCTACGGCAATATCTACCAGTATTAGGGCGTAGATCATCATTCGGTAAGCTGAATTTGATCTCTTCGGACTATGAGCTAAGTACCAAACAACGCTTGTAACAGATAGCAGAACTGCCGTAATAATCCAGCGCTGCATCACCGCTTCTGGTGGAATGAGATGCCAGGCATCATATACCCAAATCTGCACAACCAGAATCAAAACGTACAAAAAGTGGATTCGCGATACGCGCAAAACGCCTGCATGCAACCAACTTGTATTGTTTTTCATGTTAAATACTTATCTGTATTCAAGCATAAGCGGGATGTGTGGTCAATTTTACTGGCGTTTTGACGTAAGATGCCAACCAGAACAGACAGGGCATTTGTAGATACGTGTTGGCTTATTGAGTTTTCTCGAGGGGTTGATTTTCTTAAGAGCTGCGTCGGCAGCTGCAGAAGTACTGTAGCGGGTTTTTCTTTTACATTGATCTCGTTCGTTTGGAGTAGGCATAATGCTTTAGTTATACCTAATAACGGCTGCTTGAGTTAACAATATCATCTGAAAGCTGAAGGACGTGGTTAGCTGGCTCCAGGATGAGCTCTTTTAGTTGTTCGTCTGTCATTTCTCTTGTCACAGAGTTTCTTTGATCAAAGTAGAGAGCTGCCTGAGCTTGAGCTGCCAAAGATTCAGCATGCGCTTTTCGCGCCATACAAATGGCCGCGAGCGATCCTTTTAGAACTCCAAGCATATTTTGTTTAGTTGGATCTTCGGCCCATTCCTGTTGCAGATCGCTTCCCCACTCTAAAATGAGTCTCTCGCCGTCTTCAGTCTTGTTCATAATTAAGTATTATGCCAGATTTCTAAATATATTACAAAGCCTTTTTGCTTGTGCATAAATCTTGCATGGCTAAATAAACGGAGTAGCATAATAAACATAAGAGGGAGATAAAAACATATGTCAAAAGTATTAAAGGCGCTGTTTTCGCCTATAAAGTTATTGATTATAGCTGCTGTAGTGGTAGCTTTTGGAGTAGCGACAGGGCGTGTCTTACCAAAGGTAGATGCAGCCCAAACCAACAATATCGTGTCTTGCGACACCGTAGACGGACAATGTCCGGAAACGTGTAAGTCACTCGATGGCGAGTTTATTGTGTCCATACCAATCCCTGCGGGCCAGCACGCTAACAGTGATGGCTTTTGTACGCCTGACCCAGATTTGTGTCCCAATATCGATGGCTCACAAACAACGGTTCCAACTGGCTTTCATGTAGATGACAAGAGCGGTGACTGTGTTGCGGACTCAACCCCACAAGTTTTGGGCGAATCCACAACTGTGAACGATCCAGGACCTCAAGTCCTCGCTGAATCTTTCGGAAAGTAACGTAAGTTCAATCTAGCTCGTATAATAGAGGCATGGAGCCTCTGGCGGAGAAAATGCGGCCAAGTAAGTTAAGCGATGTGGTGGGACAGTCGCATTTGCTAGAGTCGGGTCACATTATTCGCGAAATTGTCGACAAAAAACAGCCGACCAGCTTGATTCTGTGGGGTCCACCGGGTAGTGGCAAAACCACTTTGGCACGGATTATTGCTCGTGAAACAGAGGCCGATTTTGTTGAGCTGAGTGCTGTTACGGCTGGCAAAGCCGACATAACTAAAGTAGTTGAACGCGCTCAGGCCAATCAACGGCTTGGTACTCGCACTATTTTGTTTGTGGACGAAATTCACCGCTTTAACAAAGCGCAACAAGACGCGTTTTTGCCGCATGTTGAGGATGGCACCATCGTGCTCATTGGCGCCACCACCGAGAATCCTAGTTTCGAGGTAATTACTCCCTTACTGTCACGCAGTCGTGTAGTAGTACTTGAGCCACTCAGCAAAGACGAGATCAAACAGATTCTTAAACGCACGGCCAAGGCCGAGAAACTAACCGCCAAAAAACTGCCTGCAAAAAGTATTGATTTACTGGCAGAACTTTCTGGTGGTGATGCTCGTATAGCACTGAGTAACCTTGAACTAGCCAGACAGCTCACGAACGGCACGATTACATCTGAAGTTATAGAAACCGCAGCTCAAAAACGCGTGCCAGGTTATGACAAGGCCGGCGAGAATCACTACAACATCATCAGTGCATTTATAAAAAGTATGCGCGGCAGCCAGCCCACGGCCGCTTTGTATTATATGGCTCGAATGCTGCAAGCTGGCGAGGACCCCAAGTTTATTGCCCGCCGCATGGTGATCTTTGCTAGTGAAGATATTGGGCTGGCTGCCCCCGCCGCCCTAAACTTGGCAGTCTCTACATTTCAGGCCGTTGAGCGTATTGGTATGCCAGAGTGCCAATACAATTTATTCCAGTGTGCCACCGTGATGGCCAAAGCTCCTAAATCTCGAGAAGTGGCTGACGCCATGAATGGAGCGTTGCAGGCTGCTAGAGAGCATCCTGACCTTCCTGTACCCCTCCATTTGCGCAATGCACCCACCAAGCTCATGAAAAACCTCGGTTATAACAAAGGCTACAAATGGCAGGCTGACTTCAAACACGAAGAAGGCTTCATGCCAGACGAACTTAAGGACCTCGATTTATTTTAACTAGACCAAAATATTGACGGCACGGGCCGTTACCAGCACCACTGTTGCAAGCGATATAAGCGATTGTGCGGTCATCAAAAACTTAATACGGTGTGTGAGTGGCATTGTGTCGGTTGGGCTAAAGGCTGAGCCATTGGTAATTGAAACATATAGATAGTCAAAAAAGGCCGGTTGCCAATTGGGCTGACGCGTGGCAGATTCCGGGGCAGTCATTTGCGGGAATAAAAAGTCACGCTGATTGTCATCGACATTATCAAGTTCCCAATACCACAGTCCAAAGATGATAATGTTTGTCAGATAGATAGCCACACCGGAGGTGAGTAGATCGCGCCCACTAACTTGACCACCGTATAGTAATGCGTGTAGGACAAGTATAAGTGAGCCAACATTTGCAATTGAAACCAGGGCAATCAACAAAACTGCCAGTAAGCGACGGAGGCGAAGCCGGGCACTATGTTCACCAGGTCGCACCACTGCAAGGGACACCAGTAATAAGGCTTCAAATATAGCCACCGCGTACTTTGGACCAAGCGCCAAGTGGTGATTTATCGACATCTGAAGCAAAATAGCCGCCACCACAGCCAGCTGAACATGCCAAATTGGCTCTTTGATGGGACTTTTATGGTGAAGTTTAGCGAGTTTCATATTTTTCCTTAAGATTTATCAGTTACCAAACCTAGAAGTATTAGACATCGCGGACTGTTGCGGGGCAGTTGGAGAAACAACGGTAGGTGCTATTACCGCGCCTGGCGCATTCATAACAATTTGGCCAGGAGCGGGATATTGACCAACATAGGTTGGTTGGGGCATTGTGGGCATGGTCTGCGCTGGCGGTGGTGCGACTGGTTGGATTGGTATTTGCTGCGGAACACTAGCCACTGGTGTTTGAGTGGTCCCCATATCACCCGTAAAAACTTGCGGCGCACTTGCACCACTCATTGGTGTTGATACTGGTTGAAAACCTTTAAATTTCGAACGCATACGATGTATCAGCCATAAAAGTATTCCAAGCACAAGAATACCCACAACACCTGCTATCCCTGGCAAAAGGAGCTTTTCCATAAGGGTCTGCTTGGCAATAGTAATCTCAACACTATTGACTTGGTTATTAGCAACCACAGTAAAGGATTTTTCAGCCTTGAGATTGTTATATGTAACAGAAGCAGTGTGGTCACCTAAAATAATATCTTGAAAGACCACGCCTCCCTCGGTATCTGTTTCATCCGGCTGTCCTCCATCAAGAGAAACTTTTGCCCCTTTTACCGCTTGTCCCTTTTTATCTTTAACGGTGATGATTACCGGCAGAACTTGTACTACCTCACCCTTAGCTGTAGTAATAGTTTTGGGAGTAGTTGGGTTAAGAGAAGCGATTTTAGAGGTTGAAGTCGTAGTTGTACTGGTCGTTGTAGTAGTTGGCGTGCTCGCTCCTCCAGTTGAGGTTCCCCCACCCGTAGATGTGCCACCGCCACCGGTGCTACCCCCTCCGCCACCCGTTGAGCC
>CAZPPF010000041.1:0-5323 GCA_964588395.1 uncultured Candidatus Saccharibacteria bacterium | reverse complement strand
TGTAACCCCCAGCTCTTACCCACCAACTGCACTATTTCTATGTAATATGAAAATACCTTTAATGGAGGCATTTTTTGTTTGCTAAAATAGAAATGAAACTAATTCTTATCAAGGGGACTAATCTAAGTGGCAACTATCAATCCTTACATTAACTTCAACGGAAATGCTCAAGAAGCCTTCAATTTTTATAAATCTGTGTTTGGTGGAGAGTTTGCTAGCGTTGTACGCTTTAAAGATCTAGAAAGCTCGGAGTTCCCAGTACCAAAAAACGAAGCACATAAAATTATGCGTATTGTTTTGCCAATCGGTGGAAATACCTTAATAGCCAATGATGTTCCTGAGAGTATGGGTCCAGTGAGCGAAAATGAAAACAGGTCCAAGATAGCAATTAGCGCAGAAACTAAAGAGGAAGCCGATAAACTATTCAACGGTCTTTCAGAAGGGGGCAAAGTGGAAATGCCTATGGCGGAGAGCCCTTGGGGTACCTATTTTGCTATGTTCAGAGATAAGTACGGTATTGAATGGACAGTAGAATTCGACTCAAATAGAGATGGGCAAGCGTAGTATATGAAAGAACAAATAAGCCCAGCACTAAAAGAGTTGGCATTTTTGGTTGGGAAATGGGATATGAAAATATCTAATGCTTCATTTCTTCCCAGCTTGTCAGATGTAGTAGATGCTAATGCCTCATTTGAATGGTATGAAGAGGGTGAGTTCCTCGTCCTTAAGCAGGGAAAAAAAGAAACAGCTCACGCAACATGGCTTATCGGCCGTGACCAAGATTCGCCCAACTACACTGTGCTTTATTTTGATGATCGCCATTTTTCTCGCGTGTACGAAATGAGTTTTGAAAACGATGTATGGAAGATATGGCGGAATGCTCCTAACTTCGTTCAAAGTTTTGAAGGCAAAGTTAGCAAAGACAAAAATACAATTACAGGAGCATGGGGTAAGTCAGCAGATGGCAAGAAATGGGAACATGATTTTGACCTTACCTATTCTCGTCAGAATAGTTAAGCATCGTTACACTTTCAAAAACTGTGCTGCACCAAATCAAGATTTCTAACACTACTTTCGGATGTTTTTTGTTACGATATGTTTATGAGAAAAATAGTCGTTTTATCATTTATTACATTAGATGGAGTAATGCAGGCTCCTGGTGGTCCGGATGAAGACACAACGAGTGGTTTCAAATATGGCGGCTGGCAAGCACCGTATAACGATGAGCAGTCCGGAATACAGATGACTAAGCAGCTCAGTGTGCCGTTTGATTTGCTGCTGGGGCGCAAGACGTATGATATATTTGCTGGCTACTGGCCGAAACACCCTGAAATTGAGTTTGTTGCTACCCCTTTCAACAAATGCAAGAAGTACGTTGTATCAAATAGCCAGATAGATCTTCCGTGGGAGAATTCGGAATTGATTACTGGTGACGTAGTGGCGAAGCTTAAGGAGTTAAAAGCTGGAGACGGCCCAATGTTGCAGGTACATGGCAGCGGCAACCTCATACAGACGTTGCTACAGCACGACCTAGTAGATGAACTGTGGCTTAAAACCTTTCCGCTCACACTCGGCACAGGAAAGAAGCTCTTTGAGGAAGGCACCAGGCCGGCAGCGTTTGAACTCACGTACTCTGTCATCACGGACAATGGCGTCTTCTTCGCCAATTACAAACGAGCTGGTGAGGTCACGACAGGGACTATTGGCGAATAAGTATGCTGCGCTCAACTCCTTTTTTACTGTTCGACGGCAACTGTGCAGAAGCAATGACGTTTTATCACGAGTGCCTGGGCGGTGAGTTAACGCTTACCAAACTTGGCGATACCCCCATGAAGGATAATTTTCCCACGGAGAAGCACGACCGGATTATTAATGCTCAGCTCGTAAACGGGGATATTGATATATCGGCTACAGACTGGATGGCTTCTCCTGAATTTGATCCGGTACAGGGGAATACATCTGCAATATATGTTACTGGCAACACGTATGACGAGTTAAAGAAGGTTTTTGATAAGCTCAGGGACGGTGATAACAACAAACGACTGCAAGAGCTACATGAAATGCCCTTTGGAACATACGGACAGTTTTATGACAAATACGGTGTGCAGTGGATATTCAGAGGCAATAACTAGTTGCTGTATCTGTTATTTCGTGTTTAAATATCGGTAACGTGGTCGTCCCTATCAGTACCATGCGCTGCTCATTCGGCGAATAACATGGACGGACATTAAGACCACAAGATGAATGAGTAGGTTTGCACTACCCTAGGGACGTCGTCGAACCTTAGGAGTGACAGACTCTCATCAATTAACAAAGGGACACTATGCAACACCAAGGCAAAAGTTCCGAAGACTACAAAAAGGACTACGATTGGAGTCACGAGACCAGTATGAAACACTGGCGGGCGTGGGGTTCGTGGTTCAGCTGGGGAAGCCCAGTTGGTCTGGGTCTGTTCTTTATTTCCATTGCGTTTACGCTCTGGATCTTGAGTCAGGCTTTTGGCTGGAAGTAACGCTTTCTGCCAACAAACAGCACCGTTATAAGCGGTGCTGTTTTAATTTGTACTTTTAGATAGGACTATTGAGGATTTGTAGGAGACTCAGGCAAATCTGGTGGAGTTTCGGTGTTTGGCGAAGGCGTCGAGGCTATTTGCGATGAAACTACTGGGTCTTCACTAGGCGTAACTGCGGGCTGAGGAAGCAATGGCTCTGTTGGGGTGTTAGGGGTATCTAGACCCGCAGGTGGAGCTGAATAATTTGTATCGACAGCAACAGGGCTTAACTTATTAAAATAATCCTGAATAACCAGAATATCAATTCCATCTGGCACCAAGATAAGAATGATCAAGCTAAGCGCAAAGCCAAGTTTATTTTCTGTAACTTCTTCTACCCCATGCGAATAGCTCCATATCCAAATGACATAAAAGACGAAAGCGGCGGGTATCGCTAGATAAAAGACAAGCATAATAATCAGCGGTGCTACGTTGGCGTGTGAAGAGCAATTCTGAAGTGTGGAACTAGTAGCCGTAGTTGAATAGCTTGAGTATGTGCTTGCGCAACTATTTGACACGTTTGTGCTAGCGGTCGCAATCAGCGCTACTATCATACCTATAAAAGTAGCAATAATGATCCCGATTGGAACGAGTAAAAAGGCAGGCGACATAATCTTGACGTTTGAGTTTCGATCCATCATCTCGCGGCGGGTTTTTATTAAATAGTACAAACGGTATATGCCGAGCGTTACTATCTCGAGTAAAAACATTTTCCAAAGTATTCGTTTTTTCATGATTTCTCTTTTCGTTTAATTGTTCGAATAATAAGATAGAACCAAGCTAATGTAAAGTCCGCTCTAAGGTTTTTGCCTAAATGTTGCTTACGCTTTATCATATAGGATATGACATCTCAAGAATCTAGTGGGAGCCAACCTCTTGGACTTGATTATTTTCTTGATACCTATGGACTTGGCCCCGAAGAGATAGAAACCACCATTACTTTTGGGACGTATACTGGCACAGTAGCAGAAATGCTGGTTGATGAGCGTTGTCCAGTGGGCAATATTGTTGCAGATGCATATGCCACCGAAGGTATTGCAGGAGTTGAGGCAAAGCTTACGGGCATGAGAATGGTCTACGGAGATTTTAAGCTAGACATAAGCGAAACTACACGCAGCTATCACAGTGGCGCATCTGATCGAGAAACAATATTGCAACGAAGTTCATCAGGAGAACCGGATTTTTTAGCCCGATAAAGCCCGAAAAGGCGGAGCGGCCAAAACCAGCTCCTTCTTCTGAGATTGCCGAAAAACAAATACAACCAGAATTGATTGCGGTCGAGCCAGATTCTAGGCGTATTGAGCAGATTGCAGCTACTGAAAGTGATACCGCGGCATATGCACAACATCAGCAAAAGATAGCTCAGGAAGAGCGCGTACACCATGCAGAGCCCGAGTTCGTCGCTGAACCTGTTTCCGGAGAAACGGACAAAACACCGGAACCAACACCCAATATTAGAATCCAGATGTCAGAAGCTCAGTCAGTAGAGCTTTCGGACAAATTCGTCATTACTCACACCGAAGAGGAAATGAGTGAAACAGAAGATACTGATGAACCTGTACTTAAAGCTGAGATAGCCAACATAGATGATCTTGAGCCAATCTTCGATGAAACGCCAGTTTTTGATGGTGAAATCTGGCAACCTGATATCGCCGAACTCCAAAGCACAGATCCAATTGAAACTTTTGAACTACTTATCACTGATTTGTTATTTATTGATCAGGAGGAAGCAAATATGAACGATTTAGTATTCACTGAAATGCCTAAAGAAGCTGAATCTTCTGACCCAGGCTATATGGATCTACTAAAAGATCTTCGGACTGGTCTTTTCGAGATATCGCCAGAACAAAAGGTGCTGCTCGAACCCACGCTTCATGAAATTGTCGAAATAGTGCAATTTATCCAGTTCACAGAGTTGGTGCAAGGCGATGAGGAAATAGGAGATGCTATTGTCTCGCGTCTGACAAATTTGTGTAGGACTGTCCTAGAAAGACTAGACGTGGAGTATGAAGAGACGGATTTTGAAGAACTGGTTCGAGTACTTATGACAGCCAGAACACCTTCAGTAAGTTCAGCAAAAGAGATAGAATTAATTCTTCGTGACGATGTCGGAACGCACGAACGCAAACACTTCAAGCAATTCGTGGATAGTATTGACACGGCAAGTGCCCAAATACAACAAATGCTAGGGATGATGGCTTTGTTGCAATCTCATTCACGGCAGCCTCAATTAGTGTTGCATTAATTGCCAGAGGCAGTATATTAGAGTACCTATGGCAGCTATTCCCGACCCAGAACCGCAACTTCATCACGACCATGCTTTGTATGGACGAGAAGAAGAAAAGCCAGATACTGTTCGTAGGGGTTGGGCGGAAGTTGATCCCGAAATGTACGACGGAGTTAAGTTTGGAGAGCGCGAGACGGGACGGGTCAGAGAAGCTGTAGATCTTGAGTCTGATCCTAATGACCCGAACGCACTGCTTGGTAATCTATTGCCAAGCGAAGGTGAGGAGGGTGAGCCTCGCAGAATAAGAATGATGCGATACATTCACGAATCAAAACCGTACAAGTATTTCCTCATTGATCATGTGAAAGGCACTGAAACAGCCGTTGCTATTTCGGCTATTGCCGTTTCTAGCCTTGTCTTGCGTCGACGCCATAAGAAACCCAAGTCTTAGCTTTTTCCTCTTCGTAAGTTATAATTCAATCTGTTTTAGGGCGCGTTGGCCGAGAAGTTAGGCATGGGTCTGCAAAACCCAGTAGACGGGAGCA
>CAZPPF010000040.1:0-5497 GCA_964588395.1 uncultured Candidatus Saccharibacteria bacterium | reverse complement strand
GGCTGGGGCTAGTGGACGTACTTCGAACTTTTAGCGAAGCTGGGAATTTAAGTATTGCTTAAGTTCAGGTTCATTACAGGCAAACTTACCTAATGCAGAGCAGCCGACCGCATAATTTCTTTTTCGGATAATTCCCCGTGTTTCAATTATGGGGCCATCACAATTCTCAACCATGCCGACCATCTGTTCGGGGGTTCTATTGGGGACGAAGTAGACAGCGTTTGACGGATTACCAAATTCATCAATAAATGCACCTATTTCTCCGTGGTAGCTTGCAATTAGAGGTCCACGCCCCATTGCTTGGCGTCTTTCAAAATCCACATATCCAGAGGCGTGTGTTTCAATTTCTCCAACGCATTGACCTTTTAAAGGACAACTTTCACAAAATTCTGCCATATCCGTCCATAGTAGGGATATCGCACAATCAATGCAAGCATAAGAACTATGGCTGGGGCTAGTGGACGCACCTCGAACTTTTATGACGCTTGAACCAATAGTTAATTAAGCTTTTATGCATGACTAGCCATGTGATGATGAGTGGCTAGAAGTCTTATGGACGTATAGTTTGGTCCTACAAAAGCGCCTCTAAATATTTGTCGTTCGTCAAGAGTTATTTCAGTTAAGTTGCCATCTTTCAGTTTTTCAACATCAACATTGATAAACACATCTCGGTCTATCAACTCTGCGTAAATGCCTATATTTCCAACGGCTTCAATTTTTTTTCGGAGGTAAAAGTCATCAAGAACCTGGGAGACATCTATTTTTTCACCTGCAACCAAGGGAGAACGCCTTACCCATAACTCTCCATCACCTAAATCTGTTTTGTGAAATCCGTTGGTTTCAATTTCAGAAATTTCGAACTCATTTATTCCTACTGAGAGAGATGCTTCTGTGTACGCAATCATAGTTATATAAATGATACTGTCTGCCAAAACTATTGCAAGCATAAGAACTATGGCTGGGGATAGTGGATGAGTTTAGAACCGAATTAAAAACTAAGCCTAATTATTTGCAGCTAGTTCGGTAAGACATATACCAGCCGCTTTTACGATGATTTCGTCTGCGCCACTTTCTGGGTCCAGGACATCCAATAAGTAATCCACATCCCTACCTACCTCAAGTGATGAAACACGAAACACTAGATTTCCAACTTTTTCAACATCGTCAGCGCTTGGTTCATCTAACTCTGCTTCAAGCCGTTCAGCAACTCGTTGTTTTTGCGTCTCATTAAACATATCCCAATTTTGCATCGTAAAGGTCCGTTGCGCAAGCATAAGCGTGTTGGCTGGGGCTTGTTGTGGACGTACTTCGAACTTTTAGCGCGGCCAATGCCTGAATTTTGGTGGTATTAAGTTCTATACTTTAGGGAAGACTTGGTCTAAAAACATTGTTGGCATGTGCTTTAGTAAATACTCAACGTCTTCTGGTGACAGAGAAACAATGCCTCCATCCTCACCAGCCATTTCAGTTGAATCGTCTTCCTCGTCTGGTGTTCTAAAATAAAAATCCGTTCCGAGCTCCATATCATGCTCTGGCATACCTACATTAATGCTTTCACATATCTCGACAACAGCTTTACCTAATCCACCTGGTTCAAGTTGCGCAGCTTTAAATAGTTCAACATCTAGTTCGTTATATAACACAACACCCCCCAATACGTTGCCAGCAGCATAATGTCTCAGCAGATCTTTGCGGCTCAGTTCGCCATCAAGTGGCGGAAGCGATTCGGGTGGAAATGAAGATCCTGTCATTTACAAAAATTATCACAAACCTGAGTATAAACATATTGCTTATGCTTGGCTGGGGCTAGTGGACGTACTTCGAACTTTTGATGCGAGTTACACTTAAAATACCGTGCTTAAAACAATTCTGTTCCAACAAATCCAGCATCAAGTCTTGTTTCACATGCTTCAAACCTGGCAGTACCATTAAGACTGTTAACTAAACTCTCTTTGCAACTGGATACTATAGCTTCTCTCACAAAAGCTCTTTCATCAAAATCAATGCACGGAATTACATCCGCATCTTTGTCGGCTCTGCGTTTACCATTTACTTCTTCATAAAAAACATCACAACCACGACATGGATTTTGAATGATTACGCCGATAGCTCTATCAACTATCCGGCCAATGTCTTGGGATAGTCCCGAACGTTCATTTAGACTATCTGCGCTTATATACGATAATCCTTCAAAAACTTTTTCTAAGACTGGGTGCTCATGGTTTGACATTTTCATATAGTTTCTACTGAAACGAGTGACTATGCAAGCATAAGCGTCATGGCTGGGGCTAGTGGACGTACTTCGAACTATTCTAATGCCAAGTAGTGGATCTACCTACTAAATGTACCATCAATATTGTAATGAGGGCTCTGCCAATATTCACCCGCATCCCCGGCTATTGTTACCACGTCCAATATTCCGACCCTTACGCTCGATGCACCAACTGGTATCGGTCGCACCAAATCAGTTGCAACTTCTTCAACTAAATCTGTGAACTCAAGTGTCGTTTCTGTAAGTTCGACAAAACCACCTTCTGGTATCCTTACGGTATATAGCGGTTGCCCAGTTGGGGCATCCTCGACTCTATCAATCTCAACTTCATGCATCTTTAGTTGTTGTTGGGATTTAAACACAATTTCCATTCTTTCTTTTGCATGTGCTCTAACCAAAGCAGTTAATCCCGGTTTCCTACTTACCTTGTCATTATGTTTGCCCACGATTCGTTCTTCGAGCCAGGTTAGCTGTGCCTCTTCATTCTTACGCTGAGCATAGGCTTCTACTTGCTGTTGGGTAAATACACCTTTGGGTCCCGCATAAGGTTCCATCTGGCGTAAGGCAATCATTGCTGCACTTCGTCCTGATAGATGAGCATGAGCAATAGATTGGTCAACAACTGATTGTGGTACAGAAAGCTTTTCAAATGCCATTACTAACTCCTTTGGGAGCTAATCTAAACTAATTACCTGATAAACGCAAGCACAAGAACTATGGCTGGGGAGGAGGGATTCGAACCCCCGAATGCCAGGACCAGAACCTGGTGCCTTACCACTTGGCCACTCCCCAAAATAACAGCAGGCAGTATTGTAACAATTTATACCTGTTAGGGCTAGGGTTGAATGCTATACTGATCGAGTAAAAGGAGGGTTTGGTATGAATGACACTACAAGTACAGAAACAAAAAGCATTGCCAAAAAAGTATCTCCTGTGAGTTTGCTAGCAGGCGTGGCCGCATTGTCAGTAGGGATTGCATTACTGGCGATCTTTGCTCTGGCCAGTTGGGCGGAAGCCTCAGTACTAAACCATGGCATCCAGCATGTCTTAATATTCTTGAGCGGCCTGGGTTTTGGTACATCAATGCTAGCGGTATACGTAGCCAAAGGAGACAAAAATGAAGGTTGATTTACAAGCTGATAACAAAACAGTAACTGCAAGGGCTAAAGTAGTGGTAAATGGTCCAGATGTCGAGGGTACAGCAGAATTTACCGAATACGATGTGGATGGTTGGAAGTATGTCCACATTCGCCTAGAACTTAGTGGAAAACCCGAGACTCTTAAAGCCGGTAAGCACGCTGTGCATATTCACGAAAAAGGCGACTGTGAGTGTGATGGTTTTAAATGCGCGGGTGGTCACTTTGACCCAGGACCATCAGGCAATACAGATCCTGATGCCAACCACGGCTTTCATGCTGGAGATTTACCCAGCATTACCGTGGATAACAATGGACATGGTGAGCTGGAGACTATAACGACACGGGTAACACTTTCGGATGGGCCAGTTTCTATTTTGCAGCCCAAAGAAGGCACATCGCTGATGGTTCATGGCAACCCTGACCCTTATGGTCCGGGAGAATCAGGCTCAGGCTATAGCGGCGGGCCACGCCTAGCCTGTGGCAAAATCGAAAAAGCTTAGTTTAGATTGGTTTTGGTAAACGTCCCGCCACCTTCATATGTTGCGGTCAATGTGTAAACTGCACAGTCTTTTGTAGTGTTATTGCAAGCGCTGCCGTCGGCTGCGCTGACTTCGTAGGAATATACATTTGCAGCTGGTTTAGCGACCAGGGTGTAACCACTACCAGACGGATCCCTCAGCGCTTCTTTATCAATACCTTTCATGTTTGTGCTACGCCACGAGGTACTATTCAGGTCACTTAGTGTAGGGTAGTAGCCATTTTGGGCGTAGTATGCCTCGACTTGGCCGTGAATGACCTTGATATCTGTCTGGCGTTCCGTATTGGCTGCAGAGCTGCTATTAGACCCGCCAAACGCTCCAAAAAAATCATGCGGATCAATACCAAAGGTTTTCAAAACCTCATCTACCGGTACGGTGTTGGCAGGCTTATCATTGTTTATCTCCCCAGTGAATGGTTTGGCGTCCAGCGATAGCTTGACGCTATATTTGCTACCGGCTGGACCACCCGTAAGGGTGATAGTCCCTTTGGTAGAACTGGCATTAAAATCTATATCCCAAGATGATTTGCTATCAAAGTTACTTTTGCCATTGTGATAATTAGCAAAAAAGGTAAACTTGGAACCACCCTTATATATTTGACCAATTTCTTTGTAGGCTTCCTTGTTGTCTCCATCTGTTACCCGGTACTTATAAATAAGTTTATACTTGGCTTCAACCCATAAGTCGTAACTGTCGTTTGCATTCATATTGTTCGAGGAAGTCTGGCAATCTTTCTTGGAACTTTCCTTATCTTTTTCAATATTGTTTTCATTGACCCAAGGAAGTTTTTTATATGCATTGGTAGCAAAAATTTTGTCGACCATAGCTTGGCAATATGCCGAGGCATGGTCCTTGTTTAGGGTTACCGTATAGTGGTAGGTGGTCAAATTATCGACCTTTTCCTTGCCAACAAACGATTTCTTTTCGAACAATGCGCGCCCCGGATCGGTACTAAAAACGTAGTCCCTGCTCACACTTACTGCGGCTCGGGACAATTCGGCAATGTCATCCGATGAGATTTGCTTTTTGGCTGTTTGGTCGGCAGTAGGGACATTACCAAGTGACTTTAAATAATCTGACATAACGGCGATCCATTGGCCATCGTACTTAGAGGCGCCTGGCACATAAGCATCAATATCGAGCGATTTTAATCCGTTTAGTTGAGCATATATATTTGGATATTGGCTGCCAGATGGTAACTCACCTATAAGTTTGGCATTAAAAAGTGGTTTGGTTTGACCGTTGTTTGTAGACGTAAAATTAAGTCCCGCATTGGCTTTGCTGGCATCAAACTTGGCGTTAAAGGTGCCGCTGTAACTCGTTCCGTTGTATTGCGCATCTATACCAAGTGTTATATCGGACTTTTTGAGTGAATTAAGACTCGATTTATCGGTCACGCCTTGTATTAATTTATCTAGTGCATAGCCTGTGCGGTTTATTCCGGTGTTGTAGGCGTTATTTGGTTTGTTTGGCAGGTAGTATCCAAACACAAAGCCGCCAACGACTAGAACTAACAGTGTTATCAAGCCAAACAGCAACCAGCGTTT
>CAZPPF010000039.1:0-5712 GCA_964588395.1 uncultured Candidatus Saccharibacteria bacterium | reverse complement strand
GTTACGGTTACACCCGAGGAACTCGAAATACGAGTTCAGATACTCAAGGGACAGTACCAAGACCCAACCATGCAGTCTGAGCTTGATAAGCCCGAAAACCGCCGTGACCTTGAAGCCCGTATCATGACCGAAAAAACCATAGCAAAATTAGTTGACTACGCTACCTAGCACCGCAGTAAGGACTCAACTAGCACTCTGACTTGACGAGTGCCAATTTGCGACCTATACTAGGTGTTATGAATAGTCCTAAGAGCCAAATTCTTATCCCAACAGTTATTGAAAATGAGGGACGTGTTGAACGAGCCTATGATATCTATAGCCGATTGCTCAAAGATCGCATTATCTTCGTAGGTGACGATGTTAACCCGCACACTGCAAATCTCATCGTTGCACAGCTTTTATTCCTCGACAACGACAATTCCGACCGAGACATAAGTTTGTATATCAATAGTCCGGGTGGCAGCGTGTATGATGCGCTCGCAATTTATGACACCATGCAATTTGTTAAGAGTGATATTCAGACCGTAGGCATCGGCGTACAAGCCAGTGCTGCAGCCTTCCTCCTGAGTAGCGGCACTAAGGGCAAACGCTTCTTACTCCCTCACTCGACAGTAATGATTCACCAACCATCAAGTGGCACACGTGGTAAAGTAACCGACCAAGAAATTGACCTGCGTGAAGCTTTGCGTGTTAAAAAAATGATGGAAGAAATTATGGCCAAGAATACTGGCCAAAAACTTGATAAAATCCACACCGATATGGAGCGCGACTTCTGGATGACTGCAGACGAAGCCAAAAAATATGGCGTAGTTGACCAGGTTATTAGTTCTGTGAAAGCTGCAAAATAAATACCCGCAACCATCGATAGTTCGATAGCTCCGGGTATTGCTGCGCTATTTATTCACCTCCTCGGTGAGTAAGCCGGCGCAGCTTCGGCGTGTAGTAGGAGTAGGGAGTCATCAGTCCGAGCTGGTCTGTTGTGGAGCGTCGAGCTCTTCGTGCGTGCACGTGAGCTTGCCGTCCTGTCCGACCCGAACCTTGACTTGTGCGACACCTGGACCGACGATCTTGTTGTTCTTGACCACGAAGGTCGCCTTGCAGCCGAACTTGCTTGTCGTGACCTCGCCGGAGTGGGAGGTGTAGGCGGTTGCATCGTCGGGCTTCAACGACTGAACGAACTTGCTCTGGTGGAATCGCTGTGCGATCTCTCTTGAGCTCGCGCTTGCAGCCGCACTGTAGATGCCGGAGAAGGCGAAAATGACAGAGATGAACAGCGTTGCCCAGCGCCACGGAGAGACGGTGAACCGCTTCAAGTAGGACGCCTTGTCCAGCCATGTATCGGTAAGTGATCGTCTGTACCAGCCGAGACCCCATCGCTTCCTCAGGTAGTAGTGCATGGTGTTGACCAGCCAGACCACCAGGAAGATGGTCATGAAAATGACCAACGACCATTGGCCTCCCTTCCAGTGGAACGGGTTATAGACCACAGTACTCCTAATGTACTTCATGCAAGAGAACCTCTCTTGTAGAGAAGTATATTATAGCACAAAAATGCTGAACACACAATAGTTACGCTACATATTACTTTCTTAAAGTTAAATATTTTACAGATAAACTCAGTGGCTCGAGTAAGATAGATTCTTGTGATTATTGAATTAGATCCCTTTTCGCCAGCTAAATCACCTAAACAAGCGCTTAAATCACTTCAGCAAGGACGTGATATTTATCATTTGGTTGATGCTGAAAAAGACTGGTTAGAGGGAGTGTTTCCTGGGACAGTGGAACGTAACCGTACATTCTTGAGCTCTTGGAAAAACGTAGTTAGAATTGCGCGAAATGAACAGATGAAAGCCTTTATAGTTCGACAAGACAAGATAACCAAAGGATTAGCAACTACAATCTTTGGACAATCAATTATTCACCCATCCGATGGAAGACAATTTACTGGAACCGATCTTGATTATTGGCTTGTCCCGGGCTTAAGTATGGAAGAACACAATCGAGTTGCTCGTAGACTCGTAGATGTTAGCCAAGAAGAATACCGACGGCGGGCTGGTAGAGCACAAGAAGGGCGACAAAATATAACCGCTGACCTATCTGGGAGAATAGCAATTCCTCATCAGACAATAATAGGAACTATAGCCAAAGGAGATAACAATCCAGCTCTTGGCTTGGCATATATTATGGATTCAGTTGGAGAGCCCGCGGAACTTGTAACACCAGACGGGAAGGACGACTTTGGAATTACAAAAGATGGCTCTATTTTACAACTTTATGTGGATAGAACGACGCTTCAAGCCACACGGCACGCATAGGAGATGTTGACTCAAATGCTTAAAACCTATAAACTATATCTTAAGAAGTAGTATAAGCTGGGAAAACCCTCCACTTAGTGAGCTTCGCGCGCGAACTAACACTACAAAATTATCAAAATCAGCTAAATAGTAATTGTGGGCTTTTGTGGCGTTTCGAGCAGTAGCTCGGACACTGCTAAAAGCTTAATGGGAGCAGTCTTTATATATGGCAAAAGCGGCAGTTAAATCCAAGCAACAAGATAAAAACCGTGTTTACTACACAAAAACCGATGAAATCCTTGATCTGCCAAACTTAGTAGACCATCAAAATAAGTCCTTCCAATGGTTTGTGGAGGAAGGTCTGGGAGAGCTTCTAGCTGAAATTAGTCCAATTGATGACTATACCGGCACAAAATTGACGTTGTCCTTCAAAGATTATCGCTTTGAAGAACCCAAGATGACCGAATCAGAAGCGCGTGAGAATAACGTTAGCTATGATGCGCCGCTAAAAGCTACCGTAGAACTAACCAACAAGGTTACCGGTGAAGTTAAAGAACAAGAAATTTACCTAGGTGATTATCCATGGATGACTAGCCGTGGGACCTTTGTTATTAATGGTGCTGAACGTGTAGTGGTAAGCCAATTGATCCGTTCAGCCGGAGTTTTCTTCACATCTGATGCACATGGTGCTACCAATTTGTATGGTGCCAAGGTCATACCTGGCCGTGGAGCTTGGCTGGAGTTTGAAACAGCTGCCTCTGGTGCTGTATATGTAAAGATCGACCGCAAGCGCAAGATTGCAGTTACGACCTTGCTTCGTGCGCTTGGCGTCACCGACAACCAAATGAAAGAATTGTTTGCCCATGTAGATCAGGGAAAGTTGAATTATATCGATGCTACACTCGAAAAAGACCCCGCTAAAGGTGCCAATGAAGCGCTGATTGAAGTCTATCGACGCTTGCGACCTGGTGATCTGGCTACTGTCGACAACGCCAGGAGCTTGCTGGAAAATATGTTCTACAACTTCAAACGCTTTGACTTCTCTAGAGTTGGTCGTTATAAGATCAACAAGCGTCTGGATCTGGATGTACCAAATACCGTAGATAACCGTGTCATGCGACTCGATGACCTGATTGCTATCGTGGCAGAGATTATTCGTCTTAATAACACGCAAGAACCAGCTGACGATATTGACAGCCTGGCCAATCGTCGCGTCAAATTGGTTGGTGAATTAGTACAACGACAATTCCGTATAGGTTTACTACGCATGGAGCGTAATACCAAAGACCGCATGAGTATGAGTGAAATTGAAACGGTTACACCAACACAGCTCATTAACGCTCGCCCGGTTGTTGCAGCCGTTCGTGAGTTCTTCGCTAGTTCACAGCTCTCACAGTTCATGGACCAAATCAACCCACTAAGTGAATTGGCGCACAAGCGTCGCTTGAGCTCAATGGGTCCTGGCGGTCTTTCTCGTGAACGTGCTGGTTTTGAGGTTCGTGATGCGCACGCAACACACTATGGCCGTATTTGTACCGTTGAAACGCCAGAAGGTGCTAACATCGGCCTTGTTTTAAACCTCGCAAGCTACGCTCGTATCAACGACTATGGTTTTATCGAAACCCCTTACCGCAAAGTCATAAATGCTGTCACGGCTGCCAAAGCTGCTGGATATATCGCAGCAGTTGACCTGGAGGATGCCAAGGGCAAAGTGATTGTTAGTGCTGGAAAAACCATCACCGCTGCCGATGCAAAGCGCCTAGCAACCATAAAAGAACAGAAGACTTGGCCTGTTAAAGCCAAGGTAACCAGCGAAGTAATATACCTTGATGCGTCAGAAGAAGAACACGCCATTATTGCCAGTGCCGGTGAGGATTTTGACGACGATGGCTATTTTGTAAACGAACGTGTCAGCGCTCGTAAATATTTAGCTTCTGGTGAGGTTGACGCAGATGACATCACTCATTTGGATGCTTCTCGTCGTCAGATCATTGGCTCCAGTGCAGCCTTGATTCCATTCATAGAAAAGAACTATGTGTACCGATCATTGATGGGTAGTAACCAACAACGCCAAGCTGTACCACTCATTAAACCAAGTGCTCCAATTGTCGGTACTGGTATGGAGGGCGTTGCAGCCCAGAATACTGGACAGCTGATCGTGGCTGAAGCCGATGGTGAAGTTATCAAAGCTAGTGCTGATGAAGTTGTGGTAAAGCACAAATCTGGCAGCAAGAGTTACCCTTTACCACATTTTGTTCGTAGTAACGAAGGCACCTGTATTAACCACAAGGTAGTAGTAAATACTGGTGATAAGGTTAAAGCTGGTCAAGCCCTGTCTGAGGGCATGTCAGTTGATGGTGGTGAACTTGCGCTTGGTAAGGATCTGCTGGTTGCGTTTATGCCATGGTCTGGCTACAACTTTGAGGATGCTATCATTATTTCTCGTCGATTGGTTGAGGATGATGCGCTGACATCAATTCATATTGTCGACTTCATGACTGAAGTTCGTGAGACCAAGCTAGGTCCAGAAATTGTAACTCGAGATATTCCTAATGTATCGGAAGAAGCGCTTCGCCACCTTGATGAAGACGGCATTGTACGAATTGGTGCCGAAGTCCATCCCGGTGACATCTTAGTTGGTAAAATTACGCCAAAGGGTGAGCAGGAGCTTTCGAGCGAAGAACGTCTGTTGCGCGCCATCTTTGGCGAAAAAGCCAAAGAAGTTCGTGACACCTCACAGCGCATGAGCAATGGAAAACACGGCAAAGTTGTTGGTGTTAAGGTTTTTTCTCGTGCTAATGGGCACGAACTAAAGGCTGGCGTCATTATGCAGGTTCAGATTTTCGTAGCTCAAATGCGCAAGATTGCCGTTGGTGACAAACTTGGTGGACGTCACGGTAACAAGGGTGTCATTGCCCGAATTCTGCCTATTGAAGACATGCCATTTACCGAAGACGGAACACCAGTAGATATTTTGTTGAACCCGCTGGGTGTACCCAGTCGTATGAATATTGGACAGTTGTTTGAGACTCATTTGGGTATGGCTGCACGAGCACTCGGAATTCACGTAGCGAGTCCATCGTTTAATGGTGTGCAAGCTCCGAAAATCAAGGAATTGCTCAAGGAAGCTGGTTTACCGGCTGACGGCAAACAACAACTATTTGACGGTCGCACAGGTGAAGCCTTTAGCGAGCGAACCACGGTTGGCAGCATGTACATGATCAAGCTCAACCACATGATTGCCGATAAAATCCACGCCCGCAGTACCGGACCGTACACCATGGTGACTCAGCAACCGCTCGGTGGTAAGGCCCAAAATGGCGGCCAACGCTTCGGCGAAATGGAAGTATGGGCGCTCGAGGCTTATGGTGCCGCGCATACCTTGCAGGAAATGCTCACCATTAAGTCCGATGACGTC
>CAZPPF010000038.1:0-6338 GCA_964588395.1 uncultured Candidatus Saccharibacteria bacterium | reverse complement strand
ACCTTACCAAGTCTACTACCAAGGTGAGGCTACCTCGGTCTCGGCGCTTAATAAGACCGGTCCGTTTGATGTTTTGGTGGGACATGCCAACTTTTTTTCGCTGCTGGTAGCCGGTCAGGTCGTTGTTAGGACCGGCTTTAATGAGCTTAAATTCCAGATTAACCATGGTGTGATGAAGGTTACTAACAATACGCTAACTTTGTTTGTCGACGTCTAGTTTATAAAAAAGCTTTGTAATGAGAAAAGTTTTTTGCTCTCTTAAAGCATAAGAGGTATAATTTACTTCGAGTAGCCATTTAGGCTACGGAGAAAAATTTGCAGGTGGAAGAACCCAAGTTGCCGATAGTACCGGAAAGTTCCGGCGTACCAGCGTCAACGGGTGAAGCTACTCCCCAAGCGGGAGAGGCTGGTTTGGATTACCAAAAAACCGACTGGCTACAGCATCCGGATGTTCTGGAAGCATTTGGGGCGCCACAAGCAAGCCCTCCTTCCAGCCAGCCCGCTGTCGCCGAAACTAGCGAGCACCCAACGCCTCTAGGGCCAGAAATTCCGCCCCATACTGAATCACAAATAACTCCAAATCCTGAAACCTCGGCTGTTACTCCCGAGCCACCATCACCTGCAGCTCCAACCCCAGCTTCTTCAGGCGCTACAGATCAAGCGCTGGTAAAGCTTGTTCCCACTCATCCCATACAACCGAAGCCGCCCAAAGTCCCAGCCAATTGGAAGCTTTGGGGCGCAGTTGTCGTAGCAGCTGTCTTAGTTGCTGGGCTACTAACGGGAGTAATTTTTGCTATCACCCACCACGGCAACGCACCTGTAGCAGCGGATACAACCCAGTATAAAGTTACGACGCTACCCACGGGCAGCTTTGCGGCTGTCCAGTCAACGGTTGATAATGACAAAATCCTAGCCATCAATGGCCAGCTCCAAGCCAACGGCGTCTTCGTGCTGACGCCCGGAGTGCGTCCGAGTGCGCCGGCCGCCGGCCAGATTTACTACGACAAAAGCACAAACCAGCCCTACTACTACAACGGGAGTAATTTTGTTGCGGTCGGCTCAACTACAGTTATACAAACCGGGCCGGGGTATTCTGCCGGAACCGGCATTACGATTAGTGGGTCTACGATCTCTGTGGGCGGCGGCAGCTCGGCGACCGTTCCGGATGACATAGCCCGCCAAACGATAAATAACAACTTCACAGCTAGCAATACCTTCCAAGCCGTTACACTGCAAGGAGTTTTAACGGGTTCTAGCGCCTCTTTTAGCAGCAGTGTGGCGGCCAGTTCGCTTGCCGCAAGCGGCAACGCCAGTGCCGGCACTTTGAACGTTAGCGGCAGTACCCTTGTAAAAACTGGCGCCAATTCCACGGCAGGATTCGAAGTGCAGGATTCAGCCGGCTCAGCGGTTTTGAGTGCCGATACTACCAACGACCGGGTTGGCATTAATAGCCCCTCACCCAAAAACCGGCTGTCGGTGAATGTGCCGTTTACCAATGACATTAGTGCTGTTGAGCTCGTTTCAACCGGGAGCGGTACCAATAAAGGCATCGTCATTCAGGGCTGGACGTCACAAACTAGTAACTTGCTCGAGATTCAAACCAACTCGGCCGTTCCGCTGTTCTCGGTGACCGGCGCCGGCGATGTTACGGCTACAAGTACCGACAACAGTTCAACGGCGTTCCAGGTGCAAAATAGTCTGGGCACCAACGTCTTTACTGTGGACGCCCAGAATAAGCGCGTTGGCGTTAACGTGCTGGCGCCGATGTACGCCTTTGACGTGGTTGGTAACATCCATACCGATAATTCCAGCGCCTTAATCATTGGAGGCACCACGGTCTGTACGGCCGCCGGTTGCGGCGCCTTAGCCGGCAGCAGCAACTACATCCAAAACGGCTTTTCCATCCAGAGTAACGCAAACTTTGCCATCCAATCAGTTGATGCGACGGCGATTGGGGGCCAAATCCGCGGCAAATCCGGCCAAAGTGCCGACCTATTCCAGCTGCAAGTATCAACCGGCACGCCGGTGTTTAGTGTTTCATCTACCGGCAACCTCAAAGTTCAGCCGACCACGAACTCGACATCAGCCTTCCAGGTTCAAAATGCTGCTGGCACCTCCAACCTGTTAATCGCCGACACCGTTAATAACGAAGTCGGTATTGGCATCGCGCCGTCTTACAAATTGGACGTCAACGGTAACATCAACATTGGCGGTAGCTACGCCTTGAAGATTGGTGGCTTCACCATCTGTGACATTAGCGGTTGTGGCCTTGGCAACACCGGACAATTTATCGAAAATACAACTACAGTTCAAACCAACGCCAACATTGCCATTCAAACTGGCGATACGACCCAGATTACCGCCGTGCTCAAAGGCTTGACTGGCCAAACCGCATCGATCTTTCAGGCACAGGATGAAAATGCCAATGCTCTGTTTGACCTCTCCTCAAGTGGGGCAGTTATATTACAGAATTCTGCAAATTCCAGCGGCGCATTCATCGTCAAAGATACTCTGGCCGAAAATAACAACATCTTTGTCGTGGATACCACCATGAAACGCGTCGGCATCAACGAATTCCCAACGCAATTTCCATTAGACGTTAACGGCGACGTCAACCTGGACAACTCTGGCGCATACCGGATAAATGGCCAGGTAATTTGTAGCCTTAGCGGCTGTTCGGCTTCGAGTGGATCGGGTAATTACATCCAAAACAACGCTCAAGTGGTTCAAACCAGCGCCAACTTCTTCATCCAGTCGGCCAGCCCGTCGTATGTTGGTGGCCGCATTTTGGCAGCCGGTGGCCAAACCGCCGACTTATTGGAACTTCAAAACTCTTCCGGCACGCAAAACTTGTTTAGTGTTAGCGCCTCGGGGGCGGCCATTTTCCAAAACAACAACGATTCAACATCGGCGGTGGTTGTTAAGAACTCCACCGGCACGCCGATATTTACAGTTGATACTACCAACACCCAAGTGACGGCGGCCAACATGAACGGTGATGCTTTCATAGGCACAACCAGCAACAGTACTTCGTACGGTGTGGTTGGTACGCAAAGTGCCGGCGTCGGCGGCGGCGTCAAAGGTGCCGGCGGCGGCGGGTATGGTATTTACGGCGTCAGTCTGCAAAACACTTCGGGCTTTTTCCAAACCAGTAATACTTCCGGAACCAATGCGAATGCAACATTAGTAGCCAAGCTGAATACCGGTCAAACGGCTGATCTTCTTCAGCTACAAGGTTCAGGCGGAGTCATGCTTGCTAGCGTTGGAGCAACAGGCATCACGCTTATCCATCCATCAGTTGACTCACCTTTGGCTTTACAAATCCAAAATGCCGCCGGCACCGCGATCTTTAATGTCGATACTGCAAATAGTTTTGTGGGGACTCCGATAACAAATTCAGCTAGCACCAACTCTCAAAATCTCACAATCAAAACGGGCAACGCTACAGGCAGTACCTCAAATTCTGGTAACCTGACAATTGATACCGGCACGGCGACGGGAACAGCCGGGAATATCAGCATTGGCACAGGCGCCTATGCTCATAATGTAACTATTGGCAGTACGTCAGGCACTTCCACGGTAACACTCCAAGCTGGGTCGGGCGGAATTAAAATTGCTACCCTGGGTGGTTCAGCCTTGAGTACGCAGGGACTCTGTCGTGACACAAGCACAACCCAACTTATATCCTGCGACGCTTTCAACTCTACTGGTACCCCCTTCTTGATAGGAGGTAATGCAAACAATAACATAGCAACTTTCCAGCTAGGAGGCACTAACCCGCTCAGTTCAAGTGCATTGGCCTTCTTTACGGCAGGCATCAGCAGGCTTAATGTCTCAAATACAGGAGCAGTCAACATCAGTGGTGATACTAGTGGTACCACTGCTTTGGCAGTTAATACTGGCGCCAGCTCCAGCATGGGCCTTACTGTAACAGGTGCGTCTGGTCAAACGGCCGACTTGCTGCAAATTAATGATGCTTTAGGTACTAATTTACAGCGAATAGATAGCTCGGGGAACCAAGAATCGGCAGGGTACTTTAATAGTCCATTCGGTGGGCTGGGATCGTACAACAACCTGTTGACCCGGTCTGAACAGCTAAATGCTTGGACCGCAACTAACATAACGGTAACAGCAGACAATACAGCCGCACCAGATGGCCAAACCTCGGCCGAAAGGCTGGTTTCCAGTGCAAGCGGCACTCACACATTAACCCAAAGCTATACATCTGCAGGTAATAATACGTATACCTTTAGTATCTGGATCAAGGCAAACACAGGTAACCCATTCGTCCAGTTGCGGTTAGATAGTAATGGAACTCCCTCAACGGGAACAGCTGTATCGCCCAACGTTACCACTACGTGGCAGCGCTACTCAGTTACTCAGACATTTACCAGTGGGGTTACAACAGTCACACCAACGCTTGTGATTGGAACCAACTCGACTACGATTTTTGCTTGGGGCGGCCAGCTGGTTCAGGGCAGTAATCCTGGGGTTTATGTTAAGAGCAATGTTAGGAATGTTGCCGATTCAGCTGGTCAAACCGTTATTGGGGGAACTTCAATTACGAGCGGGTTGCAGGGTTTAGTTAGTAATGGCGGCGCCTATATAAACAATTCGTCCGCTACTGATCCCGGACTATTAATTCAGGGAAGCGACGTGGCAGACAACATTGTGTTAGAAAATGGTGCCGGTACATCTATATTCAGGATAACCAACGTTGGGGACATTGTTTTAGGCGATGGTACGGGCGCAGACATTACAACCAGAACTTCAGCCGGGGGAATACCAATCAGTCTTTACCCATCAGATGCTAACGCTGCGTCAGGCACTGGTGGAGCGCTGAATTTGTTGGGCGGAAATCAAACTGGTACCGGCGGTACCGGTGGTGCGGTAGTACTCCAAGGTGGCAATGCTACTGGAGCTTCAGGGACACGAACGGGAGGAGCCGTAACGATTGACGGCGGTGCCGGTACAACCAGCAATGGATCTGTTTCGATAGGGACGATAAATACCGGGGTGGTCAATATTGGTTCAGCTGCTTCCAATGGCGCAGTTACAATCCTGGGAGGCAGTTTTATTCATATAGGCACCAGTGGCAGTAATCCCATCAGTATTGGCAATACGGCTACTAGTATCGCCATCCAGGGGGATAATACTGCATCCGCAGTAGCAATTCAGGCCGCAAGTGGCGGCACCGTTAGTCTTGGCACTGCCGCAAATAATATTGTCAGCATAGGCGCAACAACAGGCCTTGCAGCCACAACCACTATCAATAGTTCGATCAACACAACTATTAACTCATCAAATGGAACTATCAATATAGGTACTGCCACAGGATTTACGAACTTTAACCTCAACACAGGAGCTAACGCTAATACCTTACAAATAGGCAACACTGCAAACGCAATTGCTCAAACCATCAATATTGGCAACAACGCCACCGCCAGCTCCACTGATGCTGTGACCATTGGTAACCTGCTTGGAGCAAGTGCTACAACTCTTCAGGGTGGCACTGGAGCATCAGCAGTAACGATTAAAGCAGGAAGTGCTGGTACGATCAGCATCGGAACCGGTGGTGTTGCCAACACCATTCAAGTCGGAACCACAACAGGTGCTGTAGCTCAAACAATAGCTATTGGCAACAACGCCACCGCCAGCTCCACTGATGCTGTGACCATTGGTAACCTGCTTGGAGCAAGTGCTACAACTCTTCAGGGTGGCACTGGAGCATCAGCAGTAACGATTAAAGCAGGAAGTGCTGGTACGATCAGCATCGGAACCGGTGGTGTTGCCAACACCATTCAAGTCGGAACCACAACAGGTGCTGTAGCTCAAACAATAGCTATTGGCAACAACGCCACCGCCAGCTCAACTACTAACGTCACAATCGGCAACTTGCTAAGTACCAGTGCAACCCTTATTCAAGGCGGAACAGGTGCTTCAGCTATAACTCTAACGCAGGGTTCTGGCGGCACGATTACAATTGGCGGCACGGCAGGTGCCGAGGCCGTTTCGGTTCAATGTGGCTCAGGAGCATGCTCATTCGGCAATAATGCAATTAGTCACAACGTATTTGTTGGTACTACAACTGGCAGTGGCACTACTAGCATACAAAGTGGCTCGGGAACGGTACAGATTAATGCAGTCAACAATAATGTACAAATTGGAGCTATTAACTCTGCAACTACCCAGACAATTAATGTTGGCAATAATGCCGGAGCTACGTCTATGACTGTGAATCTTGGTACCGAGGTTGGTAGTGGCTCCACCACCATACGCGCTGGCTCTGGTGGATTAAATATAGGCACCGGTGGCGTGGCTAACACAATTCAAGTCGG
>CAZPPF010000037.1:0-7014 GCA_964588395.1 uncultured Candidatus Saccharibacteria bacterium | reverse complement strand
GACAGACTAACTTTTAAGCTAGCGGACGCGGGAGCATTACCCGCCAGCTCCACCATAAGGGACTTTCGGTCAATCCGAAGGTCTTTTTTGTTTGGCTGTAAGGTGTAAATTGGCGAGATTTGGGTGGTGCCAACTTTTTTCTGTGAATTAAACGAAATTCCGCCTGGTAATATCAATTGTTGGCACTGCACCCGTTCCTCGTGGTCTAACTTCCACCAGTCGTCCATTAGTGTATTGGTGTATTCCAGTCCAAACTTCACGAAGTCTAGCAAGTCTTCTTGAAGCTCATCTGACTGGCTAACTAGTGTCTCAGTATTGGCAATCTGCGTTTTTATTTTGTCAATTTCGTCTTTCAGGTCTTGCTTGTATTCGGGGTCTGCTTGCGCCATTTCAACTACCAGCTTTGACTTGGTTTGCTGTAGAACCTCAGAACGCTGTTCTAGCGCCTTGACCTGTTGGACCTTGTCTTTCCTTTTCTGACCCCATACTGTTGCTAAGGCTTCTATAAGTTCCTGTCGTTGCTTGCCTGTGTATTGAATTTCGTTTAGGCGCTCAGTTATTTTGCCGTGTACCTCGTGGCGGTGGTATGACTTGTGGCAACCTCGACACTCGTACTTCCAATAATAGGTGGTGTTTTTGCGGTGATAACCATTGCTTTTTTTGGAGCCAGTGAATTTGACTTCACCTCCACAGTCTTCGCAAACCAGAACCTTGTTCATTGGGAAGTCTGGGTTGTACTGCTTTTTTGCCCCTCGTGGCTTGAACTTACCTGTAAATATGCGTACCAACTCTTCATGGTCCTCAAGGCTTATCATTGGTTCGTGTTGCCCACACTCGTTGCGCTCTTGAACCTGCTTGTCCATAACTAAAATGCCAGCGTAGTAGGGGTCACAACCGAATTGTCGGAACTTGTCCATAGACCAGGGAGCATGAACCTTGGTGAAGTCACTCTTGTTCAGTCGTTTTAATGCTTCGGTTGGGGCGTAAAGCCCGCTAATTACTTCTCTAAGGGCGGTCTGAAACGGCTCAAATGTGACGGGGTGAGGAACCTTAACGCCAGGTATCTCACCCTTTATGTAGCCAGGTTTGGTTGGAAATGTGTGGCGACCTTCTCGTATAGCTTTTGCGTGGCCATGTACGGACTTGCGCTGACGCTCTTCATTGCTTCCTTCTGCTCGGTATGCACTCATAGCTCGCTGAAACTTAGCCATTGCGTCATCTCCATTGAACTGGTCGCTCTCTGAGGCATACCAAACTTTCACACCCAGCTGCTGGAATACAACTTCAAAATACGGTCCTTCATTGACGCTGCGCATATAGCGGTCATACTCATCAAAAATGGCATACTTTACGTCTTTGTGTTTTTTACAGTATTCAACCATTGCCAGCAGGTCTTTTCGCTTTACATTAGTGCCAGCTTTACTACTGACACTACCAGCCCACCTACCATCGTCGGGAATAACGGCACCTAGTTTAACAGCAGCAATTTCTACCGATTCCTCCTGTCGGCCAAGGCTGTTGTTCTTTAGCTGATCGGGAGTAGAAACTCTGCCGTTAACGATAGCTTTGATTTGGGTCATAATGCCACCTTACAAGCACGAAGGACAGCTTCCAGGGTACACCATGTGGTATGGCTACAGAAGCTGCCCTTAGTACCTATAAAATTATTTGCTTGGTTTACCACGATTTGTACCCGTTTCATTCATTGATCAGTCAGGCCTCATGTTCAAGGGCTTTTTGGTAGTTTCGTAACGTGAATATAAATAGTTTGCCAACTCTAGTAGTTCACGCTTGGTTAATTTTTTCTGCTTAACAACAGCCTCTTTAAGCCTGGGCTTAATGAGCTTCTTGTTTTCTGCCTCAATAATAAAAGAAAGGTTATCCTTCATCACTATTCCGGCAAGAACCTTTCGGTCAATGCCCGTTTAAGTTGATTTAGTCTAACCTTTGCTTAGGTGACGGATGAGTATCGTACAAATACTCATCCAACTCTACCTACATTATACCAAAAAATGGCCAATTAAGCTAGTGCTAATTTATATTAAATGGGTTTTGCAAGGGGCTGCAAAAGCCCTGATCGGCAAGCAGACCGAGGGATATGCAACCCAACCCCTTAAAACCGCACACACGGCCCCTGTGGGGCTAACGTGCGAAGTATCTAGGCAAGCTACTTATCAGTTTCGCGACACTGTTTTGGCTCTAACGGATTCGGGGAAGCGTCAATCTTGTCGCAAAACTATTAAAAAGTGTCCAATAGTTTCTTTACACTGTTTTGACCATAAAAGAGAGGGAAATGTGTAAATAATGTAAGGAAACCTATTTTAAATAGTGCAATAATTTTTACACACCGTTTTAGTATTAACAGAGAACAAATTGCATCAATTTTGTGCAAATATTATCAAAAAGAGTCAGGAGTTTTCGGACACCGTTTTTCAATTAACAGATAGCCGAACTTAATATATTTGTCCGTAAACTACCTAGCAGTATACCTACCATCCCTGTTTACGCCGTATGCCGCATTTACGTTTGTTTTTCTGCATGTTTGACAGTAACCCTGAACTTCAACCTGATGTTCCTCTGCTTGAAAGCTATTCTGTTCAGCGACCTGCTGTATAAAATCCTCAAGAGCGTGTTCGTTAATTTCTATTACACTGCCGCAGTTCTTGCAGGATAAATGGTGGTGATGGTCGGCAAACTTGTCAGTTAATTCAAACTTATACTTCCAGCCTATATTTAGTCGCTGTACAATGCCAAGTTTTTCAAACAGGGCAATAGAACGATAAATGCTAACAGTATCAATCCGACCATGCGCATTTTTAATAAGTTGGCTCATCATCATTGGCTCTTGACCGAGCAGAAGATTGAATACCAACATACGTTGCTTTGTAATGCTATAACCGCCTTGTTTAAGCATGGCTTGTAAGGTATCTTTTGGCTCCGACATATTGCAATTATAACAGTAACTGCAAATTATTTGCAGATATACCAATTCCCACTTAGTATTTGTATGTTAATGATGAAAGGTTTACCGAACTATGGCTAAGCGAACCAAATCCTATTACTGGGCAATTCTTGCAGGTTTCTTAACCGTAGCAACTGTAACTCTGGCAGTAACGCACTGGCATAAATCCTCAAGTAACCAAACAAATAGTTCCACATTACAGGTAGTTGCTGCGGAGAATTTCTGGGGTAATATTACTTCGCAGATTGGTGGCAATCATATTGAAGTAACTTCTATTATTACAAACCCAAGCACCGACCCTCATCTTTATGAATCTGATGCTCATGACGCAGCAGCTTTATCTAAAGCCAGCATCGTTATCAAGAATGGCTTGGGCTATGACGACTTTATGGATAAGCTCATGGCGGCTTCACCAAATAACCAACGTCAGATTTTGTCTGTACAAAAAATACTTAATGTCACCGGGGATGACCCCAACCCCCACCTTTGGTATGACACGGCTCGTGTTCCAGAGGTTGCCAACGCCATTGAGCAAGCCCTCGCGGCCAAAGACCCAAAGAACGCTACTGCGTATGCAGCCAACCTCGCCACGTTTAATAGTTCACTCCAGCCAATACTAGATGTCATTAACCGGATAAAGACTAGGTATCCGAATGCTGCCGTTGCGTACACAGAACGAGTGCCTGGTTATCTATTATCTGCTGCGGGTTTGGATGTTAAAACACCAGTTGGCTTCGCAGCCTCAATCGAGGAGGGTAACGACCCTAGCCCCAACGATACGGCTATTATGGACTCGCTGATGACCAATCACGGAGTAAAAGTGCTACTCTACAATGCCCAGGCCACCAGTACAGTTACGCAGCACGTTCGCGATCTAGCCAATCAAGCAGGGATACCGGTGGTTGGTGTGACCGAGACGTTGCCACCTGGCGAGCATGACTATCAATCATGGCAACTGGATCAAGCCAAAGCTCTACTAACAGCACTTGGGGGATAGATGGCTGAACCTGGCTCAGAACCTGTCCTATCTATAAAAAACGGCACGTTACGTTTTGGTAAGCGAACGCTTTGGGAGAATTTGGAACTAACAATTAAACCTGGAGAGTTTTTGGTGATACTCGGCCCAAACGGAACAGGTAAGACTAGCTTGCTCAAAGCAATGCTTGGACTAAATGAACTCTCTGGTGGCACGATAAGAATACAAGGCGAGTTACCACATCGTGGCAATAGTCAGATTGGCTATATACCCCAGCAAAAAGCCTTTGACAGAGATTTACCTATACGAGGCCGAGACTTAGTACATTTTGGTCTTGATGGCCATCGTTTTGGCTTTGTACGCCACGACAAGAACGCTTGGCATCGAGTTGATGAAGTTATTAAAGAAGTGGGGGCTAGTAACTATGCTGATAAGCCCATTGGTCTACTATCGGGTGGTGAGCAACAACGTCTGAGGGTTGCTCAGGCTTTGCTAGGCAAACCAGATTTACTTTTATGTGATGAGCCTCTATTATCCCTCGACCTTAAAAGTCAGCAAGCCGTGAGTGAGCTTATCAACTCATATCGCCAGCGGTTCAATACGGCTGTTATGTTTGTAACTCATGACATTAACCCAGTTCTGAGCATGGTGGATAGGGTTCTGTATCTCGTAGGCGGAAAGTGGGCTATTGGCACGCCAGAGGAGGTTTTAAATACCAAGAGTTTGAGCCGACTATACGGTACGACCATAGACGTACTGCGGGTGCGTGACCGCATTATAGTCGTCAACACCAACGACAACGAGCATCACATAGATAAGCATCCGCCGGAGACTAACAGATGAACAACCTACCTTTTTACCTTTCCCAACCCTTCGCCCAACATGCCTTATTGGCGGCTATTGTTGTTGCGGTCATTTGCGGTATCATTGGACCGTTTGTCATCATGCGCGGTATGGCTTTTGCCGTACATGGCACTAGCGAACTAGCCTTTACTGGTGCAGCCGCTGGACTTTTAGTAAACAACAACCCGTTGGCTGGAGCTTTGTGTGGAACGCTACTATTTGCCTCTATTATTGGTCTCCTAGGTGTACGAGAAAGGGAGAGAGACTCAGTTATTGGAGTTATTCTAGCCTTTGGTTTAGGCATGGGTGTTTTACTGCTGAGTTTTTATCATGGGTTTGCGGTTGAGGCTACAAACATCCTGTTTGGAAATATTTTTGGTGTTAGCAATGGCCAGCTTTTGGCATTAGTTTTGATTGGTATTGGGGCAGCAATCGCTCTACTTATCATGTACCGTCCGCTATTATTTGCATCAGTTGATCCAGACGTTGCGGAGGCGCGGGGTGTTCCACTACGACTTATAGGGCTACTGTTCTTGATAATATTGGCGTTTGCCGTTACCGAGGCATCACAGATAGTCGGAACACTATTGGTTTTGAGCCTGGCTATAACACCCGCCGCTGCCGCTCAAAGACTGTCACCCCGGCCTATTATGGTCACTATAATATCTGTCTTATTTGCACTTATTGCTAGCGTTGGCGGTCTGCTTGTAAGTCTAGCTAGCGGTAGTATAAAGTCCAGCGTTTCTATAACTTCAATTAGTTTTGTTATCTATGTGGTTGTCAGGCTGATGAGTCGTCATACTTTAAATTATAAGGCAAGAAAGGGTCTGGTATGATTCATATATGGTGAGTTTTGACACAGTCTATAAGGTATCGGTCATTGGCACCTTTGTAACCTTGGTCTGGTATACGATTGAAACCGCTCGTATACGCAAGATCAACACTAAACAAAAAGACCTACAGCTACTCCCTGCTATGATGATTTATATGAGACAGCACAGTGGCACTGAGCGACCTTTTATTAGAAACATTGGTTTTGGGACCGCTTTTACGGTTGAGGTTCTGCCTTCAACTGTTGAGGAGGCAAAGACTTACGATTTCAGCTTTGACCTCGCAGACGGTAACAATACTCTAGTACCGGAAGAGGAGAGACAAATAGGCATCAATGTTCAAGTAGACGGCAAAACAGATGCAAACTCTAGACCTTTGCCCACATTTGCTAACTACTACTTCCCGCCTAACCTGCAAGCTATCAAGGATCACAAAGAAGCAGGGGCAACAGGAACAATACGAACTCTTGCTACCGAAAGGGACCTTAAGATCAACTTTAGGGACATAACTGGTCAGAAATACGAGACCATAGTTAATTTTAGTGCCGATGGCATATCGGTGAGTAAAGCACCTAAACGTATTTAAATCCTATAAGGAGACCTAGATGGCTAACAAGAACGATCCTAAGAGTGGAGAGATGCTACCTATGATGTGCGAGAACCTGTTTAGGCAGGTTTTCGGTGATAAGCAATATTATGGCTACGCTTCTGCGTTCAGTGACCCAACTTACCGTAAAAAAGAATTTAAAAAACTAATACAACAGTTCGTTAAGACCCTCAATGAATTGGTCACCACCGAGAAGTTCAAAGAGTATTTAAGCTATCAACTGAAATACTTAGAAAAAGAAATTGGCCGGACAAATCTAGACAATGACAGTTTGGGCATATTGGTGGTGAGTCTCAAAATAATAGCTACATTTTTGGGTTATCATTATGCTTCTGGTCCAAAGAGAGAAGAGCCTTACTTTGTTCCTTCTGTTTGGGCAGAGAGACGGGGGTGGACAGACTCATTGGAGTATTACAAAGAAAGAGACGCGCTAATAGCTTCTCGTCAGGATGTCGTCGCAAGACTCTTAGAAGAGGGCAAAACGTATAGTGAAATAAGTTTTATCCTTAATATCAGTGGTTATAAAGTTGCACAAATTGTCCAAAGGATCAAAGCAGACCGCCAATAGTCTCGGTGCTATGTAACGCCAGGGATATGTAACTGTCTATGCCTGTTCCAGGGTATAAGCAAGATGTCCTTCCAGCGCCCCAGTTCTGCATAGATTTGGTGCCAATTATTTTGGACATGCTCCACCAAAAACGCATCAGTATCAACTGGTGCTTTTTTGTTGGCCTTCGATCCATAGCTTGAATTTAGTTTGATAGGGTAAACAATCACACAAACCTGCCTTTGTGGA
>CAZPPF010000036.1:0-7083 GCA_964588395.1 uncultured Candidatus Saccharibacteria bacterium | reverse complement strand
GTCTGTGGTTTCACAATTACGGCACCTTCAGTACCAGCCGTACCTGAACCACCAGCACCAGCTGCACCACCTTGTAAGACCAAGTTGCCACCATTGCCATTAACGCTCGTACCTGTGCCGGCACCACCTGAGCCACCTTTTAGCGTAACCGTGCCGCCGGTACTCTTGACGGTACCCGCATTAATTTCAGCACCACCAGTGCCACCTTGAATAGTGATTGCGCCGCCGCTGCCTGGAGTTGAGCCAGTTGCAGCCACTGTGCCTCCGGCACCGGATATGATACTGATTGTACCCCCGTTACCACCCGCAGGAGTGCTTGAGGCACCCGTACTAGCGCCACCGTTGCCCGTATTTATGTTCAAGGTGCCGCCGGCACCACCAACCGCACCAGCTGTCGTACTCGCAATTGTGCCGCCGGTACCAGTACTTATGGTAAACACACCGCCTGCGCCACCCGTGTTTGTACCACTCGCACCGGTAGAGTTTCCACCAGCACCAGTTATGACGCTTGCTGCCGCGCCTGCGCCAGCTGCCTGACCGGACGTACTTGACGAATTGCCACCCTGACCGCCTGTAATGTTGAGAACCAGAGTCGCCGCAATTCCAACACCTGCATTTGCTGAAGGTTGCGTTGTGATAGCGGTAATTCCACCGGCCACGGTTAAAGTTTGACCTATTGCAGCAGAACCACTGACAGAAAGGTCACTAGCGATAGTTGCAGCGGAAGTAACCTGCAATGTGCCTGTTTGCAATGAGCCTGCATTAACGGATGTGGCTTCGACGCCGCTGGCGTCATAAACTTGGATTTCACAACCATTTGCAGAACCAGCTGTTTGTGAACAAGCACCCGTATTATCTGTCACGCCCACTGCATAGACATAACGGCCACTGACCGTTAAAGCATTTATAGCCCTGCTAACAGTGCCGTTGTTGGTGCTGCCAGACGCATCAGCACCACCAAGATATGATGGAGCTATTGGATTACTTACGTCGTAAACTTGCAGTTCACATCCAATCGCACTTGGCGTTTGTGAACAAGCCGTAACGTTGCCATTCCCAACTGAATAGAGATAACGGCCAGAGATCGCCAACATAAAGCGAGCAACAGCCGTACCACCACTGTTCGTATTGCCTGAACTGTCTGTTCCGCCGACATACGCAGGTGTGCTGGGCGTGCTTAGGTCATAGATCTGCATTTCACAACCAATTGCGCTGCCAACGGTCGCGCTACATGCTATTGAGTTGTTGCCATTTCCCACCGTATACAGATATCTACCGGAGGCTACCACCGCGTTCGTTGCTCTAGAACTGACACCGGTGCCAGTAACGGCTGTTGTACCTGATACGTCATTTCCACCGACAAAGGTAGGTGATGCAGGATTGCTAATGTCATATACTTGCAGTTCACAACCTATACCTGCGCTTGTCGTACAGGCAGTTATACTTTGGGTGCCAACAGCATAGAGGTAGTGACCGGAAACAGTAGCATAAGTTTCTTCATGTAAACTGGTACCGTTATTCGTTGCGTTCCCGTCCATACCTGCAATATAGGCAGGTGCTAGTGGATTACTTATGTCGTAAATTTGCAGTTCACAACCAATTGCGTTTCCTGCAGTTTGAGCGCAAGCAGTAGAGTCACCTTGTTTCGTGGCATACAGATAGTGACCTGAGACAGTAATTGAGGTATACTGGGCTGCTCCACCATTTGAGGCCCCGGTACCGTTACTTGAACCGGTTGAGTCCATACCCGCAACGTAGGCTGGGCTGGCAGGGTTGGTTAGGTCGTATATTTGAATTTCACAACCTATGGCGTTGCCAACGGTTTGAGCACAGGCGGTCGCATTAGCGCCGGCAAGTGCATAGAGATAATGACCCGATATGGTCACCCCATAATAGTTATTATTAAAGGCAGCTCCTCCGTTAGCCGTACCGTCGGCATCAACGCCACCAAGGTATGTTGGGCTGGCAGGGTTGCTCACGTCGAACACTTGGATTTCACAGCCGCTGGGTGCAGTTTGCGTACAGTTATTTGTGCCGTTACCGGAAGTAACTGCGTACATGAAGTTGCCTGAAACGGCAGTACCGGTGACGTTGGTAGCATTAGTGCCAGTACCCGAGTTAATTGTAGCTGCAGCATCCGCGCCGCCGACGTAGCCTGGACCGTGGCTGGTTTGTGTAAGCGTCCCATTTTCATCAATGGTATCCAGAGCATAACCAGTTGAGTCTTTGGCTTGCAGGATGTTCGCTGTTTGGCTGCTCGATGTTTGGATAATGATGGCGCTGTTAGAAGCAGCACCGGTCGTTACGTATAATGCATTATTGCTGCCGCTTGCTGGACCCGTTAGGCTGGTAGTACCGCCCATAACTGATAAACTATTTCCACTGTTCACGGTAGTGTTAGCGTTTGCAAAAATACCACTCGTGCTCCCCGCATATAAGAATATACCGTTAGATGTTTGTGCAGATGAGCCAATGCTGATTGATTGAGCACCCGTCGTGCCGGTACCAATACTAATGCCGTGAGCTTGGTTGGCTGTACCGATGTTGATATTTGCGGTTCCCGAGCTGCTAGTACCATTATCGATAGTGATATCACCTGCCGTGCCCGCGCTGGCATTACCAGACTGAATCGTAATTGCTCCTGTGCTGGTTGTTCCTGTACCGGACTGCAGACTAACTGCACCTGAAGCACCACTGCCGTTTGCCCCAGTTTTAATGGATATGCCACCGCCAGCACCTGTAATCAGACTTAAAGCTGTGGCAGCATTGCCAGCTCGGAGTGTAGTTGTGCTGCCATTGTTCGTAGAACCAATTGTGATGATTTGATTGGTTGAAGTACCGCCGGCACCTACGTTTATAGTGTGGGCAGTGTTTCCATTGAAGAGGTTGGCTGTAGTATTGGATTCAACCGTGAAGCTTGAGCCAGTATTGCCGATGCTTATAGCACTCGCGTTGGTCGTGCCAAGATTAATGGTGCTGGTACCATTATTTGCATTTGCACCTGCATCTAGTGTCAAAGTTCCCCCGTTAGCGTTGGTAGCCCCAACGACGGTGGCATTACCACCTTGGATTGTGACATCGCCGCCAGCGCCACTGTTGTTAGCCGTTGTACCATTGGAGGCTGAACCACCAGTTCCACCTTGGATCGTGATGGCCCCACCCGTACCACCGGTGTTTGTCGAGGTAGTTCCGGCTCCAGTGGCATTGCCACCAGTACCGGCCGTAATGCTAAGGGCGGCGCCAGTACCACCTGTTACATTATGGCTCGCAGTTGCATCGGTGGTGTTGCCACCTATACCACCTGTTACGGTAAGGACATTTTGAGGGGCAGTACCATTGCCAGAAGAAACTGAGGTTGGTTGGGCATTTGTGACAGTATTTGAACCAAGGCCTGCATTAAGAGCGATATTACCGGTGCCGGATTGTAGAAAGAGGGAGCTAAAGGTTGCCGTTGAGCCAATCGCAATCTGCTGGGCAGTGGTGGTAGCGCCAGCGGCAAATTGTATTTGGTGAGCAGTATTGCCGTCGAAGAGATTCACTAGGCTGTTGCCTTCGGCCGTGAAGCTAGCAGAGGTGTTACCGATGTTGACAGCCGTAGCATTTGTCACACCCAAGTTAATCGTCGACGTACCTGAGTTAGCTTTGGCACCAGAATCTAAGGTTAACGTACCTCCATTTGCGTTAGTGGCACCCACGGCCGTGGCATTACCACCTTGGATTGTGACACCGCCACCCGCGCCACTGTTGTTAGCCGTTGTACCGTTAGAAGCTGAGCCACCAGTCCCACCTTGGATCGTGATGGCCCCACCCGTACCACCGGTGTTTGTCGAGGTAGTTCCGGCTCCAGTGGCGTTGCCACCAGTTCCCGCAGTCAGCGAAAGAGCTGAACCGGTACCGCCAGTGACGTTATGGCTCGCTGTGGCGTCGGTTGTGTTGCCTCCCAAGCCACCGCTTACAGTAAGTACAGCGGGCCCAGCGGAACCGCTGCCAGAAGCAACACTTGCAGGTTGTAGTGTAGCGTGAGTTGCAGCGCCTTGGTCTGACACGCCAAACAGGATGGTGCTGCCTGTTGTTAGGTCACCTGAAACACTGCTACGAACGTTGAATAAGTTAGCTCCGGACACACCGCCGCTGAATTTGTTTTGGATATCAACGGCACCGCGGGTGCTATCCAAGAGTATTTCTGGCGTTGTGCTACCAGTTGAATTGGCATAGGCATTTTGTAAAGTAACCCCCGCTCCACAACTACCCCACGCCGGCGCCACACCCGCCCCACCAGATGTTAGACATGAGCCGACAGTTACATCGATCAGCTTGGCCAGCGTACTTGAGGTGTTGGCGTAGAGTAAGTCACCTATGGTGTAGTTGTTGAAGCCGGTGCCGCCGAGGTTGGCTGCCACCGCGTTAGTAGTACCGAGTACCCCACCCGAGGTGTTTGTGACTATACCTGCTGTACTAAGCCCAGTTAGCGTCAAGCCAGTTAGCGTTGGGCTACCTGTCCAGCTGGCTGCATTTGCTCCAGTACCTTGCAAAATAGTATTTGCCGAAGCAGAATTTGGGAATTGGGTAGCATCGACATTAAGAGTAATACCTCCTGAAACGCTACTAACACCAAGCCGATTGCTAGTGCCATTTATGTTTGTCAGTATCCATCCACCTGAGCCGTTCCCCCCTAGCACAACCCCAACGCTGGCGCCACCACCAATGCCCGTACCACCGTTGGCCGCACCCAGGGTGTTGAAGACGCTGGAGAGATTGAGTTGTCCTGAACCATTAATGATGGCTGTAGCGCCAGCATTGTAGGTGAGTAGGTTATCCCAACCAGTTCCGAGGTCAATACCGCGTTCAGTAGCACCACCGCCAGTTATGTTCTGGAGCTGGATGCCATAGACAGTACCTGCTGTCTGGGAGTTGGTACCAATGATGTTAATACCACGGACAATGCCACCAGAAGCAACCGTACCAATGTTGGCAATGTTAATGCCGTTGTAGGTACCGGCACCACCGGTGGTAGCGGGGCCTTCAACCTTCAGGCCGTTTTCAAGCACTCCTGTCGCTGGGCCAGTTGCGTTAGCTATAAAATTCAAACCGTTCCAGACACCGCCAGCCGTTGTGCCTGGTTGAAGACTAATGCGTTCGCCAGCGGCCTCCACGGCGGCTGCTCCGCCTTTGTAGTTAATGCTTAAGCCATTAATGCCAGAAGTGGCCACGCCCGTAGAACTCGTATTAGTAATATTCAACTGGTCGGCAGTTGGGACGTTGGCGCCACTGGTGATCTGGATTTCAGAGTTCACCCCGCCACTGGTAAGCGTCGTGGTGCTGTTGTTGAGTGTGCCGCCAAGGCCAACCTGGTTGGAGGCGATGTTTAGGCCGTTGGTGGCAGTCAAGGTCGTACACGTGCCCCACGCTGGTGCTACACCTGCCCCACCACTCGTCAAACATGAGCCGGTCGCCACATCAATCAACTTGGCCAACGTACTTGAGGTGTTGGCATAGAGCAAGTCACCGACGGTGTAGCTGTTGAAGCCAGTGCCACCAAGGTTAGCAGCCACGGCATTGGTCGTGCCGAGCACCCCACCCGACGTGTTCGTCACGATGCCAGCGGTGTTCAGGCCAGAGAATGTAATAGTGCCGGAGCTTGTTAAACCAGTAAGTGAACCTAACGTTCCGGCGATGGTTGAGTTCCCAGTTATGGTCGCGCCGTTGGCGCTCACGGTAAGGCCGGTAGCGGCAGTGATGGCACCGTCAACGGTTAGGTTAGCCACGCCGGTGCCGCTGTTAGTAAGAGCCAGGGTGGTGTTTGAGCTGTCGATGAGATCAGCTGTGGTCGTGCCAGCGGCGGTGCGCTGGAGGTTACCATTCTCAAGGATACGCCACTTTTCAGTACCAGCAGTTTGGAAGATGATGTCATCAGCTCCGCCGGTCGCCGTGGTACCAAGGGTAATGGCACCGGCGTTTTGTAAGAGTGGTGTGCTGACGCTGGTACTAAAGGTCACGGCGTTGTTAGTGCTAATGGCGCCACAAGTGGTACCGCTGGTACCAATAGTGACGACTGTGCCACCACCGGTTAGATTGCCACTGCCGCTCGGACAAGTGAAGGTATTTGCACCAGCCGCGGCGTTGTTAGCTCCAGAACCGTAGTTAACGGCGAGGCTGAGTGAGCCAGCGCCAGGAGTAGCGGTTAGACCAGTAGTGCCGAGGCTAGCAACCGTATAGTTCGTACCGTTGCCGATTAATAATTGGCCGTTAGTAGGAGTTGCTGTTGCGCCTGTCCCACCATTACCTACGCCCAGAGTGTTGAAGACGCTACTGAGGTTCAATTGGCCGCTACCATTGACGATGGTCGTAGCACCAGCGTTGTAGGTGATCAGGTTATCCCAGCCAGTACCGAGATCAATGCCCCGTTCGGTAGCTGCGCCGGCTGTTAGGTTCTGTAGTTGTATACCGTAGACATTGCCGGCAGCTTGGGAGTTCGTGCCAGTGATGTTAATGCCACGGACCGTACCGCCACTCGCAACAGTGCCAATGTTCGCAATGTTAATACCATTGAAGGTGCCAGCTCCGCCGGTGGTGGCGGGGCCTTCAATCTTTGTACCATTTAACGTAACACCTGTGGCAGGACCCGTAGCGTTAGCTACGATCCGTTCACCATTGAAAACACTGCCTGTAAAACTGCCGGCCTGGATATCTATGCGTGACGCACCCGATTCAATGGCTGAGCTGCCGGCACCTTTAAAGTTCAGGCTTAAATTATTTACCCCACCGGCAGTAACACCGCTTGAACCGGTGTTCGTTATTGTCAATTGGTCGACTGCGGGCACATTTGAGCCACTGGTAATTTGCAATTGGGAGTTCACCCCACCACTTGTAAGCGTCGTGGTGCTGTTGTTAAGCGTACCGCCGAGTCCTACTTGGTTGGAGGCAATATTTAGACCGTTGGTAGCTGTTAAGGTCGTACATGTGCCCCATGCTGGAGCCACACCGGCGCCGCCACTGGTCAAACATGAGCCGGTCGCTACGTCGATCAGCTTGGCCAACGTACTTGAGGTGTTGGCATAGAGCAAGTCACCGACGGTGTAGCTG
>CAZPPF010000035.1:0-7129 GCA_964588395.1 uncultured Candidatus Saccharibacteria bacterium | reverse complement strand
TATGAAGGGGTAGTGCCAAACCTCGAGCGTCGACACAAAGAAACTGAGAGTGATTTTATTCGTCGCGACATTGAACGCTTTATGCAGGAAAAGCCTTGCCATGCCTGTAAAGGTTTGCGTCTTAAACCCGAAGTTTTGGCTGTCACGGTGGCAGATAAGTCTATTATGGATATTTGTACGTTGTCGATTGACGATGCTATGAAATTTTTTAGCGACGTTAAACTTAGTGCCAAAGATCAGCACATTGCAGCACAAATTCTCAAAGAGATTTGTGCCCGGTTAACATTTTTACAAGATGTTGGTCTTAATTACTTGAACTTATTGCGTAGTGCCGTCACGCTGTCTGGTGGTGAGGCGCAGCGTATACGTTTGGCTACTCAGATTGGTTCGGGACTGATGGGCGTTTTGTACGTTCTGGACGAGCCATCGATTGGGTTACACCAACGCGACAATGCCCGGTTGATACGTACACTCAAACATCTACGTGATCTCGGGAACACCGTGATTGTGGTTGAACACGACGAAGAAACCATCCGCACGGCTGATTATCTGTTGGATATTGGACCTGGTGCCGGTATTCACGGGGGTGAAATTGTAGCCCACGGTAGTCCGGCTGACGTTGCTAAAAATAAAAAGAGCATTACCGGTCAATACCTGCGCGGTGAGAAAAAGATTGAAGTGCCCAAAAAACGACGTGCGGGCAATGGCAAATCGCTAATCATCAAAGGTGCGCGTGAGAATAATTTGCAGAATATCGATGTAGAGATACCGCTAGGGCAACTGGTGGTAGTAAGCGGTGTGTCTGGCTCGGGCAAATCAAGCTTGATCAACGATATTGTGGCTAAGGAACTTTCGGCTCGGCTGCACCGTGCCAACGCCGTACCAGGCAAACACGATGACATTGAAGGCATCAAACACTTGGACAAAGCAATTATTATTGACCAATCACCAATTGGTCGCACACCGCGCTCTAATCCAGCTACTTACACCGGCTTGTTTACGCCCATTCGTGAATTGTTTGCCTCGACTCCTGAAGCCAAGATTCGGGGCTATAGTCCGGGCCGGTTTAGTTTTAATGTGCGTGGCGGGCGCTGCGAGAACTGTGCCGGAGATGGGATTATCAAAATCGAGATGCACTTTTTGCCGGATGTGTATGTACCGTGTGAAGTTTGTCATGGCAAACGCTACAACCGCGAAGCGCTGGAAATTCACTACAAGGGCAAGACCATTAGCGATGTGCTGGAAATGACCTGCGAGCAAGCCTTGGAATTTTTTCAAAACATCCCAGCCATTGCGCGAAAATTGCAGACGCTTGTCGACGTCGGCCTAGGTTATATTGCACTGGGGCAGCCGGCTACGACATTGAGCGGTGGAGAGGCACAGCGCATCAAGCTAGCCAGCGAGCTCTCGCGCCGTCCCACTGGCCGCACGCTGTACATTCTTGATGAGCCAACCACCGGTCTCCACATGGCCGACGTCGACAAACTCCTTGGAGTCCTCCATGCCTTGGTTGATGCGGGTAACAGCATGATCGTCATCGAGCATAACCTAGATGTCGTCAAATCAGCAGATTACATCATTGATATGGGCCCAGAGGGTGGAGCCGCCGGCGGTACTATTGTAGCCACCGGCACCCCAGAAAAAATAGCCAAATCACCCAAGTCCTACACTGGCCAATACTTGATTAATATGTTATAATAAACATATGGAAAAAAGTCCGGGTGCAATGATGATTTTGAGCGAGTGCAAAATACAAGAGGTGGCCGAAAGAGCGCTGACTGCCCGTACCTGGCATCACAGTCGGTTGCTCGTTCGCCAACTTATTGAAGTGTCCGAAGCCGTCATGCCATATGTGGCTGATTTTGAAGATACTGATAATCCATTTGATGTTGCCCGAAACAACCTAACATTCCTTGATGAAATGATGCCAAGCCGACATACTTCGCGTGCATTGATTTTTGTCCGACACTTAGAAGAACAGGCTACGAATCAGCAGAATTCTTAGAGACCTTTGACTTTCGCTTATCACGCCAGACATGATAGATGGGTGGCCCAAATGTAAAAATACTGGCCAGCAAAATTACCGGTAAAAGATATTTATCGATGCTCGGGATCCTATTCCCAAGCCAAAATCCAAGCAATGTTACACTTGTGCACCACAGTACCGCACCAATGACGTTATATATAAAAAACTGTACTCTTGGCATTTTTCCCACACCAGCTATAACTGCCGAAAGAGTTCTGACAATAGGTACAAATCTTGCTAAGATTATAGTTTTTCCACCATGCTTTTTGTAAAACACCTCGGCCCGTTCAACATATTCTTCCCGGAAAAACACACCGTTCTTTTTGCGAAAAACACGTTTGCCATTGCGGCTGCCAATTTCATACCCGACTTCGTTGCCAATAATTGCTGCCAGAATAAGCACTACTAACAAGCTTGGTAAGCCAAGTTTACCTTGAGCAGCAAAGAACCCGGCAGTAAATAACAGTGTGTCTCCCGGCAAAAAGAAGCCCACCAGCAAACCAGTCTCTGCAAAAATAATAAAACCAATAAGCAGCAGTCCGCCACTTTCAATTAGGTGTGAAACATCTAGCATCTTGTTCTAGCCTAACATACTTATGCTGGCTATATCGTCTCAATTTTGCTATAATTTACCGGAATTCAAGGAGTAAAATGAGCAAAGATATCGCGTTAGCTGTTCAAGAACGCAAAGTTTTAGGCAAGGCCGTCAAGCAATTACGTAGGGATGGTTATGTTCCTGCTGTAATTCATGATCATGGCAAGCCATCAAAGATTGTGATGATTCCATCAAACGATGTTCTTAAGGCCTATCAGGAAGCTGGTAAACACCACCCGCTGGCACTGACTTTGGGTAAAGAAAACTACACCGCGCTTATCAAAGATGTCGATTTTGATCCAAAAAAGCATTTGCTCCGTCACGTAGTATTTAATGCCATCAAACAAGACGAAAAAGTTGAAACCGAGGTACCGGTTCACTTAGAAGGTGAAATTCCAGCCGAAAAGGTTGGCTTGATGGTTATTACACAGCTTGATACCGTGATCATTGAAGCCTTTCCAAGAGACCTCGTGGACGAACTGAAAGTTGATGCCACTGGCCTAGCAGAAATCGGCGACAAGATACATGTTAGCGATATTGTAGTGCCAAGTGGTGTGACCATTTTGACCGAACCCGAACACGGTATTGCGGTAGTCGAAGAAACCAAGGCCCAAATTTCTGAGGAAGCTGAAGAACCAGCTGAGGGCGAAGTAGCTGAGGGCGAAGAAGCACCGGAAGGCGAAGAACAAGCTGAATCCGCGGAAGGGTAAGTCAGTCTTCTAGAAAACCACCGGATTGGTGGGTCCAGAGACTCGCGTAGGTACCTTTGTGGCTAATCAGCTCTTTATGACTGCCTTCCTCAACAATCTTGCCATCTTCGAGGACCAGAATCCGATCCATTTTCTGAATGGTGCTAAGCCTGTGTGCAATTACTATTGCAGTACGACCTTCCATTAACTTCCAAAGGGCATCTTGTATCAGTACCTCAGACTCAGAGTCTAAAGCACTCGTAGCTTCGTCTAGTACTAAGATGGGCGCATCTTTGAGCATTGCACGAGCAATTGCGACACGTTGCCTTTGTCCACCACTCAGTTTCACGCCACGTTCCCCAACCAACGTGTCATAGCCGTAAGGTAGCTTTTCTATGAATCCATGGGCATGTGCCTGCTTTGCTGCGTGTACTATTTCTTCTATAGAAGCAGTTGTCTTACCGTATGCAATATTTTCGGCCAGTGATCGGTGGAAGAGTAACGGCTCTTGTGGTACGTAAGCTATAGAAGCGCGCAAACTGCTTTGTGATACACCAGCGATGTTCTCACCCCCAACAAGAATTTTGCCGACATCTATGTCCATAAAACGAAGCAGTAGTTTTGTAATAGTTGTCTTACCACCTCCACTCGGTCCTACCAGGCCGATACGCTCGCCTGTTTTTATAGATAGGCTAAGATTATTAAAAAGTGTTTCTTCGTTTTCATCATGGGTAAAGGTTACATCTTGAAATTCTATGGGTGCGCTTGCAATAACCAGTTCTTGAGCGCTGTTTGTGTCAACGACCGAAGCTTTCTTTTGAAGTATCTCGGTCATCTCAGCCGCGTCGGATAGGTTTTGCTCAACATTTTTTGTTATATTACTCACACCCCAAAAGTTAGCTACTATTTGTGTAATATATACTTGCGCTAAAACAAGAGTCCCAATGGTAATGGCATTCTTTTCTACTGCAATAATAGAAACGACAAGCACTAAAAGTTGTACCAACACCATCATTAAACCAAAAACAGCATCGTTCTTTACTGAACGTATCCAATATATATAGCCTTTCTGTGCCCGATCCCGTGCCAACTTAGTATATTGTTTGTGTTCGAACTTCTCGGCAGAGAATGTTTTGATGGCGCCAACGTTTGACATGCTATCTGCTAAGTAGCTGGTAACCGCTGTGTCGGCCTTTGCGCGTGCCCTTGAGTGAGGGATACGACGAATAGTGAGGTACACATTTAAGGACACGAAAAGAACTGCCCACACAAAGATTGTGATTGCCAGTATAGGAGAATAAAACGCCAAAACAACCGAAGCGAAAATAACAAATACAACTATCTGCGAAACGTTAATAACAAACGTATCCGTAATTGCTACATAGCCAGAAACAAAACGGTTTGTTTGATTGACCAGTGCACCAGCGAAACTATTATTATGAAATCCCATACTTTGTTCGAGCAAATGGTCATAAATGCGAACATGTAGCTTTGCTAACACCTTTGATTCAAGTTTAGAAAGCATCCAAAGTGCACCATCAATCAATCCTTGCGCGACCAAGGCAAGTAACACAAATACAAGAATCAGGCGGCTAAATTGGGATAGGCTTATGTCAGAAGGTGGCGTTTTAATTATTAGATCAAAAGCTCTAGCAACAATAAGCGGTAAAATAAGTTTTTGAATAAAAATGCCTACAGTCCACGAAGTATTTAGCGTTAAAAACTGCCACTTATATCGTAGATTTTCATGTAGATAAATTTGTAGTGTTTTTAGAGTTGTATTCATAGGTACAGCCTCCAGCTGTGCCGATTATCTTAGTAAAAATTTAGTAAAAGTTTTGGTTTTGGAGCAGTGGCTAAGAGACAAGTGCCACTGGGGCGGTTGTCTTATAACCACGAGTAAATTTGTTTGCATTCATTACTAACACCGCCCTTTCCTTTAGTTTGATAAACAATAGCGTACATTGTACACCTTATGTCAAGGGATGACAAAACAGATACGAGTTGGTAGACTCTTGTCAGATGCAAAAAGTGATTCTGTTTTATAAGTTTATCCCTGTTAGTGACCCCGAAATGACTATGCGTTGGCAACGTGAGCTTTGTGAACGCCTCAATTTAAGTGGCCGAGTCATCCTAAGCCCGCACGGTATTAATGGCACGTTGGGTGGTGACATAGAAGACCTGCGTCGCTACAAACGTGAAATGAATAAGTCCATCGTCTTCAAAGACATTATGTATAAGTGGAGCGATGGTTCGCGTGATGATTTTCCGAAACTGTCCATCAAAGTTCGTGATGAACTGGTAGCTTTCAAAGCTACAGGCGAAATAGAAGTAAATGAAAAGGGAATTGTGGGCGGTGGAAAACATCTCAAGCCGGAGCAGCTACACAAATTAGTTCAGGAAAAAGAAGTGGTGTTTTTTGATGGTCGCAACGCCTATGAAGCCCAGGTTGGAAAATTCAAAGATGCAGTCATTCCAACCACTGAAACCACACGGGATTTCATAAAAGAAATAGAAGACTCCAAGTACAATGAGCTTAAAGATAAGCCAGTGGTAACCTACTGCACTGGTGGAGTGCGCTGCGAGGTACTTAGTATGCTTATGAAAAAACGTGGTTTCAAAGAAGTCTACCAAATGGATGGCGGCATTGTGAAATATGGCGAAAAGTATGGCGACGAAGGACTCTGGGAAGGTTCACTATATATTTTTGATCAGCGTATGAACCGTCGTTTTTCTGATAAGTCCAAAGATATAGGTGAGTGCGTGCATTGTAGCAACAAAACGAGCAATTATGAGAATTGCGCGGATGTGTCATGCAATAAGCTGGTTCTGATTTGTGAAACTTGCCGAAATAATACCGCGTATTGCGCAGTACACACCCCTGCTAGTGTCGCTAAATAACATTGACAAATAAGCATAAAAAGTGTTATAATGATTCTTCGAATCTGAAAAGATTTGTACATTAAATTTTATGTATATATCGGAGGACGCGTGCGTCTTTCCAAGCAATACCTTGGGGTCTTTGAGCGGGCGGATACCGTTTAAAAGCAAAACCAGCGAGCAATCCTGGTTTAACCAAGGAGCAATAGCATGAAAAGAGATTGGCTGTTCGAGTCGTTTGTGATCGTGATGGTGGCCATCATCGCCGCTGTCGTAATCGCAGGCTGGGAGGCATCCAAATACATCGCCGAGCCTGGCTCGCGGGATCAGGGTGCAATCGCACTTGCAATCGCTATCGCCGCGCTCATCGCGCTGTGGTCCATTGTACGATGGTTCGCCAACAAGGCACGAAAGTAGGTCTGGTGGGGCTGTAATAGGTTATGCGCATGGCGCATATCTCGAGGCAGCTCCTCCACTCTACCTTCTTCACAAACTTCCTCCACCAAATCTCACGCGTCCTCATATTCACTCCGACATGTACATAAACAGATATAATAGAGCTATGCATGAGAAGTTGGAGGCTAAGCTCAAAGAACTTCCCAAAGATCCGGGCGTATATTTTCATAAAAACGCTCGCGGGAAGATTATTTATGTTGGCAAGGCGGCTAATCTGCGTAACCGTGTGAGGCAGTATTTCCAAAAAAGCCGAAGACGTGATCCTAAAACTGAGGCTCTGGTTGCTGAAATTAAAGATGTTGACTGGATGGTGGTAGAAAGCGAGCTCGAAGCCTTGTTCCTAGAGGCCGAGATGGTTCGTCGCTATATGCCACCGTACAATATTCTCTTGCGGGATGACAAATCGATGGTCTATATCCGGATTGATTACGATAGCGACTATCCAACGGTTACTACCTCGCGCCGGCCACTAGACGACGGGGC
>CAZPPF010000034.1:0-7250 GCA_964588395.1 uncultured Candidatus Saccharibacteria bacterium | reverse complement strand
GCATCAATAGCTCCTCGGCGATTGGTGGTAGCAATACCAGACTTACAAACACCAGAGGCAATTGCACATGAGAGGGGTTATTAAAACCAAGATCTTGCTGTTGATCCACATTAAGGTGTGGCTGCAAGTTTTTAACAATTCCCAAAATGACTATATACAGCAACAAATAGCCGGCAAAGCCCATTAGAACATAGGCCAGATCGGACCATTTTGGCCGTCGCTTGAGGCCAATAGTATCAAAATTGGCCTGTCGCCTTTTGAGGAATATATATAGCAGCCAAACACTAATAGACTCTACAAACAAGATGGTCATAAATTGGCCGTAGGAATTGTTCTGAAGCCAATCTGTGGCTTGAGTGGCGCTCCAACCTCGTACTAACGGATAGAAATAGGCCAAAGAGCCGCCTAAAATTTGTCCAACAAAATATATTGCAACCGTAACACCTAGGGCTTCCAGCGGCGACCAGTTTATTTCACCCTTTTTGACGCCTTGTCTCTTCAAAAAAAAGCTAACAACCCCGAATAAACCCAACAAATAAAACGGAGTAAACCAGTTAAAACTGGCGAATATCATAAGAAGCGCCTGACATCGACAACGGTAATCAGCACAAACAGCACCATTAGCAGTGCAAAGCCAGTGCCATGAATCAGTTCTTCCTTTCGTTTGGTCAGTTTACGATGTGTGGCATGGAATAATAGCGTCACAAATAGCCGTCCACCATCAAGTGCCGGAATGGGCAGAATATTCATAATCGCCAGCGTTAAGGAAATAATGGCAATGATAACCAACACAAATTGATAGCCCAGTAAACTACCATCTCTGAGAATTACGAAGATGCCAACTGGTCCGGCCACCTGCTGGCTGGCTTGACTGGCGTGTCCACTAAATAGTGCTGCGATGGCGTGTCCCAATCCCTGCAGCGTTAGAATCGTGAACTGCTTCATGAGTCCCAGAGCTACGACTGGAGCAGACCATGTTGAGCGCTGGAGCACGTATTCCGTAGGTGAGATACCTAGATAACCCTTAGGATTGTTGGTCTTCTTACTTGCCTCTACCTCGTCTTTGCTACGCAATTGAACCTGCAAAGGCCTGGCATCACCACCGCCACGCACAAACACCGTAACCGTTTGTCCGGCATACTTTTGAGTAACCTTTGGTAAATCTTCGGCCGAGTTTATAGACACAAACGATTCACCTTCTTTGGTGATAGCTGCAATTTGATCTTGCACCTTGATACCGGCTTTTTCCGCGGGCGAGCCTGGCTCGACATAGCCTACCAGGACTTCACTCCTACTTACTTTGGTATCCTTGGCGACCGTAAACTGATTGTCTATCAGTCTGGGCATACCTAGCCACGCCAGCGCCGTCAGCATCACAAATGCAGTTAACAGGTTCATAACCACCCCCGCGGTCATTATCTGAGTTTTGCCCCACAGGCTCGCCCGCCCGTAGCTGCCCTGCTCTTTGTCAGCATCATGTTCTCCCTTGAGGCGCACAAAACCGCCTAATGGTAACCAGTTCAGTGTAAACAGTACCCCGTTCTTGAGCCGGCGCTTCCAGGCTCTGGGTGGAAAACCAATCCCAAACTCTTCTACTTCAACCCCATTATGGCGAGCGGCCAAATAGTGCCCAAATTCGTGCACTACTACCAACGCGACAAAAAGAATCAAACCCAGGATTAAAAGTAACCATGACATTACTAATAAGTATAAAGTAGTTTTGCTTAATTTCTACTTAGCTTCCAAAGCGGCGCTGACGACTAGCGTATTCTGCCAAACAATTGTCCAAATCTTGAACACTAAAGTCTGGCCAATACTTATCGACAAAGCATAGTTCGCTATATGCAGCGCGCCAGAGCATGAAATTGCTAAGCCGTTGCTCGCCCGAGGTACGTATGATCAAGTCCATCGGCGGAATGTCTGGTGAGTACAAATATTGTTCAACCGTATCAGGGGTCACATCGTCTTTTTTGACTCCTTTTTCGATAATCTTCTTTACTGCATCGGCTATCTCTAGCTGCCCGCCATAGTTAATACAAAGTGCCAGAGTCCCGCCTGTATTGTCTGCAGTTGTGGACTCGGCTATATCGATAGCTTTGAGCACTGATTTACTAAGCCCTTCCCGACTACCAAGCACTACTACCCGGACATTCTTTTTGTTTATCTCTTTAATCTCAGTCTTACACACCCACGTGAGGAGCCGCATGAGATACGATACCTCTTCTTGGCTTCTTTTCCAGTTTTCTGTAGAGAATACAAAAGCCGAAAGATATTCCACGCCGCGATCCAAGGCAGCATCTGCAATTATTTTTAGGTTCTCCCACCCCTTTCGGTGCCCTTCAAGCTGCGGTAAACCCTGCTCTTTTGCCCACCGCCGATTGCCGTCAAGAATCAGACCCAAATGACGAGGCATAGAAGTATCTTGTTTTGGCATGTAGAGCTATTATAACCCCTAAATAATCAAGTTAGTCGTGTTTTAGACATTACGCACTTGGCACAATACCAAATAGCTTAGCCCTGGACTCAGCTTCCGTAAGTATTCCATCTATTTGTTCGCGAGGCATCTCCATTGACTCACCAACCCTATACAGCCCCTTCCTACTATCTTGTGCAATTGAATCAGACACCATCGAGTTACGAAGTAATGCCGTAAAGACATCAATAAGCAGTGCGCCCTGCGAAATCGCTTTATCGTCAGATTGCCTCAAAGCTTCAGTCGCAAAATTACTAAGGGCTAGCTTGAGCGGTTCACCGCCGAGTACAACTCCTGTTACGTGATCATCTTCCACATCATGTTGATAGTATCCAAAAGAAACGGGGTACTTTTTGTCAGCGTAGGCTTTTAGATAGTCTGTACCATTTATTTTTACCACCTTGTCGAAGAATATAACATCTACTCCGAGCTTTGCGGCTGCGGCTTTTAGGCTCAGAGGCGTGGGAACAGCTTTTACCTCTTCTACATGACCGTTCTTATCGCCAACCACAAAACCAAGGGCCTCCATAAGTGGTGCCGATTTTTGTGCCATTATCCAGCCAGTGCCACCATCAAGGGGAGCTTCGCTTACGGCTTTTCCTTGAGGTGTCTCGTAGATTGTAAGTTTATCTATAAGTTCTTGAGTATGTGTACCCTCGCGGTCTTGATATTGGATTGACCCCGTCAATGTAAAGTCACCCGCAGTCAGCTTGTCTAATTCGGCTATGTGAATTCTTGGTGGAAAGATTATGTCACCAGTGTCGTACAGTTCAATATCTTCTGGCACATTTGTCTTATATTGTTTTCTTCCCAGCTCTATTACTCGTAAATCTGGCGGTACTTCAGCCGCAACAGCTGCATCGACAGAAGGCTCAAGGCCATTATGAGCATAGGTGTGTGACTCTACGGATTGGGTTGCAAGGGTTTCGGCTGACATGTTTGTTTTTAATTAACAGATATAATACTAGCATAATGTTTGTGCTTTGTCAATTTTGTGACGGATTCTGGTTAGACGGTCAGGATTTCATGCTCTTTGGATTTTGCCAGACCGTCTATCTCGGTTTTTTCTTTGGTCATAAGGTCGTCGAGCTGCTTTTTGATAGAAGTAAGGTCGTCTTCAGTAATTTGACGGTCTTTTTTGGCATCTTCGGCTTCTTTGAGGGCTTCATGGCGTGCGTTACGCAGCGAAATCATGGTGTCCTCTACTTTGCCGTTCAATACTTTGACATATTCGCGGCGGCGCTCTTCGTTGAGCGGCGGAATCTGGATGCGTACAACCTTACCATCGTCCATGGGGTTGAGGCCCAAAGATTGATTATCGCGAATAGCAGCTGAAATGGCTTGCAAGTTCGATGGGTCAAACGGCGTTATTTGCAGCAGCTGCGCCTCAGGCACCGTAATGGTCGCGACCTGAATGAGCGGCATTGGTGTGCCGTAAGCCTCTGCCATTACCCCGTCGAGCATTCCCGGGTGGGCTCGCCCAGTCCGGATTTTCTTCAGATCCTCCTGAAAATGCTCACGGGCTTGCTGAAATTTGGATTTGGCCTGGTCAGTAATTTGATTAGGGCTCATCTACGAACCGCCTATATTCATCTACCTCTCCTTGCACAAGAGTACCTGGAACATGTTGGGCCAAGATACGCGTCACCTCTTCTGAATCTAGTGAGGCATCATCCCAGGGAAGTTCTACTACACTTGCCAGCGGAGTATTGAATGCGCGAGCATCATCAACACGTCCTCCGTGTGTAAAAAATACTGATTCAACGACAAGCTTTCCCTTTGTAAGAAATGAAGCCTGCGGGTTAGAATCGAGCGTAAAACGGATATCTTCCCTATATTCTTGAAACATCCTCATATCAACAAGTATACCAGCAACTACTAGCTTACTTCGCCTAGCACCATGCGACTAAAGCGGCGCACTACGATGTTTTCGCCTAGTTTAGCGTTGTGCTCCTTAACAAAATCGCCCACAGTTTGGTCTGGATTCTTTACGTAAGGTTGCTCCAGAAGGGCCTTTTCGGCAAAATGCTTGGCAATCATGCCATCGACAATTTTGGGAATCATTTCCTCTGGCTTGCCTTCGGCTTTTACCTTTTCAGTAAATTCCTTACCTACGCGAGTTTTTTCCTCGGCAGACACATCATCAATAGACACAAACTCTGGTGCGCTAGCGGCAATATGCATGGCCACGTCTTTTACAAAATTCACAAAAATCTCGTTACGGGCCACAAAATCTGTCTCGCAGTTTACTTCTACCAGTACGCCAATGCGTCCATCGTGATTGTAGTTACCAATTAGTCCGGCCCGAGCTTCGCGCTCACCACGCTTTTCGGCTTTTGTGAGGCCTTTTTTTCGCATTGCCTCGAGAGCTTTGTCAAAGTCGCCCTTATTTTCTTCCAGTGCTGCCTTAGCGTCAGTCAGGCCAACACCAGTCAAGTCTTTCAAGCGTTTTACATCTTCAATCTTGATATCGCTCATATTATTGCTCCTCTTTGGCGGCCGGAACTACCCGTTCTGCAGCTTTTTCATCTTCTTTTACCTTGTCGGCAGCTTTCTCGGCTACCTTTTGATGCTTGGCTTTGCCGGTATTTACGGCTTTTTCTATATAGTCTGCAATCAACTGAACGGTTTTAATAGCGTCATCGTTGGCTGGGATCACATAGTCGATGCCAGTTGGATCCACGTTGGTGTCGGCAATGGCCACGGTCTTTAGCTTTAATTTCTGAGCTTCTTTGATGGCATTGTGCTCGTTAATAACGTCTACTACAAACACTGCGCCTGGGCGAGCTGCCAAGTTTTTGATGCCACCATACTGGTGGTTCATCATGTCGATCTCTTCTTGAAAACGCTGAACTTCTAGCTTACTGTACTTGGATTCTAGCGCTCCACTTTCCATTTTGGCTTCGAGGTCTTTGAGATGCTTGATTCGGCCACCAATGGTTTTTTGGTTGGTCAACATGCCACCAAGCCAACGCTCGGTTACATATGGCATACCAGTATCGTCAGCCAGCTTGCGGACAATGTCTTTGGACTGGCGCTTGGTGCCAACAAACAGAATTTGCTTGCCAGCGGCAGCGGTTTCTTCTAAAAAAGCTAGGGTAATTTCTAGTGCCTCGACCGTTTTGGTGAGGTCAATAATGTGGGTGCCGTCACGCTTGCTGTGAATGTAAGGTGCCATTTTGGGGTGCCAGCGGCTGGTCTTGTGCCCAAAGTGCGCGCCTGCTTCTAATAGTTTCTTAATGTCTACATCAGCGGATGATGCCATTGTTTAATCCTTTCTCTTCGCGATGGTGCTTACCCTGGACGTCCCTGCACGGGATAGTCCGGGAGGATTGATGCTCCACGCTGCTTAATTTGTTACTTTGGTAGTCTAACAGATGAGCGCCCCTGGCGCAACACCTATCAAGGGCAATTTAAAACGGCTGCTCTTGCGATAAGGCAGCCGTTTTAGAGTGTAGTTGAAATGGTTTTTGTTTTAGCTTTTGGAAGCTTTTTATTTCCTCCGCTCATTCCTAAGCGTAACCACAGTATTATCCTTCAAAACAGACCCGTCAAGGGGTAATTTTTTGTGTGCGAATAACTTTTTTTGTACACAAATTTGGGTAAATTCTGGGTTGGTGTATGTGCGCCAGTCACGACATGAATAACAAATGTGTACCTTTCAAAATTTGGGCGTGGCTTCCAGCACTACCCGACCGTCATAGGTGCCACCAAGTGTGCACGTATAAATAGTAAGTCTGGCGTTCGAGCTTGGGTCTTCAATGTCAGTCTGCTGCGGCTTTACTGTGTATTTTTTTGTCACTTTGTATTCATATTTTTTGCCATGCCAGTGCACGATTACTTCGTCGCCCTCTTTGACCTTGCTGACATTATAGAAATACGACTCATTCATAGTTTTTATTGGTGAATACGACATTACAAAGCGATGACCGGAGATTATAAAGTTGCCGCCCTTCTCTGGATCACCGCGTTCTGGAAAACGGTGCCATGCACCCCTGTGCAGCGCCTCTGGACCTCCTGTATATATCTGGGTATTTATATCGGCTGAAGGGATAATGATTTTGTCTACATCTGGTTGGGGAACGCTTTTGGCTGCCTCTGCAGCATGATTGTTCACAAACCTAGGGGCCACCGGGATTGACAGTATGTACAAACCAACTGCCAAACCCACAAACGCAAGCGGCAAGATAAATATATATCGTTTACGTTGTTTTTTAATCTTGTGCCCGCGCGAATACTTCATGCTATTTGCTTCGACCGCTCCAGGCTGCTCTTCTATTCCTGCGCGAAACGACGGATTTTCCCAACACGCTACCAGACAGTGCCACCAGGATAGTAGCTATGGCAGTAATCGGGGTTTGGTTATCTCCCGTGTCTGCTAGTGAGCCGTTGCCAGTACTGCCGTCTGGGTGTTCGACGGTAAAGCCTAGAACCTGGGAGTCAGAGTAGATACCAGCGTTGCCGTTGTTGTCGGTGACTTTAACTGTAAAGGTATAAGGAGTATTTGAAGCTGGGGTACCTTTTACATGACAGTCAGAAGTAATAACTACATCTTTAGGTAGAGTACCTGATTCTAAAATACAGGTTACTGTACCTTGGGTACCAGTTATAGGTATAGCGTAGTCATAGGGTACTCCGAACTTGGCGTCAGGTATGGTTACCTTGGTATTAGGGTCACCAGAGCCGAGGTTGATGTTGGCGAAGTTGAAGATGAGGATGCGATTGTTGCCAAATCCGTTGAGCCCATCATTGTCCGAGACGAATAAATGCTTATCCA
>CAZPPF010000033.1:0-7698 GCA_964588395.1 uncultured Candidatus Saccharibacteria bacterium | reverse complement strand
TGCTTTAATCCCTGTTACAGGTTCTTATTCGATGCAAGAGAAAGTTCGACGATACTTCCTTGGTTCAAGGTTCAGGTCACTCGAGTTCTACAGCAACGACTACAAGAGGTCGACCTGAAAGATACTAATCAAGGAGTACTTATGTACAAATTATTCGTAGGTGGATTGCCATTTAGCACCACTGATGAAGAGCTCCAAGAGTTGTTCGCAGCTCATGGCACTGTTGCTTCTGCTGTTGTGGTCAAAGACCGTGACACAGGCCGCAGCAAAGGTTTTGGTTTCGTCGAGTTTGAAAACGATGACGAAGGCAAAGCTGCTGAAAAAGCTCTGAATGGTAGCGATCTTGGTGGCCGTAGCATTACGGTTAACGAAGCTCGTCCAAAAGAAGACCGTCCTCGCCGTGATTTCGGTGGCGACCGTCAGCGCAGCTGGTAATTTTACCGCTCTGCATAAAGAAGCTCCTCATTTGAGGAGCTTCTTTATGTATATACCATCTGTTAAGATAGGCATTAGGTGCATCGAACAATATCAAAAAAACAAATAGATCAAAAACCCCTGCAATTCTGGGTGTATTTCTTTTCTCTGACAACACCACTCTTTATGATTCCGCAGGCACTAGCTATTTATCAATCGCACAGTGCACTGCACGTATCACTGGTTACTTGGGTGTACTTCATTATTGCGGATATTGTTTGGATACTTTACGGTGTCAGAAATCGCCTGCGACCTTTTATAATTTGCCACATTATTTACCTAATTGTGGAGTCTTCTGTAGTAATCGGTATTCTTTTGTATTCCTAGAATTTAAGAACGATAGACCAGGAGTCCTGCGCCAATCAGAGCAAAGCCAATTCCGAGTATTTTTATAAGATCAAAACCTTCCTTGAGAAATACCCATGACAAAAGAATTACAACCAGCACGTACAGTGTGGCAAGAACGCTTGCTACACTTGCTGACAACTTGCTAAAACTGAGTACAAAGAATATAGATCCGGCTGCCATTAATATACCGATAACTATTCCGAGCGGTAGTTCTTTTGCTGGCATTTTGAATGATCTATGAGCAATCAGCAAAGCTGGTATGCCGGTTAATAACATACCGATGCCCATAAGAAAATTTAACTGGTAAGGACTGAGGGTTTTGAGGCCTACCTTCATAAGAAAAGTTGCCGCCCCAACTAACAAAATGTATCCTGCGACGAAAGCGTACCCGATCATTTGCTGCGAATGTTATTTAGTTCGTACAGATCAAGTAGTTCGTTTACAGCTTTGTCCGTTTTTTTCGGATTTTTCATATCTTCGCTGATATGTGTTCGTAAATGGTTTTCCAGTATCAGCTTATTAAGCGAAGCCAGCGAACGTTGCATGGCAAGGTTCTGGGTCAAAATCTCCATACAATAATCTTCGTTTTCGATCATTTTCTCAAGCCCACGCATCTGCCCCTGAAGGATTTTAGTGCGGTGAAGCGAACGACGCTTAATGTCTGCTATCATACCCATCATATTATACCCCCGGGGGGTATTATGCAATAATACGTCGTAATCTCTCAGCAAATTTTAAAGTTTTATTTCTAATCTGAGGAGCTTAGGGGTAAAGTTGCTGCCTGTTTTGAGCAATACAAACATTGAGGCCCCAGGGATGGTGTCAGCCAAATTAAGTAGTGAGCTAATTGCTCGAGTTGTGCCAGACTACTCCCGTCGTGTATTTTATGTTTCTGGTCCAGATGCCATGGTCACATCTGCCAAAGAGATTCTACAAAGTATGGGTGTTGGCAAAAGAAATATTAAAACTGATCATTTTTCAGGCTACTAATCTTAGTCGGCAACGAGTTCGGGGATTCCTTCTTTTTCGAGTTCTTCAACTTCAAAGTTGCCTTCTTCTGGGATCACATCGACGGCTTTGTCTGGCAGGCCAAGATAGGCAACTACGGCAGCCGTAGCAATAATTATGGCTCCGATTATGAGTGAACGGTGGAAGCCGCTCATCCAAGCGTCTTTAGCAGCCGCAATAAAGCTATCTCCGGCAGTTCCGCCAATTTGTTGACCAACAGCCATAGCGCCTGCCAGTGACGAAGCAGCTACTTGTTTGGCAGCGTCAGGTAGTCCTACGATGACCGTGGCTATCTTTGTACCATATTGCGATGCAAGGATGCTGCCAAGCACCGCTATGCCCAGTGCTCCGCCCAGTTCACGGGTTGTATCGTTCATGGCCGAACCCATTCCGGCTCGCGCTTTAGGGACGGCTGACATGAGTAGATCCGTTGTGGGTGACATGGCCAGTCCCATACCAAAGGCCAGCACCACCATACCGCCAACAAGTTGCATGTATGACGAACTAATACCTACCGTTGAAACCAATAGCGTACCGAGTGACACAATAAACATCCCTCCAGCCACCACACGCCGTTTACCAAAGCGATTAGCCAGCGGAGTTGAGAGTGGCGCTGCCACAGTTAACGTTGCCGCTACAGGTAGTAATCGAACAGCCGATGATAGCGGTGAGTAGCCGTGTATCAACTGCAAAAACAGAGAAAAACTAAAGAACATTCCTTGCAGAGCAAAAAATACCAGAGTCAAAGACAGCGAACTAATGCCGAAGGCTGGTAGTTTGAAGAGTCGGACATCCAGCATTGGATGTTTAACACGTAGCTCCCACCAGATGAACAAACCTAAGATGACTAGGCCAGTTAAACCAATCGCAAGTGTGCTGCCGGCCATCCAACCGTGTGACGGAGCTTCGATAATGGCATAGACCAGAGCCACCAGACCAGTGGTTGAAAGCAGGCCACCAAGTGGGTCAAGACTGGCATGAGAGGGGTCAGCAGTTCTGGGTACTAACCAAGCTGCAGCTAATACAGTCACAATAATAATCGGGATATTTATAAAAAATACTGAATGCCACGAGTAGTGTTCCAGAAGCAGTCCGGTCATGATTGGCCCAATGGCTACACCGATTCCTGTAACGCCAGCCCAAATACCAACGGCTTTTGCCCGCTCTTTGGGTGGAAATACGTTAGTTAGAATCGAGAGCGTTGCAGGCATAATCATCGCCCCGGCCAGACCCATGACTGCCCGAGCCGCAATAATTGCCCCTGAGCTATCAGCGATAAATGCACAGTAAGCAGATGCTAGACCAAAAAGTACGAGACCGCTCTGGAAAATGCCTTTTCGCCCATATCGGTCACCAAACGCCCCCATAGTAAACAACAGTCCCGCGAATATCAGCGAGTAAGCATCTACCATCCACTGGAGCTGAGAACTACTGGCGTGCAGGTCACGACTAAGTATTGGCAAAGCCACGTTCAGTGATGTATTACCTATCATCACAATGAGCAGTGCCAAACACAGTACGACGAGTATCCACCAGCGTCTTTGATGCACTTGTTCTGGCACGTAATCTTTTCGTTTTATAACGTTAATTTTTGATAAAAATCCCATGTTTGTCCTCCTTTGCAAAATATACAAATGATAGTCTTAGGTGCTATACTTTAGATAGTAACGTAAATCCACTATAATACACGTTACTATCCAAAGTAAAGTAATTTTATACAAACTTATGCACAGCTATTACAAATCAGAAGAAATTCAGGAGTTCAAGCAGGCTCTTCACATACTGGGTGACCATTGGTCCGGCTTGATTCTTTTAAGCTTGTTCGAGAAACCTCAGCGTTTTAGCGATATAGAACAGTATTCACCTGGTATCAGCCCCCGTACATTAACAAGTCGACTACAAATGCTCGAAGAGTCCGGACTTATTACCAAAAAACATTATAAAGAGTTCCCGCCCCGCACGGTTTACCAACTGACCCCTAAAGCAATTGCGCTCAAAGAAGCCCTTATGGGCCTCAAAAAATGGGCCAAAAAATATTGCGCCCAGAATACCCCGACTTCTAAAGTAGTCCGCGGCGACGCTGGCGGCGCCTAACGCCCATCACTGATACTGGCGACAATGGTCGTCCTATCATGATTCTTCTCCTTTATTATTCCTTGATTTGTTCGAGTTCTTCAATTGCAGCAGTAACAACATCGGAGTGAATCCGACCCTCTGCTACCAATTTACCACCAGCATCTATAAGCGCTTTTTTCAGGCCCTTAGCCCAAAGTTGCTCAATAACCAGTAGCCCTGCAGAAGTATCATTAGCCATTTTAGCGCCAAGCTTGTTGACATCTTCTTCACTCAGAAGCGGCATACCATCACCCAGACCAAACGCGCCTACTGCTTCTTTGATGTCTTCGTGCTGATCTTCAATCTCAGCTGCAGCAACATTGCCATCTTTATCTTTGATAATAAATAGCAAGTCTACTACCCGTATAACACCGCTGTCTACAGCTTTAGCTAATTCGGAGAGAATACTTCCGTCAAAGTTGTTTCCTTCAAACCCAACAGCTACGTAATCTATTGGTCCAAGCATTTTCACCCCCTTATATTGATGATTAAATTATGAGTTATCCGTAGAAGTTGCAGCTGGTGCAGATGGACCACTAACGTCTTTGACCATATAGGCTAGGATAAGTGCGAGCGGAAAAAAGAACAGGCTCAAGATAAAGTAACCCCAGAAACTGTGTCCCTTACTTGCAGCCACTCGGGCAGGCCAAAAGGCAATGATTACCCATACAATGAAGAGCATATAGAACCAAATGACACTCAACGTGAAACCTAATATTGTTGTTGCAAACATACTACCCTCCTTACTTACTACCTTGATTGTGTGCTTAATAAGTAGGTAATGCAAGTAAATGTAGTTCGCATAAATAAATACAGTAGCTGAACTAACAAGATACTTGACTTTATATGCTACCTTGTATAGCATGGTAGTTTATGAATGAGAATAGTGAACAAAGCACAACAGGACAGTCTGAAGCGCAAATGCGTAAAGGCATATTGACGTATGCTGTCTTGCTTCTACTCAAAGATGACAAAATTTATACCTCTGAGATTATTCATGCCCTGAGGCAGGCAGAATTAATAGTTGTTGAAGGAACATTATATCCCCTCTTGAATCGCTTGGCTAAAGAGAAGTTACTAGGGTACGAGTGGCAGGAAAGCGAACAGGGCCCTCCTCGTAAATACTACTGGTTAACAGAAGATGGTCAGAGTTTGCTGACGGACCTGAAAGATACCTACCAAAAACTAGATAATTCAATCAAGAAGCTAGAGAAAGGAACGAAAAAATGAACGAGATCACTCATATACACCTAGGTCGCCAAGCATACACGATTTCAGTGGAAGCTCACAACGAACTAAAGTCTTACTTGGGCAGTATCCAAAAACAAGTCGCTGACAAAGAACTTATTGATGAAGTTGAGCTTCGCATGTCCGAACTACTCAGTGAGCGAGGCATTGAGGGCAAAAAGGTTGTTTTGCCTAAAGACATTGAGTTTTTGAAAGAACAGCTCGGTCAGCCCGAAGACTTTAGTGATGATGCAAGCGAAGGTGAGAGTCAAAAGAGCCAAGAGCAACCAACCAAACGCCTGTTTCGTAACACCGATGATATGGTTGTTGCCGGTGTAGCTAGCGGTATTGCTAGTTACTTTGGCCTAGAGGCAGCATTAGTTCGAGTATTGTTTGTAGTCTTGGCTATATTTGGAGGAGGAATCGGCATAGTTATATATATTGTGTTTTGGTTGGCTCTCCCTCCGGCAGTAACCGCAAGTGAAAAACTTCAAATGAGCGGTAAACCAGTTACACTGGAAGAACTAAAGAAATCCGTAGACGCAGCTGAGCTACCAAATAAAGCTCGCAAAATTAATCGTTCACTGGCAACCATCATAAATAGTGTGTTCCGGGTCATTGCTAAGCTGGTGGGCGTTGGCATGATATTAGTTGGTTTGGCACTCGCCTGTGGAGTCGTTGCAACCAAAGCCTACATGCTGTTACATAATGGAAAGCTATTCCAGGAAAATCTATTCCCGGTAGGCAACCGTGAGAGTTGGCTGCTAACAATCAGTATGGCTCTTGTAGTGATCATATCAATTTTCTTGGTACTTGCAGGCATCGCAATCATTAAACGAAAGTGGCCTGTCCGGGCGTGGCTTACCGGTGGATTAGTAGGAATATTCTTGGTCGGTTCAGTGTCGTGTTTTGTACTTGCGGCTGACGCTGCACCTCGCATTAATGAACGCTACCAAACTTCGCTCCACACTACAGCTGTTAAGAATATCCAGCCCTTCAGTAAGGTTGTAACAGAAGGAAACATAGACATATCCTACATTTCTGCCCCGAACTATGCGGTAAATCTGCACTATTCAGACAACCCCGACCTATCAAAAATTAAAGTAAGTGTGAAAGATGGCACGCTGTACGTAGATAGTCGTGAGCTAGATGGCATTAAGCACTGTACGATGCTTTGTCTCTTTCCTCGTTACAACATGACGATACAAGTTTATGCACCCAATGTTGAAGACTTCATTACGCCGCCAAAAACCGATATTTTCTATCCAGCTCCGCCGGCTTTAAACTAGCTTCTAATAAAAAGCCTCTGTAAAAATAACAGGAGCCAATCAGTTAACTTGTTCTACCGAACAATAGTCGAACCGTCGAACCTATGGGTCTACGTAGGATATACTTAGATAATGAAAAATACATGGTTCTTGCTCTCTTTGCTTGCTTTATTTTCTATCTCGGTAATGACGGTAATTGTTACATACCTAATTAGAAAAGGCTTACCATCCGCTTTTGTCCTCTTGGTAGTAGTGGTTATTATAGGAATTGTTTCTATTTCTCAACTAGTAATTACTAGCTCACTTCCGAAATCAGTACCTTCATCACTATGGCTATTATTAGTTATTGCTGGGGTGCTGAGTGCCATTGGCAATTTAGCTATTTATCGTGCGACCGCAATTTCTCCTAATCCTGGGCTTGCGATTACGATTTTAGGGCTACAAGGAGGTCTGGTATCTTTAATTGCAGTATTCGCATTGAAAGATAAATTAAATGCAGTCCAGATATTTGGTATTCTTCTTGGAGTATTGGCAGTGGTAGTAATCAGCCTGGGGAGCCAAAAAAAGCAAACCGATAACGCGGCTATTTCCTTCAAAAGGACTGCAAAACCACAGGGAGTAAACCAACCACGCGGGACTCGAACCTAAATAACAGATGTGGTTATAGCTAGAAATCAAAAAGAGACTGGTTTTGGCACCAATCTCTATCTGTTATTTCAAACTGGTTGCCCTGGTACATTCGAATTGGGATCTTATCCTTGCAGAGTTATCTCGTTGAGTGCGAGTATTGAATGAACCAAGATCATATAATGGTAGAATATTAGAAAATAATACTTAGGATAAGTTGAGTTCTGAAATGAAAGATAATAATCATAATGCCCTTCAAAATTTAAATGTCTTAGTGATTTGCTTCTTCATATTCAGTTTGTTCGGATGGGTAACTTCAAAAGGTAATGCACTCGAACTATTTGGTAACCTGGTGGCGTTGGCTTTTCTTCTTTTACTTATTCTTGGCATCGCGGACTTTTTTATTACTCGACACGATAAGAATATAACTACCTTGTACTACTTAGGGGTAACTTGCTTGGGGATAATTGGGCTTTACGTTTTCGTACTTGTACTATTCTTCTCATCGTTTATTCATAACTGAATATAAAAGCAGGGCAAAAAGAAAAGACTCCCATTTACAGGAGTCAAAATGCTAATGGTTGCGGGGGCAGGACTCGAACCTGCGACCTCGTGGTTATGAGCCACGCGA
>CAZPPF010000032.1:0-8100 GCA_964588395.1 uncultured Candidatus Saccharibacteria bacterium | reverse complement strand
ACGCTCAAGCTTTTTTTGCCAGGGATTTCTTGGGAGCTGCTGGTTTGATGTGGTCTGGCACCTTAACCTGTGCCTTGGGGAAGCTGAAGCCAAAGGTGCTGCCCTTGCCTTCTTCGCTATGGAAGATGATTGCTCCGCCCTGAGCCACAATAACTTTCTTGGCCATAAATAGCCCTAGGCCAGTACCATCGGGACGCGCATGCTGGGCGTTGCCGGCTCGATAAAACTTAGTAAACAAATGATGTTGCGATTCCTTGGGCACACCGATGCCATCGTCGGCTACCGTAAACTCTACGCTCGTGCCTTTATCTTCTAGGGCGATACGGATATGTCCTCGGTTAGCTCCGCTCTGGGTATAGTAAATTGCATTGTCAGCAAAGTTCATAATGACCTGGCGAATCTTAGTATCGTCCAACATCAGCATTGGGAAATCTTTGGGTTTGCTGTAGGTTAGCTCTAGGCCACGACTTTTGGCTGTCTCAGTCAGCTGGGCAATTTCAGATTCAATAACCTCCGCCAGCTGTGTGGGCTTACTGTCAATTACAAATTTACCAGTTCGCAAACGTGACACGTTCAGAAGATCGGCGATCAAATATACCATGCGCTGTGAGCTTAAAAACGCCTGATCGAGCAGCTTTTTCTGCATATCGCTAATTTTGCCAGCATCGCCTTCTAACACCATGCTAACGTAACCCTTTACGCTGGTCAGTGGAGTTCTCAGCTGATGCGAAGCCATGCTAATGAACTCATCCTTGGTTTCATCAAGCGCTTTCAGTTTCTCGTTGGTCTGACGCAGTTTGCGTGTGGCCTCATCCACCTTCTGTTGCAAGGTAACATTAAACTGCTCGATTTCCTCAAACCGTAGCGCGTTCTGTATGGCAATGGCCAACTCATCCGCTACTATTGTCAATAGCCTTTCATCTTCGTTGTTGTATATATCGCCGCTTTTTTTATCTCCAAATAAGATATAGCCTACCACTTGATGCTGAGTCTTCAGGCGAAGACTTAGACCAACCTCATTATCAGCAAGCCATTGCCTAAATATATTTTGCTGACCTAAATCGTCGGTAATTATAACTTCCTTATGCTGGTCTTTAATGTGTTCCATCAATTTATCGATATCAGTTTGTAGAGTTTTGTGTGTACCAGCTTCAAGGTACGGAATATTTTCTTTAAATAAGATAAACTCAACAAAAGAACTCTTTAGCGAATCAGACAGCACCTGACGCGTACCGAAAAGAATTTTATGAAGATCTATTTCTGTGACGATTGAGTTACCGAGCTTATCTAAAACATCTTTTATGTCATAACTATCACGATAAAATAATCGCTTCGTGATTTTATCAAAGAAATTTTTAATAGAAGGGTATACCAGAACGGCAATCATGAATATGACGGTATTAAAGACTAGTTGAATTGATCCATTCGAAAAGTCAGAGAACGTAGTATTTACTATGAGGCTTGAGAGTGCCGCATAACCAAACACCAATAATCCGATCGACAAAATATAAGCGACAGAACGCCCAACAGCCGCCTTTATATCAAACAGGCGATTTCGAATTATTGTATAGGCGACGGTGCCGCTAAAAATAACAGTGAACGCCGGCCCGAGAGCCACCAGAGCGGTCACATTGAATAGTAGTACCAATATGAAATTAGTCGTAACAATGAGGCTCCAACTTATAATTAAACCTATAAGTATATTTTTGAATTGTTGTCGCTGTAGACCGCTAGCACGAATAAATTTTCGAACTAGTAGCAGCGTCCCCCCGCCCAGTAACAATATTGTTTGAAGCATAAATAACGCAATGCCAGGGGCTGGCACGGGAGAATGAGAACCATTTGCGTTTTGTTTTAAGCCTTTAAATACCAGTGGAGACAGAGTCAGTGCCATAACAAGAACGGTGTAGAGAATAGCAAATACTCGAAATCTGCTGCGACCGTTGAAATTCAAGGCTGGGAATACAGCAAACGTCAAATAGACAAACAGGTTTAGCAAGGCTGCCGTAAAAAGCACTAAGCGCACCCACGTTAACTGATCTAGTATTACGGGGTGGATTGAAATAAACGTGACGATAGACCAAAGGGCAAAAACAAAAGTCAAACTACAAAACATTTTATTCGTCACGCTTTTTTTATTATTAAGCAAAACGAACAGGCCTAACAATATGTTAATTAAACCTGCTATTATCAAGATAAAAAGTTGAACCATGTTGATTGTATTCTAAACTGTGAGGGCCTAAAAAAGTAGATGGTTATGGTTAATCTCAAAAAAATTTTAGAGTATGGCATCCTGGCACCTTCCGTACACAATGTACAGCCATGGCAATTTAAGATTGATAAGGACATGGTGACAATATCCATCTCTAATCAACGAAGGCTAGGCGTTGGTGATCCTGTAGGACGCGAAACCTGGCTAAGTATAGGTGCCTGTCTTGAAAATATCATCCAATCAGCGGCCATATTTGGTCAGTACGTTCATTACAAACTCCATGATTCAGAAGTACTGATAACCTTCTCGAATGCAAAACCACCAAAACCAGAAATCACCCTCGAAACTATACAAAAACGTTTTACTGACAGATCAAAATATAATGGCAAGGCCGTACCAAAAGCTACGTTAAACGCCATACAAAATTGTTGGCAATCAGAAGATATTTCTCTGGTTGTAACCTATGATCCAGAAGTAATTAGAGTAGTGAGTGATTTGACGGCGAGGGGCATCAGTTTGGCTCTACGCCAACCAGCATTTCGGCAGGAATTAAGTGGACTCATCAATAGGCCGTTCAGTTCAAAACAAACAGGTTTTTCCTATCGATCGCTCAGGCTAAAGCCATTACGTGCAGTTGTTGAACCCCTATCAGTAGGAAAAGGCCTAAATATTACAAAGCAGGTGAAAAAAGAACGTTCATTATGGCTATCGTCAAGTGCCCTGATTATGACTTTCGCGAAAGGTGACTCCATAAAATATTGGCTTGAGGCCGGCCGAGCTTATCAACGTGCTGGCTTGATCGCCGTTCAGCATGATTTGAGGCAAGCAACATCGGCCGCCATTGTTGAAGCCAGCGATTTTCACACAGATATTGAGAACTTGGTCGGAACCGACCTGCGCCTTGAGACGTTGATGCGAATTGGTTATAGTTCAGCCAAGCCTGCACACTCGCCTCGTCTTAGACTAGATGACGTAATCGTTACATAGAACCAAGTGAGCGTTTGAGTATCTTAGTATGTTTGGCGTGTTTTCTTTTGTGTTTGTATGAACTGTGTTCTTTAAGAAAGACTTTTTCCAAAGAAATACTTTTACGCATTGATGGTAGTGAATGACCGAGTGCAATTTGTTTGGCAGCAAAAGCCAGTACGCCGCCAGTCATCATTGCGGTCCCGCCTAGTTGAGGATGAGTCACGACTTTCGTGCCAATTTTGAGCAGTGACTGTTGCATATTTAATGGTACATTGTCAGGGCCTATGATCGCGGTAGCGTATTTCATCCACTCTCTTCCTGTCATATCCTTTTTTCGTAATACATCTTCGATATTTGGTACCAGCCCGTGAAATAAAGGTATCGTACTATCAAGATCAAAGCGTTCCACGTCAAGCATCACGCTATCTCCTAGCTCCGTCGCCATGAGTACCGGTATTTGACGCTTGCGGGCTTCTACTCTAACCAAAATTTTCATTTCTAGGTCGTCTATCTCATCTATGACCAAGTTTATTTTCCAAGGTTTTTCAAACAGCTCGTTCAAATTACTTTTTGTAACCTTGCTCTTAAGGCTGAATACATCAAGGTATGGGTTCATTTCATAAAGTTTTTGCTGAATTACAAGTGTTTTAGCTTGGCCAATATTCTGAATGCCAGCCAATATCCGATTGAGATTAGACCCACTTATTACGGCCCCATCGGCCAATTTAATTTTGTCGGATATTCCCGATAGTGCGAGTGCCAAGGCACTACTACTACCAACACTCATCCCCAAACAGGCTATGTTAAAAGCCGCTAAACGTTCTTGCTCTTCTTTAGTAATCAGATCGCGATTACGAATTGTGTGTAAATCGTTGAATGATTTTCTTTCAATAACGTGTAGTAGCTTGCCGTTCCAAGGATAGTATACCCAGCTCCCTAGTTTCCATGAGGGTGTCTTTCCATAATGTTTATCAAGCTGATCGGCTAAAGAATGTATCTGAACGGATTCGTTTGCTCTGTATAAGTGAGCGTCTTTGCTAAGCAGTAACTCTGCTAATTGCTCGTCGTAGCTATCGATGACTTCAAGTACTGTATTTTGGGTAAGGAGTTCTTCCAGCTTAGATTCAGCGCCCTTAACTGACATCTCTACCACTACTGGAGTACCCACAGTGGTATTTGGGGCATTATTTACAGATTTGTCGCGCAAAAACGCAGGCCATTGTCCAGAATGATCATTACTGGTTAACTTGGCGTGTCCCATACTATTGTTCTTTCTTCACCCAGCGATGTTTTACACCATTTTTAAAATAACGTTCGTCACCATATGGAATTAAGTGAATAACCGGTTCAGATTTTTTACCTATCGCACTGTTCAGTTTATGAAACTCAGCATTAAGCGTCATTAATTTTTTCATTATTGTCTTTTTCGCCAAGTTCTCATAGTCATCTTCTATGTTCACGCCTTTAGCTACTTCAATGTTTATTTCAAAGTATTGATCCATATCCGAATGATATTTAGTGGCCATGGTGAATCGACCAGTAACCCAGCTGCGCATTTTTGGGTCAACCAGTGCGGCTTTAATATTTTCAGGATAAATGTTGACGGCGTAAATTGTGACAGTGAAATCTTTGCGACCATTGAGATATATAAACGGAAGCTGCCAAGTTACCTTGTTAATATGATGCTTGTCTAGTTCTTTATAAAACTGAGCTTTTACGGGCTTAATCATGTCCTCGTAAGCTATAATGCCACCGCTATCGTGGATATTGTATCTGAGCAATGGAATGCCAGCGTTAGCACTGAAAACAAGTTCGTTATTGATAGCTTCAAAGTATCTATTCTGTGGGTAATATTGTACGATTGCCGGTAAAATTGGAGTGCCAAACAATTGCTCGCTTATTGTTTTACGACGGTTGTATAGGCGTCTCAGTAAAATAGAAACCGGTGTTTCGTGGCCAAGTATTGATGCATCAGCAGTGCCATAAATATTCACACTATCAAAAAATGGATCGCGGGATCCAACTAAACGTAGTACGTAATCGCGCCACTCCTCCGAAAAAGCTTCTCCCGCCCACAGAAAGCGGGTTTTAAACTTCTTCCACTTAATACCTTCTCGATACCCTTCATCGATTACATCTTTTACAAAGGGCGGATAACCAGCAATGACAGTCTGTTCATACAATGGACTAAGTCGTTTGACTGCTTTTATTATTTCTTCTTTTTCAAGACCAGGGGTTATTACATTGATCTTGTAACCTTTGTTAGCCACTTCAATCGTGCATGCCGTAGTAAACGAACCGGCAATCCAAGTACCCATTGAAAAACAAATTACAACTAACGTCGATTTATTGCCGATATCAAATATATCCCGGTACATCTGTTCATGTATCCAGGCGCCTTCTTGTTCTTGAGTGTCACCTCGTGGCCAGAAAAAAGGCTCGCCGGTAGAACCAGAACTAACAGATATTATTCGATTATCAAACAGATTGCCATCCCAGCACAAGTCCTTCAACGGATATTTGGTTAGGTAATTTTTCTTATCAACAGGAGTAACCTGTTTAAAATCTTCTAAGGTATTTATTTTGGATGGGTCAATACTTTCCTTATGAAGGAAATCTTTATAGGCCGGTATCCGGTTGGCTGCTTGACGGAAAAGCTGTAGAACATTATCTTCAGGACTAAGCATCTAGAATGGCTATTTCGTTTTTACCGTTATTATTAATACTGTTAGAGTAATAGCATAAATCAAAAATCACCACAAGAAATACGTATGAAAACAATTGGTATCATCGGCATTAGCGGCGGGTTTGGTAGTTTGTTACGCAAACAGTTGGAGGGCCAGGGCTATGTAGTCGTTGGTTGCGACGAGAACTCTAGCCAGGAAATGCCAGGCATCATAGAGCGAAGTGACATAGTTATTTTTGCCGTCCCGATTCATGCAACACAAGACGTTATACACGCAGCTATACCCCACAGCCATCAGAAGCAATTGTGGATGGATGTCACTTCTCTGAAGCGTGAACCACTCAAGGCAATGTTGCAAAGCAAGGCCTGGGTAATTGGAACACATCCTCTTTTTAGGCCTGGAGAGGGTGGTTTTCACGGTCAAACTGTTGCCATTTGCCCAGGCCGCGATGACAAAAACAACTCTCAGCAGCAGTTTACGGAAAATCTTTTTCAGCAACTAGGTGCTCAGACAGTATTGATAGATGCCGACAGACACGACAAAGCTATGAGCTATATTCAACAACTTACTCATTTTGCCCTATTGACGTGGGGCTCAACTCTAACGGACGATGAACACCTCCGAGACTTATCTAAACTTTCTACACCGGTATTCGAAGGTGTGCTTAGCTACTTAGATAACATGCTTTTACAAGATCCAGGACTTTATTTTGATATTCAGAAATATAATCCTTACACCATGGAAAATATTGAGCATTTTATTCAACATGCTCATAAGCTTAAGAATGCTATCGAAAGTAACGATAGAGAAACTTTTAATGAACTATTCAGAACACTACGTACTTAGTATTGGATTTTTAAACTAGTTGCAATATATAGGTTAATCACCTTTAATCTTAGTAATGGCCACCAAAATTGCGATTGTTGAGGACGACCAAGCCATTTCACAGATGTACCGCATCAAGTTTGAGGCGGAAGGCTATACGGTAGAAACGGCCGAGAATGGCAAACTGGGCCTGTCTCTGGCCGAAACCATGAATCCAGATATTATCTTGCTGGATCTAATGATGCCGGAAATGACGGGTGATGAAATGCTCGGTGCTATGCGCAAAACTGACTGGGGCAAAGACATAAAGGTTATTATTTTGACCAACGTTGGTGAACAAGAATTACCGGATAGCGTGAAACAGCTTGGCGTAAGCGCTATAATCCTAAAGGCCGACATGACTCCTCGCCAAGTGGCTGAACTTGTCAAAACCCAACTAGCAGCTTGAACCCTGATACAATAAACCCATGAAAATCGCCATTTTGGGCTATGGTTTGCAGGGCAAGTCGGCTTATGATTATTGGAACAATTCCGAAAACCAGATAACTGTTTGTGATCAAAACACCGCTGTTGAGCTGCCGACTAATGTTGAAAAACGTCTAGGGCCAGATCATCTTAAGAATTTGGGTGGTTTTGACCTGATTGTTCGCTCGCCCATGGTTCACCCCAAGGACATTGTGGCCGCAAACACGTCAGAGATCCTTGAAAAAGTTACCACTGTAACCAACGAGTTTATCAAAGCTTGCCCGACTCGAAACATTATTGGCGTCACAGGCACCAAAGGAAAAGGCACTACTTCGACACTCATCTCCAAAATGCTCGAGGCAGCCGGCAAGCGTGTGCACCTGGGCGGTAATATCGGTACTCCACCCTTGGACTTACTCCAACCGGGTATTCAATCTGAAGATTGGGTGGTTTTGGAGCTAGCCAACTTCCAGCTGATTGACCTCAAGACTTCGCCACGCATAGCTGTTTGTTTGATGGTTGTGCCCGAACACATGGACTGGCACAAAGATATGGACGAGTACGTAACAGCCAAGCAGCAGATGTTCGCGCATCAGGCCGCAGAGGACTACGCAATTTTCTACGGATTGAATGACACTTCTAAACAAATTGCCGATGTAAGTCCTGGGCACAAACTTCCGTATATGCAGCAACCCGGCGCGGAAGTCGTTGACGAGGCAATTAAGATTGACGGCCAAACAATTTGCAAGACTGATGAGCTAAAACTGCTCGGCAAGCACAATTGGCAAAACGCCTGTGCAGCTCTGACTGCCTTTTGGCAAGTTGAAAAGAATGTAGAAGCAGCCAGAAAAGTTTTGATATCGTTCAGCAGCTTACCATTTCGAATTGAGCTTCGTAGAGAAGTTAATGGAGTGAAGTTTTATAATGATTCGTTTGCCTCCG
>CAZPPF010000031.1:0-8791 GCA_964588395.1 uncultured Candidatus Saccharibacteria bacterium | reverse complement strand
CCGCAGAGGCCAGATATATCGCCCTACATAACGCACAAGGGGACCGTATATATTTGCACTGTGCGCGCGATACTCAGACAGAAAGGTTTACTTATTACATATGAGTACCATAAATCCGTTTGGTAAAAAGATTATAAAAGTTGAGACTGACTTTTGCGGTCGCAAGCTGTCCTTAGAAGTAGGTCGGGTTGGTTTTCGTACCTCCGCCTCGGTGATTGCTCGCTACGGCGACACGGTGGTGCTGGGCACCGCTATGGTTAGCCCGCGCAGCGTCAGTGGCATGGATTATTTTCCGCTGAGCATTGATTACGAAGAACGTTTCTACGCCGCAGGCAAAATTAGCGGGAGCAGATTTATAAAGCGCGAAGGCCGTCCATCCGACGACGCCATTCTAATTGGCCGCTTAATTGATCGTCCTATCCGGCCGTTGTGGCCTAAGGGCTATCGCCAAGAAGTTCAGGGAGTTGCCACCGTCCTGAGCATGGATCCAGATTTTCGTCCGGATATGATAGCTATGATCGCTATGAGTGCGGCCTTTATGCTAACTGGCGCGCCATTTGATGGTCCTGTGGCTGGCCTCAGAGTTGGACTGGTTGATGGTAAGCCGCAAGCGTTTACTACTCTGGATCAGCTCAATGAAGGTGAACTTGACTTAGTGGTGGCAGGTACTAAGGATGCCATTATGATGGTAGAAGCCGGTGCCGATGAAGTTTCTGAGGAGACCATTGCTGACGCGCTTAAGTATGCCCACAAAATGATTCAACCGGCTGTTGAGCTGCAAGAAGAACTCGTGAAAAAAGTTGGTGTTACCAAGCAAGAATACGAACTCGTGCTTCCAAATGATGATGTTCAAAAAGCAGTTGATGCGTGGGTAGAAGGCAAGCTTGGCAAGGCCCTGCACGCACCATATCCTGAACGCAACGAAATGGTCCAAGATTTGCGTGATCAGTTAGATGAGCACTTCGAAGGCAAAATGGGCGAAGACTATAGTGAGCTGAGAGATGAATATCATGAAGCTTTCACCATGGCGCTGCACAAAGATGTACGCAAAGGCATTGTTGAACTTAGTATCCGTCCTGACGGCCGAAAACTAGATGAAGTTCGGCCTTTGTCTAGTGAAGTTGGCGTACTGCCCAGGGCTCACGGCTCAAGTATCTTTACACGTGGTATGACCCAGGGTCTGAACATTGTGACCCTGGCGCCGCTAAGCTATTCGCAGATGATAGACACAATGGAGCGCAACACTGAAAAGCGCTACATGCACCACTACAATGCTCCTGGTTATACTGTGGGTGAAGTTCGTCGCCTTGGCAGCCCAGGCCGACGCGAAATTGGCCACAGTTACCTAGCAGAACGAGCCATGACTGCTGTTTTGCCAGAAGAAGCAGACTTTCCGTACACCATTCGTTCAGTCACCGAGATTATGAGCCAAAATGGTTCGACATCTATGGCAGCTACCTGCGCAAGCTGCTTGGCGCTGATGGACGCTGGTGTGCCACTCAAGCGGCCAGTCAGTGGCATAGCTATGGGTCTGATGATGGATGGTGACAAACCATATATCTTAAGCGACATTGCTGATGCCGAAGATTTTGCTGGTGACATGGACTTCAAGGTAACAGGTACCGAAAAAGGCATTACAGCCTTGCAGATGGACATGAAAGTTCATGGTTTGCCGGTAGATATCCTTAAACAAGCCCTATTACAGGGCAAAGAAGGCCGAGACCACATCTTGAAGCACATGCTTGAGACCATTGACGAACCGCGCAAAGACCTCAGCCCATACGCACCGCGCGTAGAAGCGATTCAGATCAACCCGGACAAAATTCGTGAAGTCATTGGTAAGGGCGGTGAAACCATCAATAAGATTATTGCTGAAACTGGTGCCGAGATTGATATTAAGGACGATGGTACCGTCATGATTGCCAGCCCAGACAAGAAATCTATTGATGCAGCTATTCAGTTCATTCGTCATCTGACAGAAGAGCCTGAAGTTGGCCGAATTTACGAAAATGTACCAGTGGTGAGCGTGATGGACTTTGGCGCCTTCGTGCAAGTATTACCAGGCAAAGATGGTCTGGTGCACATTTCTGAATTAAGCGAAGACAGAGTGGAAAAAACCAGCGACGTTGTTAAAGAGGGTGATAAAGTCACCGTCAAGCTGGTGGCCATTGACGACCGTGGTCGGCTGCAGCTCAGCATGAAAGCCGTAGCTCGGGAGCGTAACAAGAAGGAGTAGGTATGGATATATCCAGTCTTCACAAATGGCACCAAACGAAGCGAGGACTACTTATTTTTGGCCTCATTGAACTGTTGGCCGCCTATTTGATGGGTTCTAGGGCTATAGACACCGGCAGCCTCATTGAATACTTCTTGACTCTCGTGTTTTTCATCGGTGCTTTCCATAATTTCATAAGGCTAGTAAGTAAACTAATCCATGGCAACCAAGCAGCAAAAACTCGATAAGATTAAGCAACAGATTTTAGATAATAAAATCTGCCCAGAGCTGGCCGAACAGGCCACACAGCTGGTATTTGGTGATGGCAATCCGGACGCTGACCTGGTATTTATTGGCGAGGCACCGGGTAAAAACGAAGATATCCAAGGCAAACCGTTCGTGGGGGCGGCCGGTAAGTTCCTAAACGAAATGCTCGAAATGATCGGCCTCAAAAGAGAAGACATATATATCACCAATATCGTTAAATACCGGCCGCCCGCCAACCGCGACCCACTTCCAGATGAAAAAGCTGCCTTTTTGCCTTATTTAGAGTCCCAGCTCGATGCAATTCAGCCCAAGCTTACCATTACGCTTGGACGCCACAGTCTCAATTGCTTCTTGCCGGACCTCTCAATATCCCAGGTCCATGGCCAACCGAAACGCTTTAAAGGACGAGTCTACTTGCCGCTGTTTCATCCAGCGGCAGCCCTGTATAACGGCGGTATGCGGCAAACGCTCATTGATGACTTCGCTGCCATCCCCGCCATTCTAAAGAAAATTACAAATACTGATTAATACAGAAAGGAATAATTCTATGAATCAGAACAATAAAATAACACCTAACCAAACTCCTCCAAACGGGAAACCTAAGGTTTCTAGGGGGGCGGCCCTGCGTGCCCAAAAACGCAACCAAGAAGATGCTCAAAAGATCATCAACCAATACAATCCGGCTCAAGCTCACGAAGGCAAGCGAGCCAATAAGATCACCGATAACTTCGATAAACTCAAAATTACGTTCTTGGGTGGACTCGAAGACGTGGGTGAAAAGAACTGTACCGTCATTGAATACAAAAACGATGCGGTCATTCTGGACTGTGGCAACAACTTAGGCGTGGATCTGCCTGGTATCAATTACGAAATTGCTGACCCAACCTATCTTGAATCTATCAAACACAAGATCAAGGGTTACGTAATAACTCACGGTCACTTGGACCACATCGGTGGACTCAAGCACATTGTGCCTAAGTTTCCAGCCCCTATCTACGGATCACGTTTTACCATCGGAATCGTCGAGAAAACTTTCGAAGATATACCACCTGGTACTGAAATGTACCAGCCCAAAACCATGATCATGAACATGGACAATCACGAACGGCTGATGGCCGGAGCTTTTACGATTGAGCTTATACGTATCACACACTCCATTCCTGATGCCACCTCAGTCTGTATAGATACACCGGTTGGCCGCATTATTGCCACCGGCGATTTCCGGCTCGACCCCGAACCACTCGACCAACATCCCAGCGATACCGATCGACTCAAACAGCTCGGTGACGAAGGGGTATTACTATTACTAACCGAAAGCAGCTACTCTAGTGAACCTGGACGAACGCCGACCGAACACACCTTACAAGAAAGTTTCCACGATGTGATCGGCAAAAGTGATGGGCGTATTTTCTGTGCTGTATTCTCGAGCAACATGAACCGCATTCAGATGATTGTGAATGCTGCTGTAGAAGCCGGCCGCAAGGTGGCGCTGGATGGCCGCAGCATGATGACCTATGCCGAAATTGCCGTCCGCCAAGGAATCTTACGAGTGCCCAAGGGTACCTTTATTCCCATGCGCGACGCTTCCAACATCCCTGACGACCAGCTACTGGTTATGTGCACCGGCGGCCAGGGTGAACCCAACGCAGCTCTGCAGCGTATGAGCGAAGGCACCCACAAGCACATCAAGCTCAAAGTGGGCGACACAGTGCTCATTAGTTCTTCGCCAATTCCTGGCAACGAGGTTAGCTACGATCAAATTAGCAACAGACTTGCCGAAATGGGCGCCCGTTTGTACCGACAACCCAGTCATGAAGTTGATGGTTGTGGGCCCTTGCACGTCTCTGGACATGCCCGTCGCGAAGAAATGCGCGACATGCTCAATATGGTCAGGGCAAAATTTGTGATACCGGTGCACGCTGGTATGTTACGTCGTAAGTATCACGCCGAACTAGCTATCGAAGAGGGCTGGCCCCGAGACAATATTCTATTGGCCCAAAATGGCGAGAGCTATCTCTTTACGCCTGAAAAGGCGGAGTTTGCCGAAGAAGTGCCCCATGGCAGCCTTTTAGTAGACCAAACTGGTGCCCTCGTTAGCAACATTGTGGTCAAAGACCGTCTGTTGCTTGCCGAAGAAGGCCTAGTCTCAATCATTCTGACTATCGACAAAAAGACAGGCTCACTTCTTACCAGTCCAGATATCATCAGCCGTGGCTTCATCTATATGCGTGACAGCGAACAACTCATGAACGACTTTCGAGCCGAACTACGCCGAGCTGTTGGACAGCGCTATAAGCGAGTAGACCTAGATCGTTTCAAGCAGGAACTCAAAGAGCACGTCACTCACTTCTTGTTCGAGCAAACCGGCCGTAGTCCAATTGTGATCCCAGTAGTCAACGTTGTAGGAGGGAAGACCGAGAAACCCACTAACACTCCTCCTCCTGAACAGCCAAAGCCCGAGGAAGACACGGCCGAAGACCTCCAAAAACGTTTCCAACAGATGCGCGCCAAGCTCCTGAACCAGACCACCCGAGAAGACTAGTACCAACTTGACAAAAGTGCTAATACTTGGTATCATATAGCAATGAAGAAACATTCAGCAGAATCAGCCGAATTTCCTACACTTCCATTGGAAGTATCATATGACTATGAGATGAACTTGAGATTAGCTAGCCTTGAAGTGGTTGGAGTAGCTGAGTTTGTTGTACGTGCAGCAGAAGACAGGCGAATCATTAAAATTGGTTTAGCAGATCTTAATGATCAGCCAACACAACACACGGTATTGCCAGAACACAGAATACCGCTTGAGCCAACAATATAAGCCGAAACATCTTCCATTGACAAATGATGTAAATTTTGCTATAATATAGCTATCATGACCTCATTTGAACAACCACCATACTCAGATCCGGTTTCGGAAGGAATGCAGTATGGGCCGTTTCCACCTCCAGAGCTAGACGAACATCCTACGAGCGCACAGTGGATAATGGATCAGGTAGATGGTGACCTTTACCTTTATCAGCTTAAGATGCTTGATGAAGGCCTGTACGATGATCATTATCACGAGCGTATCAGCGATGAATTTTACACCCAAAACGTTAGGCGACTCGATAGAGCAATGAGCCAGTACAGACTACACGAAACGGCGCAGGATATGCGACGTCTCAAGCCCGACAGAAAATTTATGGGCAAAGAAGATAAATAACTTGAAACTGATATAATAAAACGGTTATGGCCAAAAAGAAAAAACAAACAAGAAAGACCAAAAAAGCTGAGCCAATCAGCAGTGAATCGACCTTCTGGCCGCTGGCTGGCGGAGTCCTATTACTGGTCCTAGCATTTCTGCTGCTATTGGGCGGGTTTGGAACTGGTGGGCCATTGCCCAAGAACCTGTTTCACGGAGCCTATTGGACCTTTGGCTGGGCTGCGTATTTGACTATTTTGGCGGCTGGGCTCTGGGGTGTACTGAAGTTCACCGCAGAAGACCGCAAAATACCGCTCGGCAAGTTTATGAGTATGCTGCTGGCACTCGTGCTCGCTTCTGCTTGGCTGCATACCCTGTTTGCTGCGGCCGATACCGTTCCAGGTGGCTTTAGTGGCGGACACGGCGGGCAAGTTGGTCAAGCCACAGGCAATATGGCGCTTTCAATTGTCGATAAATGGCCGGCCACCTTTATTTTCTTTGTGTTTATGATCCTAGCGCTGTTTTTCGCGCTGGGGATTTCGCTAAAAGTCTTTCTAAAACTGGGTGACATCTTCAAGCGACCTGAGGGAGAAGACACCGACCTGGCTGCGCTCAAACAAAAGGCTACAGACACTGGCTTCAAAATGAATGAAGGCGTGCCTGTAGAGCACCACAGCCCATCAGCTAGACTCTCAACTCTCAAAAACACCGCCGAAAAACTAACACCGACCGAATCTCACCAAGCTCTCATGACTACTAGTGATCCGGATTGGAAGTTTCCGTCCATTGAACTTCTCAATCAAAAGCAGGACAAAGCCGATGCTGGTGATGTGGAGGGCAATGCCAAGATTATTAAAGAGACTTTCGACAACTTTAGTATTAATGTCGAAATGGAAGGCGCCAACATAGGCCCCCGGGTCACGCAATATACCCTTAAGCCGCCAGCAGGGGTTAAGTTGACCAAAATTGCGGCCCTGGATAACAACTTATCACTTGACCTGGCTGCGCAATCGATTCGTATTGAAGCGCCAATTCCGGGCAAGCGAGCGGTTGGTATTGAGGTGCCAAACCTAAAACCGGCTACCGTTCGGGTGGCCAGTTTACTGACTAGTAGCGAGTGGCAGGCAGCCAAAAGTCCTTTAGCCATTACTATTGGCAAAGATATTTCTGGTACGCCTATTGTTGGTGAGCTCGATCGCATGCCACACCTTTTGGTGGCGGGCCAAACTAACTCAGGTAAATCGGTCATGATTAACGCACTTTTAACGAGCTTGCTGTACCGTAACAGCCCAGCTGATCTTAAGCTAATTCTCGTTGACCCAAAGCACGTGGAACTTTCGCCCTATGACGAGATCCCGCATTTGTTAACGAGTGTCATTACGGAGCCAGAAAAGTGTATCAGCGCGCTCAAATGGGCAGTAGCCGAGATGGAACGCCGCTACCGTACGCTGGCCGAAGCCAAAAAGCGCAATATCGTGGAGTACAACACTGCCAAAAAAGAAGAGGGGATGCCCTATATCGTGATCGTGATTGATGAGCTAGCTGATCTTATGATGATGGCGGCTCGCGACGTTGAAGCCCTCATTGTGCGGATTGCCCAGAAAGCTCGAGCGGTTGGGATTCACCTGGTTATTGCCACCCAGCGTCCTTCAGTTGATGTTATTACTGGTCTTATAAAGGCCAACATTCCGGCGCGGATTGCCTTTACGACCACCAGCCAAGTTGATTCAAGAACTATCATCGACCAGGTAGGAGCAGAAAAGCTCCTCGGCATGGGCGATATGCTCTTTAGCACTGCTGAAATGTCTAAGCCCAAACGTGTTCAAGGTGCTTTAGTAATGGGTGATGAAGTCCAAAAGGTAACCGATTTTCTGCGTATGCAACGACCGCCACAGTACGATGATGAGGTAGTGAGCCAGCCTGTCCAGCTCAATGGCAAGGGTGGAGTGGTTGTGGAATTTGATTCAGCTGACGAGCCAATCTTTAAAGACGCCGTAGGTGTGGTTATTGAAGCCCGTAAAGCCAGCACCAGCTTGCTGCAGCGCCGCCTGCGCATTGGCTACGGCAAAGCTGCGCGCCTGATTGAATCGATGGAGGAACAGGGCATTGTGGGGCCTGCAGATGGCTCACGTCCCCGTGAAGTGCTAGTAAGTAGCCTGGATGATGTCTTTGGCGGCGGCGCTGCAGTCGCATCCGATGGCGATGTCTACGACGAAATCCCGGACGAAGAAGAAGCCTAAGCAGCTATAAGTTCTGTAGGAACCTGGGGCACTATCGCGCCATTTTTTATACGCCTACGCAAAGCACGTACGCTAAAGAGCTTTGGTTCTGCCACAATTCGATCCTCGGGCGGTACTTGCTTAACTTTTTCAGCAAGAAATCGCCAGCTCTCTAAGCGTCCGTGCAGTTCACTTAACCAATACTCCCCATCAGAACGTTCGATATCTGAGTCTAAACGGCTGTTTTTTGGCGTGAGCCCTTCTAGGTTAGCGCGTACTACATAGAAAACATTTTTTCTTTCTTCATACTTGTTTCGAACTCGAGAAATCTCTACAGCACTCTTTAGTAGAAGGCTCGCTACGCTCCAAGCTTCATTGCGTCGCTCCATAACCTCGAGAGAGGGAGGAGGGGGAGCTTTCTGGCTTTCTTCAGTCCACCAATGCAGCTCTCTGGGTACATATGCAAGCTGGGGCGTGGAGTTTCTAAATGTATGAATTATTTGACTATATGGGAAAGGATAACTATCGGCCAGCTCTTGCCATTCATTCTCTGTTCGATATACGTGATGAATGTTGCTCTCGGTGTCTCTAAAGTCTGGTAATTGATAAGGATAGGTCCGAATGGCAAGTTCAAACATACCATCAATATCAACAATGCCTTGGTCATCGAGGGGCGTATCAAATTTTCCGGTGTGGTGGTCATAGAGGCGCGCGAATCGTTCTGGGAGATCAGACGATAGTCGCGCTTCTCTCATTTATGGATCCAATCTCAGTTTTGTTTTTGTAAACATCTATTCATATTTTGCCCTAAATATCTACCAACCGTCAATCCTTAATTTATGCATTGACCAACAGGGGTAAATCCTGTAGACTAGTCCAGTTACAAACTTAACTTCAGGTTGCGGC
>CAZPPF010000030.1:6342-8836 GCA_964588395.1 uncultured Candidatus Saccharibacteria bacterium | reverse complement strand
GAACCCCCAGCTTCTCCTTAGGACGGAGTTGTTTTATCCATTGAACTACAGGGGCACGAGCTTTATTTTACCCTATCAACCCTTATTTCTGCTCTTGAGAGGGGTAGATGTGCTGAAGTTCTGTTTTGTCGTAGCTAAACAGTTCCTCGTCCGTAAAGAATCGGCCGACTTCTGCTTCCCCACTGGCCTTACTATCGGAAGCATGCACTAAATTGCGGCCACTACCTTGGGCGAAGTCACCCCTGATAGTACCAGCATCAGCTTGTCTGGGGTTAGTCGCCCCCACGATGATGCGTACTGAATCAACGCACTCATAACCCTCCCAGGCCATCAGTACTACTGGGGAGCTTTGCATAAAACTTTCCAGATCGGCATAGAAATCTTTTTCTACGTGCTCTGCATAATGAGCTTGCAAGAGATCACTGTCTAAGCTGAGCATCTTAATACCAAGCAGCTTGAGACCTTTTCGTTCAAGGCGATTAATAATTTCGCCTATGAGTCCTCGCTGCACGGCATCGGGTTTGGCGATAATAAGTGTTCTTTCCACGAAAAATTCCTTTTTACTTTTCCTAAGTATAACAGATAGAGTGCCGTTCGAGACGTCGCACAATACTATTTATGCTTTAGAATAATGATATGCGATTTGAAAAAGCCAAAACCGACTTCCTAGAGTACCTGGAAATAGAACAAAACCGCTCGCAGAAAACCATTGCCAACTACGACCATTATCTGACTCGGCTGATCGACTTTGCTGGAGACATCAAAGTGGTCGATATTGACCCAGAACTGATACGCAAATGGCGACTGTGGCTGAACCGATTAGGCACAAATACATCTGATGAGTTACAGAAAACTACCCAGAACTATCACCTGATTGCTCTGCGCAGCTTTCTAAAGTTTTGCGCTAAACGCGGCATTACTGCCCTGCCGGCCGACAAAATAGAGCTAGCACGCACAGTGCGCAAGCAAGTTACATTTTTGAGTGCTGATGAGGTGGAGCGCCTGCTGGCTGAGCCAAAGATTGAAACTCTGCCAGGTTTACGCGACCGAGCCATTTTGGAACTGCTGTTTTCGAGTGGGCTGCGTGTGTCGGAGCTGGTTAACCTAGACCGGGACCATATTAATCTCAAGCGCCGCGAGTTCATGGTGCGTGGCAAGGGCCAGAAAGATCGCCCTATCTTTATTAGTCCGGAGGCCGCTAAATGGCTCGGGCATTATCTGGAAAAGCGCCAAGACACCACCAAACCCCTGTTTGTACGCTACAGTGGCAGCAAAAAAGTCGATTTATCGGGCAACTTCCATCGTTTGACTGCCCGTAGTATCCAACGCATGGTCGCTCGCTATGCTCTGCTGGCCGGTATTACTAAGCATGTCTCGCCACACACCCTGCGGCACTCATTTGCCACCGATTTACTCATGAATGGAGCTGACCTGAGGTCTGTTCAGGCCTTGCTAGGCCACTCTAACATCTCAACTACTCAGATCTACACCCACGTCACCGATCCACATCTCAAAGAAGTACACAGTAAGTTTCATAGAACTCAAGAATAGAAATTAGGGCGCACAAGTACTAATGTCAACCCCGCCGATGGGGCTAGTGAATGTGGCGTTAGTATCGGTCACATCTAAACGCTTACAAATACTATCTTTGGACTGGATAGCAAAACTCGGTACCCCTTCACCCCCGCCACTTACGTCAATGCGGGCGGAAATGCGGCGCAGCACATCAGTGGCTTTGCCAGTGGCATCTACCGCAGCCTGAGCACCCACTAGGTTAATGCCGCTTGAACAATCATTGGAATTTGCACAGACCAGCAGCGTGTTTGGCTCATAAACTGATCGGACCCTTAGGTAATACTGGTTACCTCCCAGGCCTGAAATTACAAAGTTACACGAGTTTAGGCTGGGATTAGACCTGATACTGTTACACAATGCCGTTTTAGTGGATCCATTGTGGTCGGCTGCGTTTGTAAAATCCAAAGTACCGAAACTACCCGTGGCACCGCTTTGGGGATATATAAAGGTTGTTAGCACACTGCTTGCAAGATTGGCACGAATTAGGTTGGAAGTAGGCACCAGATCCACGCGTAACACGCCCGCATCGCAGGCTTTGGTATCCCATACAGGTTTTTTTAGATCCAACCCGGTAGCTGGGCACTGAGCAAAGTTAGAACCTGCAGTAGTCGACTGCCAACTAAGCGTAATGCTATTTATGGCCGAGCTAGAAATAATGGGTATGACAGTGGAGTTTACTGTATCAACATTGGGATATGTGAGCGTACTGGGTGCAGGATCAACCAAGAGACAGGTGTACTCCACATCTGTTCCGCTCAGCTGGTTACCTGGAGCTGGGATGTAGTCAGTAATAAATTTTTGGCAGTCATTTTTATAGTTATTACTATTGGCCTCGAGTGTTGCGAGAGCCGCAGGCGATAGTCCTTTAATAGCACTCCCAACATCATTGACCCCTGATTCAGCAGCATAAAATGCTTGG
>CAZPPF010000030.1:0-6242 GCA_964588395.1 uncultured Candidatus Saccharibacteria bacterium | reverse complement strand
TTTAATAGCACTCCCAACATCATTGACCCCTGATTCAGCAGCATAAAATGCTTGGGTACTTAGTTGTCTATCGAGTACTTGGCGTTGTTCGCGGCGAATCGTCTTGGCAAAACCAATCACAATCAGACTAAGAATAATCATTAGAAACATCGTCACTAATATCGAAACGAATCCTTTTTGCTGTCTGTGGAGTCGGTACTTAAACATACTGCTTATGCCTCATTATAGTGGTTTTAGACGATTTTGCACCGTGGTGCTGAGTGAAGAAACCGCACAAAACTGTCCACCAGCTCCACTCTTACATATAGGATTTGTCGGAACGCTCAGGTTAAGTAAGTCACTGTCGCCAAAAGCAACCGTCACTGTTACACGCCAGAGATTAGTAGTGCCGGCAACCAGCTGCGTGTTGATATTTGCCAGTCTCATATTGGGGCTCATAAGCTCATCAAACGGACACCCAGCCGGGGCCGGGGAAAGAGCGCAGTTGGGTGGTGAATCGACACTTAAGGCTTGAGTAGCAGCAGTACAGCCTGCTTGATCGTCAACAATGAGGGCATGGTAATTTTGATTCTTGGTTAGGTCGGGTGAATTATCTATGACCTGTTGGTTTAGTTCATAGCTATAGCGTTTACCATTTATACAAAACCCTCTTGAGCTACCGTTGGAAGTGATGGTAATTGGATCACTGCCACTAAATTGGATAGCCTGAGATACTTGATCAATAATTGCTCGTGTTGTCTGTTGGGTTTTGGCAGCAGTTACGCCCTTATAGTAAGTGCGAGTAATCTGCAAAACGCCGAACGTCGCAATTAGTAGAATTACAGAAAATACCGAAGTTGCGATCATGAGTTCAATTATCGTGAATCCTTGTGATGAAGTCTGAAGATTAGGGCGATTATATGTTTTATTCATGGCTACTCATTATGTTTATAGACAATTTTAAGCTGATCGTTGCCATTTCCTATAGCATTTTCCCAGGTAGCCTGGACAGTAAATACTGGATCTGTGGTTGAGCTGTGTTTTATTGATACATTGTAACGTCCAGGCGACACACTACCACTATCAAAGCTACAATTTGCCGAACCTGAAGGCGATATAATTGTGCCGCTAGAAATGCAATAATCTAGATTGCTAAAAATTCCACCGTTTCCATCTTCGGACATTGCCTTTAGTTGCTCAACTTGGCCTTCAATAAGTTTGAGTGCTTCCCCCCTCTCCTGAGCTTGACGGCTATTTTTGAAACTGCGATTGGAAGAAACATATGCACCAGTCAAGACTATACTTAGTACCGCAAGCGCCATTAATACTTCAATAATAGTGTCACCGTTTTGACGAAGTTTTTTGAGACTCATGAGCATGTCCCTGCTGGTTCTGAACCAATACTATAAATGTCAATCTTGGTCGAAAGCAGTCGATTGCTGCTGCCCATTGTTAAAACAGCGTATTGATTAGTGCCGCCACTCTGGAAACAAACTGTGACTGATCCATCTGGAGCTCCAGCTAGATCGACAAAATTGGCAGCACCTGCAGAATTAATAGCTGACGATGCGGTAGCGGTATCTTGGCCGAGAGAAGTGTTCTGTATTGGCCATAGACCCACTGTTTGAGAACCCGAGCATAAACCCTGACAGCTGTAGCGGCCGAGCGAGCTCAAAAAAGCGACTGAACCGATCGGAAGCTTCACTCCATTCTTTGAATATTGCATTTTAACTACCTGAAGACCATAAAGAAGCTGTTTTGCCTCAGTAGTATTTACGGCCCCAGTGAGTACAATAGGGCCTGCTTTAGCGAGCGTATCAACCTGGTTACCACTTGCATCAGTTCGTACGCCCACAACATCGTAAATATTATAATCTGCTGGCTTACCGCTGACCGAAAACTGAATAGCGCGGCCTAGCAAAATACAATCCTTTTTTGTACCAAGTTCGTCGGATCCAATGGATGGATTTGGTACACCACTGTTGTTGGTGCAGCTAAAGTTTCCTCTGCTGGCATAGTAACCGGTCGAGACATTATTTATGACGTCGCTTACCTGCGCTTGAATATCATTAGCTGCTTGGCTAAATTCTGTTTTGGCTTGCCTACCTGATATTAAGATCATGGCACTTACTAATAAAGCGCTCGTAACTGCAAGTACGATCAAGACTTCAATAATAGTATAACCATGGGATGTTAATCCCTTATTCATAGCTGTCAGTATAGCATAAGCAAGATGCTTCTACCTCAGTAAAATAAGAATTGACGCCTATACCAATTAAGTATGCTAGTCCCAAATAAATAAACAATAATAGCCGCAACAATGAGGAATGGTCCAAACGGTAGGTGTGAATCACGTTTTACCCTTCCAGTTGCCAAAAGTGGTAGAGCTACCACGGTCCCAAGTAGCGAAGCAGTAAATAACAGTAGTAGGCTCATTCCAGGACCGCCGACAATCAGTCCAAGCAGCGCACCGAGCTTGACATCTCCACCACCAATCCATTTGCCCTTGGAAATCTGGAATAATGCATAGAATAGGCCACCGCCGATAACAATGCCCCAAGCTGCAGTCGTGAGACTCTCTAGGCGACCGTGAAATATAATGCTCAGGACGAGTACTTGGATAAGTGCCAGCCACATTAGTGGGTAGATTATTCTATTTGGCAGCAGAAACCAGCGTATGTCATACACAATAAGCGCCATAAAACCGACCAAAAACACCAGCCAAAAAACAAACAGTGTTACACCCTGGGCGTAAAAACCATAGGGCCAATACACGTAGGATAAAAGAAATAGCCCAGCAGTTAGTAACTCCACTAGTGGGTACTGCCACGAGATTGGTTTTCTGCAGTAGCGACATTTTCCACCAAGACTTAACCAGGACAAAACTGGAATTAAATCTTTTGCGCTTAGGCTATGTTTGCAGTGGGGGCACATAGATCGACCCCTGCTGATTGATAGCTCTTTATCGGACGCTATACGCTTTTTCTTGGGCTTACTCTGTTCGTGCAGCCGCCATACAAGCGCGTTCGTAAAGCTACCGAAGCATAGCCCCAAGATGATAATTATTACCACGACCATTATGATTCATCTTAGCATAGAAAACGGGCTACCGAAGCAGCCCGTTTTTCATTAGCTTTAGCTTATTTTTTAGCTTTCAACGCAGCCTGGGGTTGTTGCTACACCACCAGCAACTTCAATTGGGTAGTAGATTGCAATTGCCCGATTTGATGCTGAAGCGTCACACTTATGACCGAGCCAGTATGCGATGTGGCCGGCATTAGGTACACCTGCACCAGGAGCTGCAGAAAGAGCAGCGTCAAGCGTAGTGCTGCCATTGATCTTGGCCGTAGCTTGAGCGGTACCAGCGGCACCAATGGTTACAGTACCAGTAACATTAGCCATAGAAGCTGGCAAACCGCCGTTGTTGTTAGATTCGTATTCAGAAACACCGCCTGCTATAGCTGCAGCGTCATTCTTCATAGTTGTATTGCGTGAGTTACGTTGTAAGGCTGGAACCGCCAAGAAGACGATCAGCAGGATTAAACCAGCAATAGCCAGTACAATCAGAACTTCGATGATCGTAAAGCCTTCCTTAGATTTTTGTAATCGTTTTAGCATGTGCAAATGCCCCCTTTGCGTTTATTTACTTTATGCTTATGCTTTGCATAGTACGGTTATCTGTTGATAAAAGCAACACTTATCCACACTTTTACTTGATGATAGTCTTGCCTGCTAAGCTGTAAATTGGCAGCAGCACAGCGGCAACAATGATGAAGGCTACAACTCCGAGCACTACCATAAGCACTGGTTCTATGATTGTTGAAACGGCTCTAATCTCATTATCAACCTCACGTTCGTAGTAATCTGCTGTTTTGCTGAGCATTTCCTCAATGGCACCCGATTCTTCTCCAATATGTAGCATATTAGGCACCAGCTCCAAGAAATTGGGGTCACCCTCTAGTGTCTCGGACAGGGCTTTACCGCCTTTTACTTTTTCAATGGCGCGGTGGATCGATCCGGCAATGTGTACGTTGTTGACAGAGCTGGCTGTAATATCAAGCATCTGGATCAGTGGTACACCACTCGCAACCAGCGTTGCTCCGGTACGGGCAAAACGCGCCATGTACATCTTCATAAACAGTGGGCCAATGGGCCACATTTTCATCTTGGCTTTGTCGACAACCTGTTTGCCGGGACCGGTGCGAGCCCAACGACTGCCGAAAAATAGTCCCAAACCAAGCAAAATAAGAACGACCCACCAGTATTTGATTATAAAGTCCGAGATAGCGAGTAGTATGGTCGTGATGAGCGGTAAAGATGCGCCCTCAATGCCCTTATAAATCTCTTTGACCTGTGGGATAACCTTAACAATCATGAAGCCCAAAACAGCTATCATTACCAAAACAACAATAAATGGATAGACCATGGCTCCGCGTACTTTACTGATAAGCTCTGCATCTTTTTCTTGCTGGTCGGCCAAACGCTCGAGTGATTTATCGAGGGTTCCAGACGCTTCTCCGGCTGCAATGAGGTTTACGTAAACTTCGTTAAAAACATCAGGAAATTTGGCCATGGCTGCCGAAAGTGCCGAACCGGCTTCGACATCGTTAATTACTTTGGTTATAACAACTTTAAACGCTTTACTAGTTGTCTGAGAAGCAACGTTTCGTAAACTTTGTATGAGTGGAAGACCGGCATTAATAAGGGTTGAGAGTTGGCGCGAAAAAAGAACTTTATCTTTGGTTTTTACTCTGTTAAGAAACTTGCTAATCCCATTTTTCTTGCCTTCACCAAGAGCCTTAATATCAATCGGTGCTAAGCCTTGATCGTGGATCAGTTTGGCGGCAGACTGTTCACTATCAGCCTGGACTTCGGAGGTTATTTTTTTGCCAGTAGCGGGATCTCGAGCCGTGTATTTAAAAGTAATCATTCGGGATTAGCCTCTCATTAGTCGGTCAAGCTCGTCTAAATCAACCGCAACATTGCGGGCCTCGTCATAGCTAATCGTGCCGTTATGAATGAGGTTGACGAGCGTTTTGTCCATGGATTGCATACCAAACTCAGCACCAGTCTGTATAACTGCCTCAAGCTGGTGGCTCTTGCCTTCACGGATAATGTTTCGTACTGCTGGGGTAGCAATAAGAAGTTCGGCTGATGCAATACGACCACCACCAATAGCTGGAACTAAGCGTTGAGAGCAAATTGCCATGAGGATGTTAGAAAGTTGGGCCCGAATTTGAGGCTGTTGATGCGGTGGAAAAACATCAATCATACGGTCGATACTTTGGGCAGCACTGTTGGTGTGCAGCGTGGCAAACACTAAATGTCCCGTTTCGGCGATGGTAATGGCGGCTGCAATGGTCTCGAGATCGCGCATTTCACCAATCAGCACTACGTCGGGGTCTTCACGCAGGCTGGAACGCAAAGCTGCTGAGAATGAGTAAGTGTCGTAGTGAACTTCACGCTGAACAATGACCGATTTCTTGCTTTTATGGGTAAATTCTATCGGATCTTCAATGGTGATAATGTGTGTGGCACGTTCATTATTGATCTTATGTACTAGAGCCGCCAAGGTCGTGGACTTACCGGAACCAGTTGGTCCGGTTACCAGCACCAAGCCACGCGGATAATCTGCAAATTTATTCACAATTGCCGGCAAGCCCAGCTGTTCAATGGTCAAGAGCTCATTTGGAATCAGACGCAAGGCGGCAGCTAGATTGCCACGTTCGTGAAAGGCGTTTACACGGAAACGGCCCAAATCGCCAAACGCAAAGCTAAAGTCAAATTCTTTGTCCTTTAGTAGGATTTGTTTTTGGTCCTCGTCAAGAATGGCAAATATCAATGCTTCGACCGCTTCTTCGGATAATGCATCGGAACCGGATACGGGAGTAAGCGCGCCATCAATCCTCAGCATAGGTGGCAAGCTAACTTGTAAGTGAAGGTCTGAAGCTTTTTTCTTTATAACTTCTTCGAGTAAGATTTCTATTCTTGGTTGGCCCTGCATATTTTTACCTTTGCTTACGCGATATCGGCAGCTGCCACGCGGTTTACTTCGTTAATGGTTGTTTGGCCTGCTAAGGCTTTCAGATAACCGTCCTGGCGCATGGTAACCATACCCTGCTCTGCTTCGGCGACTTTTTGGATCTCTGTGCTGGTGGAGCGCTTGAGAATCAGTTCTTGGATCTTTTCGGTGACCTCAAACACTTCGTACAGCCCCATTCGGCCCTTGTAACCACCCGGAGCGTCGGGACTATCTTTGCCCT
>CAZPPF010000029.1:0-8847 GCA_964588395.1 uncultured Candidatus Saccharibacteria bacterium | reverse complement strand
AAGATTGGATGAATGGTATAAAATGGTTTTCAGCCAACGAGGCGCTTGATAAAATTGAATACGAAGATATCGGTAAGATTATACTTATCGGTCTAAAGAAAATACGGACCCGCAACAAATAATCCCACCATGCAAGACTTTTCTCCCTATCAGGCATTTGCCGAAGATAAACTGGGCGTTTCTTTTAAGCAGCCCGAACTACTGTGTACAGCTTTTACCCATCGTTCGTATGTAAACGAGCACCGTAAAACTGTTCGTGAACATAATGAACGTCTCGAGTTCTTGGGCGATGCTGTGCTTGAATTAGTCGTTACTCAATATTTATATCTAAATTTCAAAGATCCAGAAGGTGTTTTGACCAACTGGCGCAGTGCGTTAGTTCGTACAGAGAGTATTAGCGCAGCCGCTTCTCGTTATGAAATGGAACCGCTTTTGCGCTTAAGCCGTGGTGAAAAACATGGCACAGCCCGGGCCCGGGCTCAAATTTTGGCCAACTGCTACGAAGCTGTAATCGGTGCCTTGTATCTCGATCAAGGCTATGATGCAGCCAAAGATTTTATTCATAAGAGTTTGCTGGTGACATTTGAAGAAATTCTACAAACTGGCTCGTGGATGGATCCAAAATCTCATCTGCAAGAGCTTGTACAGAGTAAGGAAGGTTTCACGCCTGTCTATAAGGTGTTGAGTGAAGAGGGTCCGGACCATGACAAAACCTTTACCGTAGGTGTGTTTGTGGAGGGTGAGCTTAAGGGTGAAGGCGTGGGGCCAAGCAAACAAGCAGGTCAACAGAAAGCCGCTCAAGCTGCACTAGCTTTATATCAAAGTAAGTCTACGGCGCTCTAGCGTTGACTTTTACCCCTATTATCTGTATAGTGGCAAAGACTGATTTTAGTAATTTAAGGTGGCAAAGGAAGAACGCTTAAGTCATGTTAGCTATTCGTATGCAACGTACCGGCCGCAAAGGTCACGCTAATTTCCGCGTTGTTGTACAAGATTCACGCCAGACCCCTACTAGTGGCAAGGTTGTTGCTCAAATTGGTACCTATGATCCACACACTAAGGCTGCAACCCTACTCAAGGACAAAGCTGAGTTTTATTTGACACATGGCGCACAGCCTTCAGACCGAGTTGCTCGACTCCTAAAGCAAGAAGGTGTAAAACTGCCAAAATGGGTGGAACTGAGCTCAAAGAAAGAAGGCAAGTTACGTAATCCTGAAAAATTGCGAAAGAATCGACCAGCCGAGCCTGCACCTGTAGCCGAAGTAGAAACCAAAGAAGAAGCACCGGCTGAAGTTGCCGCAGAAACCCCTACCGAAGAAATCACCGAAACCCCTCCTACAGAAGCCCCAGCAGAAGAACCAGCAGCGGAGGCACAACCCGAGCAGCTTGCTACTGAATCCGAAGAAGAGCCCAAAGCAGAAGCCGAAAAACCGGCTGAATAATTTGCTATAATACAACTACTACACTGTTAAACGGAGTTTCTGACATGAGCAGTATTGACCAACAGTTTGTCGAATATGTAGTAAAGTCGCTGGTGGGCAAACCCGATGCCGTCCAAGTGGTACGTACTATTGATGAAAAAGGTGTTTTATTAGAACTTACCGTTGATCCTGAGGATCTTGGCCGGGTTATTGGCAAACGCGGTGCCACTGCGCAAAGTTTACGAACATTACTCAGAGCACTTGGAACTAAGAACGAAGCCCGCTACAACCTTAAGATTGTAGATAATGGCGAACCTCGTCCAGAGCGCAGTGAACGACCAACCGAAAAAACAGAAGAAAAGGCTGCCCCCAAAGAAGAAGCGGTTGCAGTTGATGAAGTCGAAAGCGTTGATGACCTTGAAGAAGAGTTGAATGTCACACCAGATCATGACGATGATGCCTTGAGTAAAACCCGCAAAGAACTCGAAGACCTGGACGACCTCGATATCTAAGGTGTTGCATATCTGTTTTGCTTGAGATACAATAGCTCGGTCAACAGACGAACTTTAAACAAAAACACGTGCGAGAAAGCTCTTGCGAGCCACTAAAAAGGTGGGAGCTTTATGTGACAGAACAACCCGGGTAAATCCGGGTTTTTTTGTACCCGTCAACTATAATGAAACCAATGAAGATTCAAATTATTAGTTTATTTCCGGAAATGCTGCAACCTGTGCTGGAGACTTCCATGCTGCGGAAGGCCAAGGATAAGGGAATTGTTGAGTATTCGTACATAAATCTTCGAGATTTTGGACTAGGTCCACGCAAGCAAGTTGATGATACGCCGTATGGTGGTGGCGACGGCATGCTGCTTAAGCCCGAGCCTTTGGTGGCGGCTATTGAGCTGGCTAAAACGCATGACCCAGACGCTACCGTGGTGCTGCCAACGCCGCGCGGAAAACTCTATAAACAGTCCGAAGCCAAGAAACTAGCTAAAGCCAAGGGACTAATCTTGGTCTGCCCGCGTTATGAGGGTTATGATGAACGTGTAACGAAGTGGATAGACGAACAGTACTGTATTGGCAACTATGTGCTGACTGGTGGGGAATTACCAGCACTGATTATCATCGATAGCGTGGTTCGTTTATTGCCCGGGGTGTTGGGAGGAGAAAACAGTGCCGAAATCGAATCTTTTCAAGATGATGATACTACGATTGAATTTCCACAATACACCCGACCAGAAGATTTTCGTGGCATGAAGGTGCCGGAAGTACTGCTCAGCGGTCACCACGCCGAGATCGAGAAGTGGCGGAACCAGCAGATTTCTTAGCAGGCGGTTCATTAGCGAGCCAAACGTATACGCTTAATGGGATCACGGTCAGAATCCACCCTATCCCAGACAAAAGTAATAGCTGATCTTCCTGTTTTTCGACTTCGCGGAGAGACTTTCCAGCTACCACAAAACCACTGGAAGCAGCATTACTAAAACGTTTCACTACAATGTCACTACGCACACCATCAGCTGGCTGCCACGTTATGCGGTGATCGTTTGTGTTACGGGCATGCTCTAATACGCCTTCAGGAATATCCACAGATTGGTTATCTAGTTTTACATTTCCGGCCAATTGCTTGTCGCCATCACTGTAAATAATGACGTATTGCCGTAGGCTATCGCGTAATTCAACCGCAGGACCATTAGGCAGCACTGATTCTGGTGAAGCACCAAGGTTTAGCTGGCGAGCGGTTTCTTCGGCCAGTTCAACTTGCGCATCATTAGCGCCAGCCCGCAAAATATGCTGCCCAGATGCATATATTGTGCCAAACACAATCGTCATAACCCCCACCCATAGCACTAATTTGATAATTTTGAGCGAGGGCACCATACGGTTCATTATACGACCTTTTTAACTAGGGTCTCCATTGATTTCAGTAGAGATTTAATACGAGGAGCAACTTTAGGGTATGACCACCTGACTAGATAATATGATGCAAAGGCGTACAAAATACCCAAAATCGCGTCAATGGCGTAATGTTCACCCATATAGACTGTACCTACAACAATAAGTATTGGGTAAACACATGAAACAAGGCCCCATTTTTTGCCGAAAAACTTTGTGATAAATATCACAAACAATGTGGCGTAGGCAGCGTGGAGCGATGGTACAGCCGCTACGGGATTTGGAGCAATTTTGCTGTAGGCAAGACTAAAGTTATGAAAACCAAGCGATGCCCAAATGTAGTTGGAAACGTGGGTGAGAGGCTGAATATAACCCTGATCTGATGCCATCCAAGGTGGTGCCGCCGGGAAAAGCAAATATGTCAAAAAACCTGCAAAAGACAAAACGACATAAGTACTAATGACTTGCCAATAGTATCCAACGCGTTTCTTCCAAATCAAAATTGCCAGCGCAATCGGTAAAATAAAGTGCATCATGTATGTGCCATAAAACACAAAGTCATACCACATGACGTGCCCGTGCCACCACCAACGTTGTAGCGTGGCGGTGGGCAGGCTGCCAAATAATTTAATATCTACTGACGGCATCCATAGGAAATTAACGTGGCTATTAAGCTGGCTGGCGATGCCCCGGAATGATTCGTAAACCAGTAATATGACAACAAAAGGCAGCAGTCTGCCCAGCATGGCCTTGGCCTGTCCAAAGGCCATAAATACAAACGTTAGAAAAATAAGTAGTTTATCGGGTGTGGGCCAGCTTGGCTCGCGTAAATAAAAAACGACAATAACAAGGCTGCCAATAATACCAACAACCTGCCATAGCTTTTTTGAAAATAGCTTAGACACTGATATCGCGCTTATTAAAGATGTATAAGCCGAGTAATGAAAATATAATCGTCATACCGCCGAAAATACCAACCTCCAGCAAACCAACATGTGAATGACCCAAAATAGCCGAAGAATTGAAGTAGTGAAACAGGCTCGCATATTGCAGGTTCTTGAGAGCTGGTTTTAGGCCCGAAACAATGTTTAGCACATACATCACGAACAACAAACCACCCAAAATTCCATATACACGGCTTTTCTCACTACTAACAGCCGAAAGAAAAATCGTAAAGCTGTATATGGCCATTCCAAACAAAAATCCCATCGCTGCTAAAACAAGAAAGTTACGGCTCCAAACATCTATGTTATACAAGAACGCAACCGGAATGACTATCAAAACCGAAGCTACAATGAAAATAATCAACGAATACAAACCAGCTAAATATTTCGCAAAAAACAGACGTGTACGGGACAGTGGTTGTGCCAACAAACCAGCAATAGTGCCTTTTTCTATCTCGCCAGCTATGGTACTGCCAGCTCGTGATATCACGAAAATTATCAGTAATAATTGCCAGGTTAGACTGTAAAACTCTCCTGCCAGATACGTCTGGATGCTCGATAAGAAATTGGTATCAAAGCCAAATGCATCAGAAAACCCTTTGGGAAATGAATTGAATAGTTTGGTATATGTTTCGGCTTGGGCGTGCAGTTGTGGGTAAAGAGAAACGTATAGCACAATAAATCCAATGGTCGCCAAGGAGTATGCAATGAGCGAAAATCTGCGCTCTCGTAATTCCTTTAGAATGATTGGTTTCATTTGTAGTACTCCAGGAAAATATCTTCCAAATTGGCGTGGGTTACTTCGAGGTCTTTAAGCTTATATTTTGTAACAGCTTTCATAACTGGATTCAGATCACCCTTTACCTTAAGGAGTGTGTGTTTGTCACTGCTATGCGCCACCTCAACATTTGGAAAATCGAAGTCTTTTTTGTTAATGACTACCGCTGAAGAAATAGTTACCAAGTGGATGGCCATTTCGCGGATGCTTTGCATGGTTTCCTCGGCTACAATCTTGCCTTCTCGAATCACAGCTACACGGTCGCAAATTTTCTCTACCTCCGGCAAGTTATGGGAGGAAACAAACACTGTGCCACCACCAGCTTTATATTCGTGTAAAATGGCATAGATTTCTTGTTGGAGGAGGGGATCCAAGGCCTTGGTGGGCTCGTCCATTATAATCAGCTCGGGTTTTCCATAAAGTGCTAATATGAGGGCCAGCTTTTGTTTGTTGCCACTGGATAGATGCTGAAACTGGATATTCAAATCAAGTCCCAAGCGCTTTACTAAATCATCAACGTTGTTGTTGCCGCGGACTTGGGCAAAGAAGTCCAAGTATTGTTTACCTGTCCATTTGCCGTAGAGTGTCGGGTCTGATGACAAAAAGCCGGTCTTGGCTTTAATTTCTACCGAGTCTAAGTGTGCATCTTTGCCAAGCAGTTTAATACTACCGCTGTTTGGCCGGATAAAGTCCATCAGACAACGAATAGTAGTAGTTTTGCCGGCACCATTGGGCCCCAGAAAACCAAATATTTCACCAGACTTTATCTCTAGGTTTACGCCGTCAATACCCCGCTTATTACTGAATAGTTTTGTGACGTTTTTTAGACTAATTGCCGCACTCATTACAGATTATTGTAACAGAAGCGGTTTATTTGTTCTCGAGGTCGTGGATCTGGCTATGATCAAGCCCGTAGTAGTGTGCAACTTCATGCCACAAGGTGTGTTTGACTTGCTCTACAAGCGCCTCTTGGCTATTACTGGTCCACTCGATCGGTCTTTTAAAGATTGTGATTTTGTCGGGTAATACCAAATTGTAGCCTGCACCTCGCTTGGTGAGAGGTACACCTTCATACAACCCATACAGTGTTTGACCTTGAAGCAGCTCCAATTTCTGCCGCTGATACTCACTAGGTTCATCTTCCACTACGAAAGCTAAATTTTTGATATGAGCAGCATATTTTTCGGGGATATTATCGATGGCGTCACGTACGATCGCCTGGAATTCATCATCAGATACTTCAATCATTACTATCATAAGTATAGCGTGTAGACGCTAAAGATGGTAGCGTAGCGTGAGTGAAAGGCTTACAATAGTTACATGAATCCGACAACTACAAAGAAGATTGTAATTGTTGATGACAATACCGCTCTGTCTGAAATATATAAAACACGTTTAGAGCTATTAGGGTATATGTGTTTTGTGGCCTTCGATGGCCAAACTGCGCTTGAGGTTATACATAAGGAACTACCAGACCTGGTACTACTTGACTTGATGGTGCCCAAAGTTGCCGGTGATCAGATTTTGGCTAGGATGCGGGCCACTGACTGGGGCAAAAACATCAAAGTGTTGATTATATCTAACCTAAGCGAAGCTGATGCTCCAGCAGGCTTGCGCGAACAAGGTATCGAAGGCTATGCTGTCAAAGCCAGTTTGTCCGATGATCAACTCGACCAAATTGTTGACCAAATTCTGAAACCGGCTGATCAAACAGAAGATATTTCGCTCGAAACCCCCGAACCAACTACTGAAACAGGAAACGTACAAACCCCTCAGGAGCAATAATATGGACAGCGCAGTAGTAGCTCAAAAAATTGTAATTGTCGAAGACAATCCAGCTCTGTCTGAAATCTATAAAACACGTCTGGAACTCTTGGGCTTTAATTGCTTTGTCGCTTCCGACGGTATCGCAGCTCTCTACACTATTCAAAAAGAACTGCCGGATCTCGTACTACTTGACCTCATGGTTCCCGATATTGCGGGTGATGAAATTTTGGTGAGAATGCGCGCCAGTAATTGGGGCAAGAATATCCCCGTTCATATTATTTCGAACCTCAACGAAGCTGACGCGCCTGCGGGCCTCCGTAAACTTGGAATAGAAGGATATTCAGTTAAGGCCAACTTGTCTGATGATCAATTAGATCAAATCGTAAGCAAAATTCTAACACCAACCCAAGTAACCGTAGAACACGAATAAACGTTCCAGGCATTACTGGTACGACTGTTTTTATATACTGGGATTCGTGTCCTTGTATACTAGGTATAGCAACGTAATCGTAGGGAGGATGTACATGAAGTCTAAACTCAATCCATATATCAGTTTTGAGGGCAATGCCCGCGAAGCAATGGAATTTTATAAAACAGTGTTTGGTGGAAAATTAGAGCTGTCGACTTTTGGGGAAGCTGGCATGACGGATCATGGTGTTAGGCCAGACCAAATTATGCACGCTGCTCTTGAAGCTGATAATGGTATAACGCTCATGGCTTCTGACACAGCTACAGGGTTTAGAGAGTATATAGCTGGAACAAATATAAGTATTTCACTGAGCGGTGATAATGAAGAAGAGCTGACCGGCTACTACAATAAACTTGTCGAGGGTGGCAAAGAAGAGCAGCCTCTCACCAAAGCCCCATGGGGAGATACCTTTGGTATGTGCATCGACAAGTTTGGTATTTTCTGGATGGTCAACGTAGTTGGCAAAAAATAAATAGTCGTATTACACTTTTTCCTCAGGTGCGACTTTCCCAAGTTCATCAAGCTTTTTGGCTAGCTCCTGTGTACTAAACACAGAACAATCAATGTTTTGTTGCCTCGCGATGAGGTATCCCTGCAAGATTCGTTTTATTTTGAGTGCATCAGCGCGCCAGAAATAATTTATAGAGTGTGGTTTGTTTGCCTCAAAAAATCTCGATGAAATTTTTACTGTACCAAAGATTGGCCCTACATCAGCCGTAACGTTTAAAACATCCTCAATTCTAAAACTTATTACCTCAGCTGCGTTCAGAAAACCCCGGTGCGTTATGGTAACTTTTGAACGGTCAATAGTCAGGGTGTCAGGAAAAAAATTGAATGGAAACACGGTTCTTGCTCTTGCAAGAACATCATGCGAGTCACCGATAGCCTTCTCAAGCTTTGCCTCTGCCACTTGTTTTTGAGGATCTGGAACATTAGACAATGGAATAGAAGGGTGCGAAATTGGGGGGTAACGTTGGCGATTCATGGGAATACTATAAACAATATAGTTACACCATACAGTTAAAAATATCGCAAAATTGGCTGAACAGCTTCGTGAATAATGAATAACCCCAGGGAAGTCATTCCATAGTGCTTATGCTTGGCATGGGACCAGTGGACGTACTTCGACCTTTGAAGCACAAACAAAATATGAAGTTTATTAAGCAGCTCATGGTTATTTTTAGATAATAAATTAAACTTGTCTGTATAAAAGGAGTAGATATGGCAAAGTTTTGTGAAGGTTGCCCCAATATGGGCGAGTGTATAGAGGACATCACCGGAATCTATGTAATCTCCCAGGTAGCACACGCCACCATTTCCGAAGATAGGCGTTCTGCCTCACTATCTATTGAATATGGTGTGCCACAAGGTCCCACCGATCTCACTTTTGAATGCAGGGATGCTAAAGGCCGTGCATCAGAACGAGTTTCTGTATATGGTGACACTGGGACTGACGCTGAACGTAAGGTAGGTCAGTTCGTTAGCAATATTGATGAATGCCCTGGCCCCATGAGAGTTAAAAAACTATTTGGCTTAGTGACTAAAAAAATTTGTTCAGCAGAAGACTATTCAT
>CAZPPF010000028.1:0-9010 GCA_964588395.1 uncultured Candidatus Saccharibacteria bacterium | reverse complement strand
CCCATGAGCTTATTGAAGATTGCATCGGCTTTTTCAGCATCATTTACACGCACCTGAACCAGCACACGTTGCGCCGGATTCATGGTGGTTTCAAACAGCTGATCAGCATCCATTTCACCGAGACCTTTGTAGCGTTTCTGTTCCACAAAACCAGCTTGCTTGTAGGTATCATCCCCGGCGTTAATGACTGTCCCTTCTTTGCGTCGTGCTTCCGTGCGTTCATTTAGTACTTTATCCAGTTCGCCTTCGTCGTAAATAAACACGCTAGATTTACGGCCCGGTTTGACTAGTTCAAATAGCGGCGGTTTAGCCAAGTACAAATAGCCACCATCGATAATCGGCTTCATGAAGCGAAAGAAAAACGTCAGCAGTAGCGTGCTAATGTGGCTGCCGTCCACATCGGCATCGGTCATGATAATAATGCGGTGGTAACGCAGCCCATCCATACTAAACTGCTCTTCAATGCCCACACCAAGCGCCTTAATAAGCGTCACAATTTCGTTGTTGCCAAGCATGCGGTCCAGCCGGGCCCGTTCGACATTTAGCACCTTGCCGCGCAGTGGCAAAATAGCCTGTGTCTTGCTGTCACGACCACCTTTGGCAGAGCCACCGGCCGAGTCTCCCTCGACGATGTAGAGTTCGCTGGCAGCAGGATCTTTACTGGAACAATCCGCCAACTTGCCTGGCAAGCCAGAACCTTCCAGCACGCCTTTACGGATGATATTATCGCGGGCAGCGCGGGCGGCTTTGCGAGCTCGAGCGGCCAGCAGTACCTTACCAATAATCTTGCGAGCCACAGCTGGGTGTTCTTCTAGATAGTACGAGAAATATTCGTTCATGACCGTAGTTACGTAGCCTTGAACTTCCGGGTTACCAAGCTTGTTCTTGGTCTGACCCTCAAACTGCGGGTCTGGTAATTTGACCAAAATAACAGCGGTCAAGCCTTCGCGAGTATCATCACCAGTTAGGTTTTCTTCCTTGTCTTTTATAAGGCCATTTTTTCGAGCATATTCATTGATTACGCGGGTTAGGCTGGTGCGAAAACCAGTCAAGTGCGTGCCGCCATCTGGGTTATAAACGTTGTTGGCAAAGGCTTTAACCGTCTCGTTGAAGGCATCAGAATACTGCAAGGCAATCTCTACTTCGCTCTCATCAACTTTTTTCTCTACATAGAACACATCCTCGTCAATAACGTCCTTGCCGAGATTCAGGTGTTTTACATAGCTCTGAATGCCACCTTCGAAGTAAAAGCCGTAGCGCTGGCCGGTGGATTCGTCCTCAAACGTAGTGTGGATGCCCTTAGTCAGGTAAGCAGCGTGTCGCAAGCGGTCTAGGATGGTTTCGTTATTGAACTTAATACTTTCAAAGATGGTTTCGTCGGGATAAAACGTAATCTCAGTACCCTTGAGGTCCGTCTTGCCCGTAACCTTCAGAGGCGCCTTCGGCACGCCACGCTCATACTCTTGCTCATGAACCTTGCCGTCGCGGTAGACCTTTATAAAAAACCGAGTCGAAAGCGCGTTAACAACGCTCGAACCCACACCGTGCAGACCACCAGAAACTTTATAACCACCGCTACCAAACTTACCGCCGGCGTGCAGCACTGTCAGCACCGTTTCTACAGTACTTTTCTTGGTTTTAGGGTGAATATCGGTTGGGATGCCGCGTCCATTGTCAAATACTGTTACACCGCCGTCGGCCAGCAGCTTCACACTCACCAAAGTGGCATGGCCAGCTAATGCTTCATCAATGCCATTATCGACAATTTCCCACACTAAGTGATGCAAGCCCTCTAAGCCCGTTCCACCAATGTACATACCCGGTCGTTTGCGGACTGGCTCAAGGCCTTCTAGGACCTGAATTTGAGCAGCATCATAACCTGAACTTTTTGCCATTACTAACTAACCCTCGAGGTCTTTATTATTCCCTGTCACTACCTATATATTATAGAGGAAAGCACCTTGTAAAACAACTCTTTGAGCAATAATTTCGACACCTGTACTGTTTTGTGATTAAATTAACCGTGAACGCTTTAGTAAAACAATAAAAATGTTCAAAAAACTACTATCCAATCTACCGTTTAACCCTAGTTTAATTAACCAGGTGTCTTTCTACGCCCAGCGTCTCAAGCGTGAAACTTCTATTCGTAGACTGGGCTTCCTATTTATAGCCCTGGCTATGATTGTGCAGATAGTAGCCATTATGTCGCCTCCTCAGCCCTCGCTAGCTAGTTCAAGCAATGACCTCATCAATGGTGGTTTTGGCAGTCAATATGAAGCTTTGTCCGACTGTATCAATAATGTGCAGGGTTATCGGGATATACTGGCTCACTTCAGTATTACCTGCGATAACGTTGCTGCTGGTGGTGTCGTCAGCCTTAACTCCCGTGATTACAGTAGTCAGTTGTATTCTATGGGTCGTTTGCCGTACGGTAAAGCTGGTGAAACACCGGTAGACGTAAGTGGTACGACGTTTTGGCTCCGCTTCTTGTGGAGCTGGGATGGAGCCAGCTCATCCACCTACCAAGCCATTCGCGGCACCGGTACCAATGGCAAAACCTTCTTCCTCTTGTTTGATTGCGGCAACTTGGTCTTTATTGGCTTGCCGCCCGCCCCAGCACCAAAGCCAGTGTGCCTGAACTGGTATCAGGGTTGGGGCTTTTGGTATCAATCACCTGATGGAGATGTCAACCATGCCACCAAAACTACTACGGTTAATCCATGTGTCGCACCCAAACCAACACCTGTCTGTACGGTCAGTACTGGTGCTTGGTATCAAGGCTGGGGCTTTTGGTATCTTTCGCCGGACGGAGACGTGAACCATGCGACCAAGACCACCACTACTAATCCTTGCGCTCCTACAGTCATAAAGTGTCCCACCAACCCTTCACTGCCTATTACTAGCGATATGTGTAAACCCTGCGAGGCCGCCCAAACACGCACCGACAAAACCGCCTGTTTAGTGTTTAGCAAGAAAGCTTCCAATGTAACTGCCAACGTTACAGACGCCAACAACACTACTGCCAAACCAAGCGACGTTATCAACTACACTTTGTCTGCCAAAAACACCGGCAGCGTCGACATTGACTCGTTTGTAATCCAAGAAAATATTAGTGACGTGCTTGATTACGCCGACATCGTAAATCTAAACGGAGCTACCAAAGACAGCAACGGCATCATCCAATGGCCTGCTACTAAAATAAAAGCCGGCCAGACCGTTTCCAAGCAATTCACCGTCAAGGTCAAAAATCCCATTCCTGCCACCCCTACTTCTTCGTCTGACCCCGGCCACTTTGATCTGACCATGACCAATGTTTACGGCAACACTATCAATATTAAGCTGCCTGGCAGCGTGACCAAGACCACTGAGGTTGTTACCAACACTCTGCCAAATACTGGCCCTGGCACAACTATCGCTATTGGCTTTGGCGTGACCATGATTGTAGGCTACTTCTTTGCTCGCTCCCGCCTGATGTCCCAGGAACTAGCCATTATTAAAGCAGATTACACAAGCGGAGAAATTTAGCATGAGTGAACACATAAAAACCCACCACGAAAGCCATGAATCGCACGAGCACCACGAGCAGCTGCACTCTGCTGAAGTGCAGCCGAAGCCAGAGGTCGCTGAACCGAGTCCCGCCGAACAGGCCAAGCAGCTTGAAGCCATCCAGCAGGCTGTTAAACACGAGGCCAAGCCTGCCCACCATACAACCGTGGAGCATCACGAAAAAACCCAAGCAAACCAACTAGGAGTAAACAGAGAACTCAAACAAGCGGCTTACGATCGCTTAATAGCTCGTACACGAAAACAGCTTTCCCTGCCAAACCGGCTCCTAAGTGATGTTGTGAACCAACCAGCTGTCGATGCAGTCAGTCGTGGTGCCGAAAAGACAGTGGCCCGACCACTCCCTCTCCTAAGCGCGGGCCTGTTTGCGTTTGTCGGAAGCGCAATATTCTTATACATGGCCAAGCACTATGGCTTTACCTACAATCTTGGTGTGTTCTTTGCCCTATTGGTTGTTGGTTTTGCCGTGGGATTACTCATAGATCTCATCAAAATCGCCCTTGGTCGACGTAACCCCACCGTCTAGTTTGGGTTGCCGTCTTCGTCCCGATTAATAATGAGCGTACCGTCGTTTTGATCTGAGGTTTTTTGCTGCAGGCTTACTTCGCCAGCTGGGGGTGGTGCTTGTTGGTCGGCAGGCATTGGATCCTCTAGGGCGTGACGGATCTCCTCGGCAATGGTCGCTTCTTCTTCCTTCTGGGGTTGAGCACCAGATAGGCTGGAGCTTGGTGGCATAGGTGCAGGTTGTGGTGCTGGAATAGTTGCCTCATTCTGGCTAGCAGATTGTGGCGTAGTGGCGCTCACTTGTGGAGATGGTGGCTGGAATTGAGGAGCTGCACCTGGACTTGGAAATCCTCCAGAAGTTGGTGGGCCAAATGGATTAGCAGATGGCTGACTAGGGGCTGGCTGTTGACCAGGACGGCCTGGCTGAGACGGACCTGTCTGTTTCTTGGCGAGCCACTCATCCAAGAATGATCCTGTGCCGGGCGGCTTTGGTGCTGGTCCCGCAGACCCCGGTATAGGTCGCGAGCTTCCAGGAGGCCCACCAGCGGCTGGCGGACCCAAAGGCGAACCGTAAGCGGAATTAGCAGGAAAACCGGCGGCAGGAGTCCCAAATGCGGGTCTAGGAGCTGGTTCTGTAGCGAGCCGGGCAAAGATTTCTTTTTCAACCACGGCTTTGGTGCGGCCGAACTTAGCAGCAGACAGCTGCTTCAATGCATCAGACAGTTGTGGATTGGGTTTACCTAGAGGTGGTAACGTTGCCATACTGAAAGGTTGCGTTGGCACCCCATGAATCAAGGTACGTGTAATAGTGTTGTAGTTTGGCACGCGGAGCAAGTCCTCGGCGTCAAACAACGGCTGGAAGTAGCGGCTCAAACTGTCGACATCGCTCTGCCCTACCCGAAAGGATACAATCGTACCCATGTTACCAAACACTGCGTCCCGAATTTCCTCGGTCAGCTGCGTCGTAAACTGGTTGGCTACAATTAGGTTCAGATGATACTTACGGGCTTCGGACATAATGGTGGCAAAGCTATCAGTCGAGAAGTTCTGGAACTCATCCACGTACAAACAAAAGTCCTTACGCTCTTCTTCAGGAATATTCGCCCTACTCATAGCGGCCGCTTGAAACTTCATTACAAAGATCATACCCAGTAGCTTGGAATTCAGATCGCCGGTGCGACCTTTACTAAGGTTTACGATCAGAATCTTCTTATTGTCCATAATCTCACGCAGGTTAAAGGCGCTCTTGGGCTGGCCAATAATATTACGCATCATTTCATTAGACAAAAACGCACCAAACTTACTCACAAACCAGCTTTTGACCTCACCAAACTCGTTGGAGCGCTCGGACCCGGGCATTTCCTTGGTCCAGAAATCTATGACATTAGGGTCGGTCACGTGCTTGAGACTTTGGTTCACATACTGCCTATCACTAAACAATTTGGGGATATCAATAAAGGTCCCGCCGGCTGGGTTGGACATAACTGTTAGTGCCGCATTACGGAACAAATGATGATAGCGCGGCCCAATAATACCCTGGTGATTCGGGTCATACAGTTTCTCGAGCATATTAATAGCTTCCTGAATAATAAAGTCCTTCTGAAGCGTGGTGCTGTACTCAAAAATATTCAGTCCCATCGGATAATCCATGTCGGCTGGACTAAAGTAAATAACGTCCTCAGTGCGCTCTTTAGGCACCATAGACAGCAGCCGTTCAGCCGTATCGCCATGCGGATCAATAAAGGCAAAGCCTTCGCCGCTCAGCATGTCTTGCAACGCGAGATTCTCTAGAAAGGTCGATTTACCAGTACCGGTCTGCCCGACCACATACATGTGTCGCTGGCGGTCTCCCAGAGCCAAACGCACGGCCTTTTTGGCACCACGAAAAATGTTGTAGCCCAGCAGCAAACCATCATCTGGCATATTACGGGGGCCATCCACTTGCTTAGAGGCTTGGCGTTCTAGCTGCGAGGTTGGAATGTTGCGCTGATCTGGAAAGTGGAATATTGTGGCTAGCTCTACCGAGTTCAAGATATTCTGATTATTTTCCGGTGGGAAAAAGCGCAAAATAAATGCTGTCACAAAGCTTTCAATGTCTCTAGCCGGTGTGTGCTTAAAGCCGTTTTTGCCCGGCGCATCAAACAGCGCAAAGGCCGCCACAATGTTGTTCAGCATGGCCTGAGCGCGCTGCGAGACATTAGAAGATGTCACCACCCGAATCATTACTTCATAAGCCGGGTAACGGGTTTTATCATCAATAGCATCTAAGATATTTTGTTCCATACCAGAGAGTTCGGGTTTATCTGGCGATGCACCATCCTTTTTGTCTTCTGGTGGTTTAACGGGTGCCGTTATAAGCTGCTTGGCCCATGAACCAGCCAGCGCTGCTCCCTTTTTATTCTCTTTGCCTTTGCGCTTTTTAGAAGCAATAGCCTGGGCATTCTTGGTCCAGCCTGGATTGGCCGGTCGCATCAAAATCTGAATGCCAGCTCCATCTTCTTTGTCCAAGGTCGATAAAGCGTTCAGCAAAGATTGCAGCGCGTCGCGTTTGAGCTCTTGGTAGGTGGCAATTGGGTAGGCATAGTTTTCCTTCAGCGTTAGCTCGGCGCCCATCGTTCCGCTAATTCGTCCTACTGGGCTAAAAATATTGTGTTCGGCCACTTCCTCGAGTTGCGCCGACGGATAGGCACTACTCACGGCCTGCTTGACTACGTCTACCATGGCTACTGGCACTGCCGCGTAGAACTGCACAAACCCCTTAGAGCCAATAATTTCAAAGCTAAAGTGCCTTTGTCCATAAAACTTGTTTTTGAAGTTCTTCTTATAGGTACTGGCAATGATGCTATACAAAATCTGGGCTTTGCTGATATTTTCCTCAATCAAATCGCGCACGTCACGGCCACTAACTTCGGTATCATCACTCATCGGCGGCAAATGAATACGCAGTGGCACCATCTTGAGTCCCCGCTCAAAATTCTTCTGCTCCCTCAAAATCCGGCGCGAGTGCATATAAATAATAACCCCTGTCACTATCATCATAACCAGGAGTATCGCAATGATTGTCAAAACTATAGTCATGCCCTTGCCACCCCTTAGGCTTCGCTTACTTTAATCTCGCGGTTGTACCGCTTTCTTATATAGTCTGCCTTAACTTTATTGATTTCTTTGTTTTGGGTGTGCGGGTCGCTCTTGGTGCGCTCCACAATCTCTTTAGCCTTATCAACCCATTCCTGCTCAATCAGATCATTATCCTCGGCAATATCCGGCAGATCTGTTACGGGCAGAGCTGATGGCTGTGGTTGAGCTACTGCGGCTGGATCTGGAATTTGCATCGTAGGTATTGGCATGGGCAATCCACTTTGGGCAGCTGGAGCTGGAGGCAGTTCAGCCTGAACACCAGCTGTTTCGGCACTGGCTGGCCTTACTTCTGGCATCTGTTCTACAGAGGGCATTTGTCCCACTGCCTCAGTCTCCGGCCTCGGTGGTGGCAACTCGGGATTTGGCATAGTTAAATTAGAGTTCGGATCCATATACTCTTAAATTATAACAAGAGATGAAAGCCAAAGGAACGGCGCTTTAGTGTCTCAAATTTAAGCGACTGGCATAAAACACCACCACGGCCGCAAAGACAATTAATATAAGAAAATCCTTCAGCGTTAGCTGATCTACCGAATCTAGTATTAATAAGAAACTCGGTACACCAGCAATAACGGCTGCTGTAAGCCTTGGACGACGTGGTGCTGGATGAAGATTACGGTGACGCAATGCCCCAAACAGAAAAACAAACGTTAGATACAACGCAACAAATAGCCATATAAATGGCAAAATTAACCAACCAACTGCTAGTTTGTGTGGATCAGTACTAAACAAAAAGAGCAAAAAACCGCCATACAAGACGGCTAAAACGACTAATTTTCTTACACCTTTTTTCATTTCCCTTGGCACTCCGTGAGCCCAATTAACGTGATAACGTGCATACCAAGCAGTATGGCTTAATGAACAAAAATTTGGAAGCCGGACGACAAATGCGCTCTTGAATATAGATTTATTAGCGCTTGTCGTCCATTGGCTTATGACTGACCGCTCTTTTGCGTGTTTAGACGCATTAGAGCGACGGCGACTTTTGGTCGGACTATGGTACTTTTTGTTTTTGCATAGTGGTTAAACAGTACCAAATTAAGATGCTTATGTCAATACACTATCATTGTTATTCTTACAATGTTACCCTTTTCAGAAAATTTATACAGTGAAATAGATAGGTAAATATTCGTTATTAACATAACAACACTATTTTTGATTAAAAATAGACATTTTACGAACAGATGTCTGAGTATATGGTGTATTTCCCTGCTTGTTAGAGATCGCTTGTGCTGACTATTTTCAGGGTACAAATTTTATGGAATTTCGCAATTACTTGGGTTAAAACTGCCCATTTTTGGCATGATCAATACGTCAAATGGACTATTCAAGTAGGAGTCTTTGAGACAGTTCGGATTCTTGCTATGTTAGCCTATGGAAACCTATCGGTATTCTTTTTGGGTTCGCTCTACATTCGTTTGTGCGCAGCTTACGTTATTACAACGGCTTTCCCATGTGGTTAAAGACAAAGCGTGGTGTTGTAACCGTTTTTGAAGTAAAAAGACGCCCACAGGGCTTTATTTCGCTTCAAACCCCTCTTAACAGCTTAGAACGCTGTATCGAATGTTCTTTATTCTGTAGATATTCATTATCTTATGTCTATTGATCGATCCTGCTTTTATAACAACAGCTGAAATTGACCATTGAAAATACAACAACTACCAGCATAGGCAAAAATGTTCGTAAAAGTTCCAAAGTTATACACAGCTTTATGGAAAATTTAAGCAAAAGAGCTATTGACAGTCCATTTCGGGCTAGATAAGATATGCGTAGCGCTTGAATAAAAAAAGTGCTCAAAAACAAA
>CAZPPF010000027.1:0-9211 GCA_964588395.1 uncultured Candidatus Saccharibacteria bacterium | reverse complement strand
ACAGGGGTAAATCCTGTAGACTAGTCCAGTTACAAACTTAACTTCAGGTTGCGGCATCTAGAGCGCGTAGCCTTGAACCGAAGGAAGGAGTTCGAATGGCTGAGTACGAAATTGCTGTATTGTACCACCCGGATTTGGAAGTGGATCTGTCCAAAGCCGAAGACAAACTGACCAAAATCTTCAAAGATAATGGCGGCAAAGTGGTCAATACCGACAATTGGGGCAAGCGTAAGCTGGCGTATCCAATTAAAAAGCAAGAGCACGCCGTATACGTTTTTTATACGGTGGAGTGTGAGGGTGATGCAGTTGCCAAAATCGAGGCAACGCTGAACATCACCGATGAGGTAATCCGTTTCTTGATTACCAAGCCAGACCTCAAAGCCATCGCCAAAGCCGAAGCTGCCAAGAAAGAAAAAGCAGCCAAGGCCGCAGAGCGTGGTGAGTCTGGTGAAAGCGAAGACACTGAGTCCGAAACAGATGAGTCGGACGAGTAGTACATTAAATTTAGATTAATTTTTGGAATTTTGCTTGACGAGTTGGTGGACCCGGTAGTAGGGTGAGATTACCAACATAAATCCAAGACATAGTTCTTGTAAAGGAGGATTAGAATGGCACGATCATTCAACCAAGTAATATTAATGGGTAACCTTACTCGTGACCCGGAACTCAGGCAGATTCCAAGTGGCCAAAGCGTTTGCAGCTTTAGTCTGGCACTCAACCGCAGCTACAAAGCTCAAGATGGCGAGTGGCAGGAAGCCACCGACTACATTGATGTAGTAGCCTGGGGACCGCTAGGCGAGCGCGTAGCGCAATATGTTACCAAAGGTCGTCCCGTACTGGTAAACGGCCGTTTACAAAGCCGTAGCTGGGAACAAGATGGCCAGAAGCGCAGCAAAGTAGAAGTCAACGCCCAGGATGTCACTTTTCTCGGTGGCCGCGGCGAAGGCGGTGGTACTAGCACTGGTGGTAACGAGTTTGACCAAACCGTGGCTCCAGCTGCAGCTAACAAGCCAAAGCCCAGCAAAAAGACCAAAGCCAAAGATGTTGAGATTGAAGACATTGGTGATGAGCCAATCAACCTCGATGACATTCCATTCTAGGGCTACACATTTCTCCTCGGCACTGTCCTCGCTCCAGATGTGATTGGTTATATCACATCTGGGCTGTGGAGGTGCCTCTAAGAAACGCGTAACCCTAGGTAACTAACGTATAAGGAGAAGAATAGATATGGCGAAGATTTTTAAACACCGAACCGATGTTCCGTATTTTGACTACAAGGATTTTAAGACCTTGCAGCGTTACGTGAATGTGTACGGACAAATCGAAACCCGCAAAAAGACTGGCCTGACCGAAAGTCAGCAGCGCCGTCTAGCCAAGGCTATTAAGCGCGCTCGGCATATTGCACTTCTGCCGTTCGTAGCCAATAATTAGGTTATATGGACGCAGATTACCAACCATTTCTCAATCAAGCCATTGATTTAGAGCGCAAATTTCATGATGTGCTCGATCAGCCTAACGACCCAATGGCTGGGAGCTTGCGCAGTAATATACAAGGTCTCGTAAGCGACGCAAAGACCAAGCGTAACCCACGTGATCTTGAAAATCGTATCCGAACCATTCAGCAAGAACTCAAAACAGTGCGAGCCCAAGGTGGCCAAACATTAGATACGGCCCACTGCGACATGTTCTACCATACGTATGAACAAATGCGCATGAATCTGCACAATTTTCAGAACTATTAAACGAGATACAACAGGGAGAAGTAATGGCTCTAGGAGTGACTGACCTTAAAAAAGGCACGATATTTCAGCTGGACGGCACGCCGTATCGGGTAGTTGAGTACGCCCAAAAGGTGATGGGACGCGGTGGCTCCATTGTAAACGTTAAAATCAAGAGCCTGACAGATGGAAAAGTTCTCGATAAAACCTTTAAGGGTAATGAATCACTTGAACCCGCCGATGTAACCAATCAAACGGTTCAATACTTATACAATGATGGTGCAAACTTCTTTTTTATGGACGGCGTAACCTATGAACAGTTCGAAGTTCCGGCAGACCTTATTGGTGACCAATCGGGCTACATGAAAGAGAACGATAGTGTGGTGGCACAGCTGTTTGACGACCGAGTTATTAATATTGAGCTGCCAAAGAATGTGCCACTCAAAGTTACCTACGCTGAAGACGCAGTGAAGGGTGATACCAGTAGCTCTATTACCAAAGACGCGACTGTCGAAACTGGTATTACGGTAAAAGTACCGGCGTTTGTAAAAACTGGTGATGTTATATCTGTTGATACTACCACCGGTGCATACCGCGAACGCATCAAGACTTAGTGATGAAACGCCGCCTTGATAAAGAACTGGTTGAACGTGGACTGGTACCTACACGCAGCCAAGCGGAGAGTTTTATTAAGCTTGGTGAAGTAAAGGTAAACGACAAAGTTATTGATAAACCCGGCTTTCTGGTGAGTAATGATGACAATATACAACTGACTACCAAAGAGCAATACGTCAGTCGGGCTGGGCTTAAGTTGGCTTCGGTGGTCCAAAAACTAAACCTAAATTTCAAAGATAAAACGGTGCTAGATGTGGGCTCGAGTACTGGTGGCTTTACTGACTACGCATTGCAACATGGTGCCGCCAGGGTAGTGGCCGTAGATGTAGGTAGCAATCAACTGCATCCCACCCTGCGGGTAGACGAAAGGGTGGAACTGCATGAGCAAACCGACATTCGTGACTTCACAAAACAAACCACGGTCACCTTTGACCTGATCCTGATAGATCTTTCGTTTATTTCGCTTCGCGATATTCTTCCACAGCTCACTGCATTAGTAAGTAAACAAACGCAGATAGTAGCTATGGTCAAACCACAGTTTGAAGCAGGAAAAACAGAGGTCAACAAAGGTATTATCAAAAACGATACTATTCGCCGAAATATCCTAAAAGACTTTGAAAACTGGGTACAAAATGTGTACGTAATTTTGGACAAGGCCGACTCGGAAGTGGCCGGTGCCAAGGGCAATCGCGAGCGGTTTTATCTTTTGAGAAAAGCATAAGAATCGCTATACTTTGGCTATATGTACTTCAAGAGTCGTGTTGAAGCTGGTCAGAAATTGGCGCAAGAGCTAAAAAACTACCAAAAAGAAAAAACAACTATACTTGCACTTTCAGATGGTGGGGTGGTAGTGGGAGCACAAATTGCTGCTCAACTCCGCTGTAGCATTACGATGTTACTGATAGAACCTATTCGCTTGCCGGGTGAACCAGAGCCGGTGGCTGTCATTACACAGGACGGGAGTTTTACGTATAACCATATGTATTCGACTGGCCAGCTCGAAGAATTTCAGGCTGAGTATTATCACTTTATCGAGCAGGCCAAGCTAGATAAACTCGATGAAATCCACCGACTGCTCGGCAAGGGTGGTCTGATTAGAAAAGATTTGTTGCAAGACCATAACATCATTCTAGTTTCAGATGGGCTAAACAGTGGATTTTCGCTGGAGGCAGCAATGGAGTACCTCAAGCCACTCAGAGTCAAGCGACTTATTGTGGCGGTACCTATTGCTAGTGTACCGGCAGTTGACCGTATGCACCTTTTGGCGGATGAGATCCATTGTTTGAGTGTTATAGAGAATTACATGGAAACCGACCATTATTACGAAGATAATGCGACGCCAAGCCATGAAGCAATTGTCGGCACCATTGAGAACATCGTACAAAATTGGCACGAAGCATCAGGCGTCAAACCAGCCATTTCTAAACCAAAAGCTTAAAGATACGTTTCAAGCGCTTTTTTGTCCCGGAGTGTTATGTATGAAGTTGTGTTACTGATGAGTTCTTTGCGTTCCAGGTAAGACAGTTCGCGGCTGGCAGTCTCACGACTAGCGTTGATAGAACTAGCAATATCTTGATGCCTGAGCGGAATGGCTATTCGCACACCATCTTTGGTGTTTTCGCCAAAACGCTTGGCCATGAGTAGCAAAAACGAAATAAGTCGCTCTCGTACTGAACGGTATTCAAGATTTAAAATTCGCTCACTGTGGCGACGATACATTTCGGTAACCATATCGAGTAAGGGAGGTAAGGCATCAGGATGAGTGGTCAAAAAGTTTGTGAATTGCTCGGAACTCACGCGCCACACAGATGTAGGTGACAATGCCTGGTATACAATATCGCGCTCTTCGCCAGTAATAGCCCAAATAAGAGGAAAAACCTCATGTTCTTTACGAATAATGAGTAAATTTTCTTCACCGTATTTGCTAATATTAAACGCTTTAACAAAGCCGCTCTCTATATAAAAAATTCCGCTCGGTGATTCGCCCGGGCGGATGATGTACTCATTCTTAGAATAACTTAATCTGGTGCCGTCTCGAAACAGCTCAACAAACGTTTTTAATTGTTTTTCATTAGCAAACATACTTTATTGTGACATAAACTGCCCGCTGGCGCTAGTTTTGTGATAAAAATCTCCTTGGCTTGGTGATCAAAATTACTGCCTTGATGGGAAGAAAGGTGCATGATATAAGCACTAAGACAGGAGGCAAGGCGATGAAAACACTCAAAGAGGTGGATAAGCGGCTTGCTGAGCTGGGCCACTATAACCGTTACATGGCTCGTGCAGAGATCCGTGAACTCCCACATATTTTGTCTGATCATGAAGAAATATTGGCGTGTGTAACCGGCTATTACCAAAATGGCTATGCACTATTAGTTGTAACTGACTATCGCATGCTCTTGATAGACAAAAAACCACTTTTCCTGAATTTGGAAGATACCCGATTTGACATGATTTCGGAGGTGGACTTTAGCAATCACTTGCTTAATGCTGCCATATCTATTCGGACAATCAATAAGACGATGGTCTTTAAGAGTGTTCGGCAGCGCAAATTGCGTGATGCTACCACATTGATTCAGAACAAAGTTATGGAATTGCGCCAACACCAGATGAATAACCAGCCGACTGATGGAATGCAATATGAACCATTGCCCCAACCAAACATGGTCAGTGCAAATTCAGCTCCTGAGACGCAACCAAGCGTACAAGCAACGCAGATCCAACCAGACCCCGCGAGCTATGCTCAACCAACTCAACCTCAACCAGTTCCTGACACACAGCAAGTTGCAGATTTAGGTGCAATGGCGCTTAATCAACCACCAACAACTGGTATTAGACGCTTTACTCCGCCGGTCTCTCCAATGTCCTCCCCATTGACGATTCGGCGCCGCGTGTCACGCTTTTACCCCAACACCTATCCTCGATACTAGACATTGAACCGGAACTCTACGACATCATCGGGCTGCATGATGTAGGTCTTGCCCTCGGTGCGAACTTTGCCGGCCGCTTTGGCGGCTTGCATTGAACTGGACGTGATAAGGTCAGGATAACTGACTACTTCTGCTGCAATAAAGCCACGTTCAAAATCGCCGTGAATCACACCGGCGGCTTGCGGGGCAGTGGCACCCTTTGGAATGGTCCAAGCTCGGACTTCTTTTTCACCCGCTGTTAGATAGCTTTGCAGACCAAGTGTGTCATAAGCGGCGTGGATCAGCTGAACAAGTCCGGACTCTTGCTGGCCGTAACTTTCCAGCAGTTCCTGGCGATCACCTGCATCCAGTCCTCGAAGTTCGCTTTCTAATTTTGCCGATACAAACAGTGCTTTACTAGGCGCCACGATACCAGCCAGTTCTGATTTCTTTTGTTCATCGCTCAGTGCTGTGTCATCGACATTAAATACATAAATAATGGGTTTGGCAGTAATAAGTTGCAGGTCAGATAAGTGCTCGGTATCTAGGTCAGCGACCGATGACAGAGGCAGGCCTTGGTCAAGTGTGTCATACGCTTGTTTAATAGCTTCGTACTGCGGTTTGAGTACTGGATTTGCTCGTGATTCTTTTTCGATCCGGGGCAGGCGATTTGTAACTGTCTGCAGGTCTGCTAGAACCAGTTCGGTGTTTATGGTATCGATATCTTTTTTGGGATCATGCTCATCGTCCACATGCTGTACATCTGGGTCAGTAAAAGCGCGAACCACTTGTACGATGGCATTGGTGGTGCGGATGTGGCTCAAGAATTGGTTGCCGAGGCCCTCCCCCTTGCTGGCACCGGCTACCAGCCCAGCAATATCTACAAATTGTACAGTGGCTGGCTTTATAGGCGCACCACCATATATTTCAGACAACTTATTCAGGCGAGGGTCTGGAATTGGCACTATCCCGGTATTTGGCTCAATAGTGGCAAACGGGTAATTAGCCGCCAAAATATTATTGTCTGTCAAGGCATTAAACAGGGTGGACTTGCCGACATTTGGCAGTCCCACAATCCCAATTTGAAGAGAACTCATGCTATTAGTCTAACAGCGGTAGATTAGATTGACAAATCAGCATAAGCGTGCTATAATGAAAATGTTAAATCAAAAATAAAAATATGGCAGAAACAGATCCCAATCAAACCCACATAGACCAGCTTCCCGTACACGGTACTTATGAATTGTTGGACGTGGGACCAGGTGAACGGGAACAAAAACTCAGTAGTCTTATCATGGCTTCAGAAGTGAAGAACACGAGGTCTGAAGTAGGTACGCTTACTGCTGGTGAATATATAGACCGCCGCTCTGATAAGTTGCATGAAAATCCGGAAGCGGAACTAGACGAACAGCAGGAAATCCGTAGTTACTTTGACAGACAAGATCCACGGTATGTTGATGCAGTATTGGAATTAGCTGATTTTGAGCATCCAATGAATCCTAACTGCAGTGTAGTAGTGACTATTCCAGCCTATAACGAAGGCTCACGCATTAGGCAAACCTTAGAACAATACACAAAACAGAACATTGATCCCAGCTCATTTGAGATAGTTATCTTTGCTACGCCTGTAGAAAACGATAGCACTCCAGCCGAAATTGAACGCTTCAAAGTTGAGCATCCAGAAATCTCGGTTGTGTTTGCTGCTAAACCGTGGGAGGATGGCGAACCTGCCACTGTTGGTAATGGTCGAAAATACGCCGCAGATATTGCTATGGCTAGGTTGCTTGAAAGAGGCTCAAAAGAACGTGACACCATTTTAGTAACGAACGATGCTGACACATTACATATTGAGGAAGATTACCTCAGTAGCATCTTGTCTGAGCTTAATGACAATAAAACTAGGGACGCTCTGGTTACGGAATTAGATATTCCTCAAGAAGCAGTTAAGAAACCTAACGTAGCTGCTGCTTTCTACTTGTTGAGTACATTTGAAGAAATTTACTCCACTGGTGTAGTCGGTAAAAATAGAGAAACTATTCCTGAACCAGCCCTTACGAATGGTCGTAGTACTGCTATTAGAATGGCAGCTTATGCTGCAATCGGTGGCTACAATCCAAACGCAGTTATCTCAGAAGACTGGGAACTTGGTTGGATGCTGGCAGATGCACGCGATTGGAACGCTGAGCGAATAAGTTTTTTTAAGGGCACCAAACTCACTACCGACCCCCGAAGGTTTATTGATACTGTAATCAATCGTGTACCAACCGACCAACAGCTTTTAGGTTTCAAAGATAAGCCTGAACTGAGACAACTTGATAATGAAGGGATTCTAGCCTTAGTTCCAGACTCTTTTGACTTAGAGCTCTTTCAAGATGATGTGGATTCTGTTTGGAGTTCTCAATTTAATGGGGCTAACAAGCGAATACCTAAAGAAAGATTTGAAGCAATATTTGACGCTACTATGAGTCGTCTCGGTGTCAAGTACACCGTAAATGAAAGTGGACACGTAATGATCACAAGCGTTAGTGAATTTCTTAGTAGAGTCCAAGGTGATTCAGACAAGATCGAGGTAATTCATTCGGAGCCACGCACCTATACCCCTGAAATGGTGAAAAGTATCGTTGAGTATTTCTCGGGTATTCCGGTAGGAGTTTTAGAGTCACGTCAACTAAAGGCTAAAAGGGTTGAGGACGAAATACAGACCGCACAAGCCAATGGTGAAGTTGGTAAACTACCTAAATTGCAAAAAGAATTAAAGCGATTTCAGTAACTCGGCAACATATACTTTAGAATAACCGCGGGTTCTTTTGTCATCAGGTTCGGGTAGGTAAAAGGTAATCTCAAAAGGTTGGTTTAGTTAGTAGCTGTGGCTATAGATAAACCCATACTCTAGCTATTCTAACAGAGGTAGCATAAGTTGACAAATAAGCTTAAGTATGATAATATGCGATTAGTTCTGAATTAAAATAAAAAAATGAAAAAGCAGCCACAGGAAAAAACATCAAACGTAATCAAGCCAGAATTTGATAACAAGAAAGTATATAAAGGCGGTATCTTGGGTTTAATGGCGCTACGAGCCGTTAAGGGTAAGAGTAGTCCCTTAAGCGAAAGGGTAGCCAAAAGAATTATTGCGAAGGACTCAACTGTTGCTGGTCGTGAGCTTAAGTCTGAAACATTAGCAAAAGTAGAAGCAGTGTCTAAGCAAACTGAGTTTTGGCACGGAACAGGTCGATATCAATATCGTGACGGCAAAGTTGTTGATGTTTTAAAAGGTATCATAGACCAAGGTGGTTTACTTCCGGCGCGTGATGATATTGATCTTGTCGGTGCGATGAACAGTGTGTCGTTAGCACGCAGCAGGACATATGCCCGTGCTTATGCTGATATGCACGAAAATGGCCAGAAGGGCGAACGCAATGGCTCTGCTTTACTGTGGTCAGCAACATTTATTGGTCCCTTAGCTTTGAAAATAGCTCAAGAAGAAAAGGTTTGGCGTTCAGAAAGCAGACAACGTGTTCGTGAACATTTCATCGCCAGTAGCTCAGCTCAGTGGTACAGGAAAGTACGCCAAGAGCCCACTGGTACACTTGGTATATTTGCGCGTGGCTCAGATATTGAGAATAATTACCCAATACTCTTTGGAATTAAAGAAGGAACAGCTGCGCCCGCTAGAACATCTGGCTCAGTTTCGGTACACGAAGTTCGCTCAACTGAAACTATTGTCTTTGGCGACATAACTCATATAGAAGTACCTGAAAGTCGGGTATCTGAAACACAAGCCATGCTAGTAGAAGCTGGTTACGAGGTGCCTGTAATGGCGATTGAAGATTTTGAAGCATTTTCTTCCGGGCAATCGTTCAAAGACCTAGTTACTTAACTTCTAATTCGTTCTCGGTATTCTAATGGAGATAACATTACTGTTGGAGTGCAGCTCGCAGACTGTAAAAAGCGGGCTTTGGATCGTAGTTG
>CAZPPF010000026.1:0-9387 GCA_964588395.1 uncultured Candidatus Saccharibacteria bacterium | reverse complement strand
TTTAAGACGTAAGGAGGTGTAGCATGAAGTGCAGCCGATGCCAGGAAGCCGATACAAAAGTTATCGAATCCAGGGATGTCGCTGACGGAGAAGCCATTCGCCGTCGCCGCGCATGCACCAATTGCCACTACCGATTCACGACCTATGAACGCATTGAACGAGCCCAGCTGATTGTTATTAAGAACGGCGGCACTCGTGAACTGTTCAATCGTGATAAGCTCCTCGCCGGGCTTTATAGAGCCTGCGAAAAAACACCAGTAACCAGCTTGCAGCTGGAACACCTGGTGGGTGAGATAGAGCAAGAACTGTACGCCTGTGGCGAGTCCGAGATTGCCTCGAGCAAGATTGGTGAACTAGTCATGGAACAGTTGGCTCCACTCAACGAAGTCGCCTACGTGCGCTTTGCCAGTGTCTACCGACGCTTCAAAGACATCGCCGGCTTTGAAAAAGAGCTATCACAGATTCGTGAATTGAAGACGGAACGAGTTAAGGTCAAAACTTAAAAAGTTCAAGACCTTAACTGCTCCCCAGCCCCTTTTAGAAAAAGTATGTGGAATGTACAGCATTCATTGACGCATTAAAAGCGCAGCTGGTACATTACTAATTACCGAAAAACTAAAAAGAGCTGGGGAGCTGATCCGAGTCCCTTTGAGAGAGACAATAGGGACGGCAACTCTAAACAAAAACTATTAAATATCAAAAAATATAAAACGGCCTGTAAACGTAAAATGTCTAACAGACTAAAGCGAGCAGACCACGTAAAGTGAGGGTACTATGGGACAAACTACAACCCTGGGGGTTCGAAGGCTCTTCACAGCCCCTGGAAGCAAAGCGTACGATGCACTCAAGTGGGTCAAGCGCGACTCTATCATCGTCAATCCAATGACGAGCAAACCAGTGTTTGAACAACGGAACGTGGAGTTCCCGGAGGGCTGGTCACTCAATGCTATTAATATTGTGGCCCAGAAGTACTTTTCTGGCACGCCTGGTACGCCAGAACGTGAAAAAAGCCTACGGGACCTCATAGACCGCGTGGCTGACACTATTACGCGTACAGGGACCCAAGAAGGTTATTTTGAAACTGATCAAGAAGCCGAAGATTACCGTGAGGAGCTGAAATACATCCTCGCTACGCAGCGAGCAGCTTTTAACTCACCGGTGTGGTTTAACATTGGTGCCCAAGGCCGAGCTCAGCAGGCCAGTGCTTGCTTTATTTTGGCTGTGGACGACACCATGCCAGCCATTTTGAATTGGTACAAAGAAGAAGGCATGATTTTTAAGGGTGGATCGGGTTCTGGCGTGAATGTCAGCTCAATTCGCTCGTCTCGCGAACAGCTCGGTAAGAGTGCTGGTACGGCTTCTGGCCCGCTGAGCTTTATGCGCGGTGCCGATAGCTCAGCTGGTGCTATTAAGAGTGGTGGCAAGACCCGCCGCGCTGCCAAAATGGTCATCATGAATGTTGATCACCCTGATGTAGAAGAGTTCATTTGGTGTAAAGCCATCGAGGAGCGCAAAGCTCGCGTGCTCAAGGACAACGGCTTCGACATGGACCTAGATGGCAAAGATTCGTTCTCTGTCCAGTATCAGAACGCTAATAACTCAGTTCGTGTAACCGATGAATTCATGCAAGCCTATCTGGACGATGCCGATTGGGATCTGAAAGCCGTTACCACTGGCAAGACGGTCAAGACTGTTAAAGCTCGTGACCTGATGCGCCAGATTTCTGAGGCCGCATGGGAATGTGCCGATCCTGGCATGCAGTTCGACACCACCGTTAACCGTTGGCACACTACACCTAACGCTGGTCGGATTGAGGCCTCTAACCCTTGCAGCGAGTACATGCACCTCAATAACTCAGCCTGTAACTTAGCTTCTATCAACTTGCTCAAATACTTGCGGGACGATGGCAGCTTCGACATCGAAGCTTTCAAGCACACCACCGAAATCATGTTTACTGCTCAAGAAATTTTGGTCGGTTACTCCGAGTACCCAACCGAGAAAATTACTAAGAACGCTCGTGCGTACCGCGAACTGGGGATTGGCTACGCCAACCTTGGTGCACTATTGATGGCTCAAGGCTTGCCATACGACTCTGAAGAGGGTCGCGCACAAGCTGCAGCTATTACTGCACTAATGACTGGCCACAGCTATGCCACTAGTGCACGGATTGCCCGCCGCGTAGGCCCATTTGCTGGCTACCACAAGGACAAAGAAGGTATGTTGAACGTACTCAAGATGCACCGCGACGAAGTATCTAATATTGATGCTGGCTTGGTTTCCGAGGAGCTCCTCAGCGCTGCTGCAGCCTCATGGGACGAAGCAGTCGAACTAGGTCAATTGTATGGTGTACGTAACTCGCAGGCTAGTTTGCTGGCGCCAACTGGTACCATTGGTCTGATGATGGACTGTGATACCACGGGTATCGAACCAGACCTGGGCCTTGTTAAAACCAAGAAATTGGTTGGTGGTGGCACCATGAGCATTGTAAATCAAACAGTGCCACGCGCTCTTAAGAAACTTGGTTACACTAAGAAGCAAGTTAGTGACATCATTGAATACATTGACACCGAGAAAAGCATTCTGGGTGCCCCGCACCTCAAGAAAGAACACGAACCAGTATTTGCATGCTCCATGGGTGATAATCCCATCCACTATCTGGGTCATGTAAAGATGATGTCAGCCGTACAACCGTTTTTGTCCGGCGCAATTAGCAAAACGGTGAACATGCCAGCTGATGCAACCGTCGAAGACATTGAGCAGCTGCACATTGACTCTTGGCGCATGGGCCTAAAGGCCGTAGCTATCTACCGCGATAACTCCAAGGTAGGTCAGCCGCTATCTATGACCAAGAAAGAGGGTGCAGAAGAGAAAGAACCAGTTGCTGCTGTTCCAGTTGCTGCCGGTGTTACCGCTCTCGATGACCGCATCGTTTTAAGCGGCGCTGTCCGCCGCCCTTTGCCAAAAGTTCGCACCGCTAAGACCTTTAGCTTTACGGTGGGTGGTGTTCACGGCTACTTTACCACTGGTGAATTCGAAGATGGCACTCCAGGCGAACTGTTTGTGAGCATTGCTAAGATTGGTTCAACTTTGTCTGGCCTCATGGACTCCTTTGGACGTTCCATTAGCTATGGCTTGCAATACGGCGTACCACTGAAGACTTACGTAAAGGGAATGGCCCACATGTCCTTTGCACCATCTGGTATTACTGATGATGCTGATATCCGTACAGCCTCATCAATTGTCGACTACATTTTCCGACGGTTAGCACTGACCTATCTGTCATTCGATGACCGGCTTGAACTAGGTCTGGCAGATATCGATGATATGCCAGAAGAGCAGACCAGTCTGCTGGGTGAGATTGAGGCGATCGAGTCAGAGAAGGCCGCCCCAGCACCAGCTGCAGTAGCTGCAACACCTACGGTGATCGAGCAGCCCGTGGCAATTAGCAAATCAGCCAAAGAGACCAAGACTGCCGCTAACATCGACACAGCACCCTTGTGCTACAACTGCGGCAACCAAACGCAACGCGCCGGCACCTGCTACGTCTGCACCTCGTGTGGAAGTACTACCGGCTGTAGCTAGAAAGTTAATCGCTTCTCATTGATCTGCATTGCAGGGTCCTCGCTAGCGTCGCGGGCAGTGCAGTACAAGAGAAGCTCTAGCTATGGAGCAACTAACAACAAGGAGTAGGGTGGTATGACAGAACCAAATACACCTATCTTTGAGCCAGCTGTGGAGCAGTTTAGGGCGTACTATGAGACCGTTCGTGGAAATGTACGTCAAGAAGTAATTCGGACCCGAATACAACCAGTAGTAAGAAATGCGTTGTCGCCTGTATTGGATTATGGAGGTGGCGATGGTCGCGATAGTATATGGGTCGCTCAGCAAGGATTGTTTGTCCACTACTGGGATCCAAGTCCGAGTGAAAACGAACTCGCTCGAGAAGCAGTTCAGGACAATGGCCTAGAAGATCGTATAAAAATACTCGAAAGAGACCCGCTACAAGTGATAATGCCTCGCTACGATCTCATCATGCTACACGGTGTGGTCCAATACGCAAAAACTGAAGATGCCAAGGACATGATGAGAAAGTTGTCGGGTGCTTTATTTCCAAAAGGCATTCTTTCGCTTGCCACCAGTAATTTTGCAGTTGTTTCGGGAGAACAGGAGTCGGAAGGAGTAAAGGTTTCGACCAACAATCTGGGTTTAGAATCGAGAGCCTACTCTGCTGAATATATAGCTAGTTGGTTGTGCAGGCTGGGGTTTAGTTATCCCGATATAAAAGGTGTGCGATGTTTAAGCGACCAAGATTTTCGTAGGCTTGAAGATGTGCCAGGAGAGGAGTTAGAGAATATTCTGGCACAAGAAAAACACTGGACTACTCGTCAGGACAGCATTGAATATGGCAAAATGCTCCATGCTGTGGCCACAAGGCACCGGTAGTTCACCACTGTTCGCTTATCCTTGACACTCTTTAGTCAGACCTGTAGTCTAAACCCTTGTGCTAACACGGAGGGAAGTTTAAGTATTTATGAGACAGGCACTCAAGGCTGTTGCCTCACTAACAAACGTCAATATTAAGCAGGCAGCAACAACGGTTCGTAAACAACCACTACTCAACGAAGAAATTCACATCGAAGAAGAACTTATCAATCTAGAGGAGGCGATCAAACACTACCATATCGCCGCCCCAACCCTAAAACAGTATCCAGATATGCGCCGTCACACTCTAAAGGAACGGCGTGATATCTTGGTGCACTGTGTTGGGCTGATTGCTCGGATGATGGGTCGCCAGAAATTGCCTCGTTCGTATTCAAAAGATGATACTGAGCACGCGGTGCGTAAGCTGGTGCAGCTGATCATCCACGATGCGCAGAAAGTTGGCTACGAGATACCTCGTAAGCAGCTGGAAGCCATGCGTCCCTATATGAACTGGCGTCAGGGCTTTGCTTATCGTGAATGGACGTTTAACCCCGTTGACCATGCTGCGGATCTCTTTCGCAGACTTGTAACTGCCCGCTAAAAAGCGCTACACTAGCGGGGTGAAAGTGCTTGTGCTCTATCGACCCAATTCTGAACACGCTCGTAGTATTGAAGAGTTTCTGCATGAGTTTGGGCGTCGCAACCCCTCTGACCGAATAGAAACCATTGATATTGACACCCGTGACGGCACAGCTACAGCTACGCTCTACGATGTCATGGCCTATCCAGCCGTCTTAGCTTTGGGGGATGATGGAAGAGAGCTCAAACGTTGGGTGGGCGAAGAAATGCCACTCCTAGACGAGCTAGCGTATTACACAAAGTAGTAGTTGCGTGTGATGCATAACAGAGATATACTGGCAGTAATCCGTTTGAGCGGCTATCAACCGCGAAGGAGTGGGAAGAAATCTTTTAGAGACTAGAACCTACCGGCCAGAGGCTCCGTAATGCCCGCAATTAAGTCCCAAGCAGGATGGTACCGCGCCGAGGCGCTCCTGCGAGTACGGGGCTTTTTGTTTTATAAAGGGAAGAGATGCCTGACAAGAAATCACAATTTGCAGAAATAGAAGAAAAGATGCTGGCCAAGTGGGCTAAGGATCAGACCTTTGAGAAGAGTGTAGCTCAGCGCGAAGGCGCGGAGAATTTTAGTTTTTATGATGGCCCACCGTTTGCAAACGGCTTGCCGCACTTTGGTCATTCGCTGGTTACGAGCATAAAAGACAGCTTGGGTCGCTACAAGACTATGCGCGGCTATTATGTTGAACGTAGAAATGGCTGGGATTGCCATGGTTTACCGGTAGAATTTGCCATCGAAAAAGAGTTTGGTGTATCTGGTAAGAAACAGATTCTAGAACTAGGACTTGATAAATTCAACGCTGCTTGCCGCGCCTCTGTTTTTAAATACAAGGGTGAATGGGAAGATTTCTTCGAGCGGATTGGGCGGTGGACAGATACAAAAAATGCCTATGCCACAATTGATACCGAATATACCGAGAGCGTATGGTGGGTACTCAAGCAGATTCATAACAAAGGACTGCTCTATAAGGGATACAAGAGTATGCCATATTGTCCACGTTGCGAAACACCGCTCAGCAACTTCGAAGTCAATGAAGGCTACAAAGACAACGTACCTGACCCCAGTTTGTTCGTGAAGTTCAAGTTGGTTGACGAAGATGCTAATCTACTTGCTTGGACTACAACACCATGGAGCTTACCAGGCAATGCTGCCATCGCCGTGAATCCCGAGCAGCAGTATGTCTATGTGCATCATATAAACGATGAGGGCCTGGAAGAAACATTGATCTTAGCCAAGGAGCGCCTAAGCGTACTTGATGAGCGGGATTACACGGTAACTAAAGAAGTGAGTGGCAAGGAACTGGTTGGCAAAGAGTACGAACCGTTATTCAAAGCAGAAGGCTGGGCCGGTATCTCACAGTACACAGATCTTTACCATGTCGTATTGGCACCTTTTGTGAGCATTGAGGATGGTACTGGTGTGTTGCATGTGGCCCCTGCGTTCGGTGAAGATGACCTTAGTCTGACAGAAGAATATAAACTGCCGGTTCTAAATACCATAGATCCGAGTGGACACGTAGTAAACCTTCGTCAATTACCAGAGGTAGAAGGCAAGTTCTTCAAAGGCGCCGACCGGCCAATCATCGACTATCTTACGCACCAGGGCCGGGTCTTTTCCGCCGAAACCTTTACGCACACCTATCCATTTTGCTATCGCTGCGAAACACCCCTGTTGTACTATGCTATTTCAACCTGGTTTATTAAAGTTTCGGCTATTAAGAGCGAGCTGCTAGCCTCTGCTGAATCCATCGCTTGGATGCCTGACCACATCAAAGAAGGCAGGTTCGGTAAGTGGCTGGAAGGGGCCCGTGATTGGGCAGTTAGCCGCAATCGCTATTGGGGGGCACCAATGCCTATTTGGGTCAATGAGGCAGATGAAACCGATTACATTGTGGTAGAGAGCATTGAAGAGCTAAAAAAACTGGCAGGCAAAGACATAAAACTAGATGATTTGCATCGACCATTTATTGATGAAGTAACTTTTGAAAAAGACGGCAAAAAATATCAACGCATCGAAGAAGTGTTGGATTGCTGGTTTGAGTCTGGCAGCATGCCGGTTGCTCAGCAGCACTATCCCTTTGCTAATGCCAATAAATTTGAAGCTTCATTTCCAGCTGATTACATCGGTGAGGGGTTGGATCAGACACGGCTTTGGTTCTATGTTTTGCATGTCATCGCCACAGTATTATTCGATAAGCCTGCCTACAAAAACGTACTTGTTAACGGCATTATTCTGGCAGGAGACGGGCAGAAACTTAGCAAACGGCTCAAAAACTATCCACCAGTAGATGACGTTTTTTCTAACGAAGGCGCCGACAGCCTCCGGCTTTATTTGATGTCGAATTATCAAGCGGTGGCGGGCGATTACATGCGTTTTAACCGTGATGCCATGAAAGATCTAAACAGAAATGTCCTAGGCACACTCCTTAACAGCTTTAAATTCTTCAAAATGTACACTGATATCGATAAATGGCAACCACCAAAAACGCTGGTCCAGCCAAAAGTTGAGCATGTGCTTGATGAATGGCTGCTCGCACGATTAAACCAGACCATTGCAGAGGTAACAGAAGCCGCCGACGGCTACAAACTGGCCTATGCCATCAATCCTATCTTTGCGTTTGTTGAAGATCTATCGAACTGGTATGTTCGCCGTTCGCGCCGCCGTTTCTGGAAGAGCGAGAACGATACTGACAAAGAACAGGCCTATGCCACGCTCTGGTATACGCTTGTCCGAGTATCGCAGTTACTGGCTCCTTGGGCGCCATTCATTAGCGACTACCTGTGGAATGAACTCACAGATGGGACGAGTTTGCCGGAATCGGTTCACCTGAGTGACTGGCCAGAGACTGGCAAAATAAATAACACAATTTTGAAACAAATGGCAGACACACGAACTATTGTTGAGCATGGTTTAGGCCAGAGAATGTTTAAAAGCGAGATTAATAGACAAATAAAGGTTAGACAGCCACTAAAATTACTAGAGTATAGTGGCGAAAAACTTCCTCCTGATCTAGAGGTTATTGTTAAAGATGAAGTAAATGTAAAAGACGTAGCAAATGTACATCCTGAAGACGAAAATCGTATTATAAAACTAGATAAAACCATCACAACAGAGCTCAAGCGAGAAGGGCTGATGCGTGAAATAGTACGTCAGATTCAAAATGCGCGCAAACAGGCAGATTTACAGGTAGAAAACCGCATACGTCTTGTTCTAGAAACCGCTAATGAAGATCTGAAACAGGCAATTGAGGAACATTCCAAGACAATCCAGCAAGAAACATTAGCTTCTAGCCTCAATTCTGAGCCCGTGGATGGCTTTGAGACAACCGTCAATGTGGAAGGACATCAACTAACCATACGACTTCAGAGGGCCTAGACTGCTTTGACAGGGAGGGCTATCTCTGTTACTATCTTTTGGTAACAAATTTCTTTTAAGAGTAAATATGGCCAAAAAAGCAATTATTTCTACCGGTGGTAAGCAGTACGTCGTTTCTGAAGGCGATACGCTTGATATTGAGCTGGTTTCTGAAGAAAAGACTGTGAATTTTGAGCCCCTCCTAGTAATTGATGGCGATAAGGTATCTGTGGGTACTCCAGCAGTTGACGGGGCTAAAGTAAGCGCCCAAGTCGTAGCCCAAGATGTCAGAGACGACAAAGTGACAGCTATTCGCTACAAGCCCAAAAAGCGCGTTCGCAAAATCCGGGGCCATCGCCAACACCACACCCAAATCAAGATCACCAAGATAGCTTAGTTCCTCCAGCTAGGTACAACATTATTCTTCAAAGCAGAGTCCTCGGCTATCGCCTGCGGATGCTTCTCATAACAATGCTGTACCTAGCTTTTTATAGCTTGGACGTGGTTAAGATGGTACTTGTTTTTCGAGGCACATCCACAGCAAGCATGTGATATATAGCATCACATGCTAATCGAGGACAGTGCAGAGAAAAATAGGTACCATTTGCCCAAAAAAGGTAATCGGGTGTGGAAAACTTTTGGTTCGACAGGAGTTAACATTGTTTCCTACACAACGATATTATCCACTCTGTAAAACAGTTTAGAACTGGGCTTATCTGTTTAACAGATAGAAATTTACTTTTTGTATTCAAAAACACAACCATTTTGCCAATCAAAAACTACCTATAACGGGTAATTTTGCTTGAGTTACTTTTGTATACAAAGTGCTTGCTTAACAGGGGCGCCGTATCTGATAATGGTATACAGGTTTTAACAAAACAAAATAAAACCAAAACAAAACTAACAAAAATGCCCAAACAACCTTCGGTAGCGACCGTACTGTTACGCCGCACGCTTCTAGCGGTGTTATTGGGCTT
>CAZPPF010000025.1:0-9497 GCA_964588395.1 uncultured Candidatus Saccharibacteria bacterium | reverse complement strand
CTGCATTAGGAGGAATATCAGGCAAAAACATCTATATAGCGACGAACTCAGGTACACCATTTGACCTGGCAATGGACTCTAGTTTCCCGGTAAGTTCTATACCGATCGATCTCGCATGGCGAGCGGTTCGTTATCAAAGGCTCTAAGGTGGGGTTAAGAGAGCAAATGTGCTATAGTTACCGTAAGAAAACCAATGCTTTGATGGGCAAGCATGAATAACACATACTTCTATCACGATAAACCACTTTTTGGCCTTGATATCGGCCACAGTACCCTTAAAGTTATGCAAATTGAGGAAATAAATGGCAAATCGACGGTCACTGGCTATGGTGTTAATAAATTTGATTCCGCTGCCCTGAAAGACGGGGTAATTGTCGATATAGAATCGGTTGCTAAATCGGCTCATGAACTTTTTGAAAAGCATATTATTGGTGAAGTAACTACACGCCGGGTCGCGGTGGCAATCCCAGCCACTCGCACCTATAACCGCGTTATTAAACTACCCAAACTCTCACAAAAGGAACTTGCTGAAGCAGTTAGAATGGAGGCCGAGCAGTATATTCCCCTCCCTATTGATGATCTATACATGGATTACACCACTATTGCCCAGAACGAAGAAGGAATTGAAGTATTTGCCGTGGCAGTGCCAAAAAAAATTGTTGACTCGTACAATCAGCTCACGCGCGTACTTGGACTCGAACCTGTCGCGATGGAAACAACTATTAGCTCCGAGGCACGGTTATTTGTGCATACTGATCTCAGTGACGTACCAACCGTCTTGATTGATTTCGGCTCTATTTCAACCGATATAACTATCTTCGATAAAGCCTTAATTGTAACCGGTACCGTAAAGGGTGGTGGCGATGACTTTACTAGAGGGATTAGCGAACAACTAGGGGTTACTCAGCAAGAGGCTCACGTAATTAAAACGAAATACGGCCTAAGCTACAGCAAAAAACAAAAAGATATCACGGCTGCTCTGGCACCCTTTTTGGAACAACTACTCAAAGAAATACGCCGTATGATTCGTTACTACGAAGAACGTTATGGTGACAAAAGTAAGATTGATCAAATCGTTACCATGGGGGGTGGTGCAAACACGCCAGGACTCAGCGATTATATGACCAATGCACTACGTTTACCGGTACGTATGTCTGACCCGTGGCACCATGTTGGCTTTTCCAAATTGCAACCACCCGGAAGTGTTGAGCGCTCGATGTACGTTACTGTTGCTGGTTTGGCACTGATAGATCCAAAGGAGATTTTCTCGTGATTAATCTCTTGCCGCCTAACGTTAAACAAAATATTACTTACGCACGTCACAATACCAAGTTACTTCGTTGGTCATTTGTTTTATTATTTGGCATTGTAGGTACCGCCGTTATTGTCCTGTTTGGTTTATTTTATATAAACCAGTCAACGAAAAGTTATGCAGCTCAGGTTGAAAAAACGCAAGACGAACTTAATGCACAAAAACTCCCGGAAACCCAGAAACAGGTCGAAGATATATCTAGTAACTTAAAGTTAGTGGTTCAAGTTTTATCTCGTGAAATCCTTTTTTCAAAACTTATCAAGCAAATTGGTGCTGCCATACCTGCCAACGCCAGTCTCACAAGTCTTAGTATTGCCAAGGTTAGCGGTGGTATTGATCTCACTGCAATCGCTTCTGATTACAATACCGCTACGCAAGTTCAAATAAACTTGCAAGACCCTGCCAATAAAATATTTGATAAAGCTGATATTGTTAACATCAGCTGTACAAGCAGCGCTACAGCTGATCCACGATATCCATGTAATGTATCCATTCGCGCCCAATTTGCTTCCAATAATCCATTCCTGTTCATCAATACCAAAGGGACGACTAAACCATGAACAGTAAACGCGTATTTTTTATAATGTGCGGGATCGTTGGGATTTTAGTTGTATCAACTATTGGAATGGTTATTGCCGGTAACCAAATGCTTCACAAAAAAGCTAACAGTCTTATGAGCTACAAACTTGATAACAAAGTACTGGATGAACAACAAAGCTCACTGAACCAAGCAAAGAAAGATATCGAAAAATATGCTGACCTTGAAAAAATCGCTCAATCAGTTGTTCCACAAGACAAGGATCAGGCCGAAGCAGTAAGAGAAATTGTTAAGATTGCTGGTGACAACGGTATTGTGTTAAGTAGTGTTAGCTTCCCTGTTTCAACGCTCGGTCAAACTGCACCGAAAGCGTCTTCCGCTGACCAATCATCAGCCAGTTCAAGTACTTCAACCCCAAAAACCCCACCTGTAACTCAAGTCCAGGCAGTAGACGGCATCCCAGGTGTATATACTTTGCAAGTCAATATTCAACAAGACGCCAATAAGCCAGTTACCTATGCGAGGTTTATTAGTTTCCTGAGCAGTCTTGAGCAAAACCGACGAACCTCACAAGTTACTAATATTACCGTGACACCAAACCCAGGTGATCGAAGTAAATTAACGTTTAGCTTAACACTACAGGCCTTCATAAAACCATGAGTAAAAATCTTAATATCAAATCCATTGCTGCGCTGAGTGTTACGTGGTTGCAAAAGATGCGACAATATTTGCCACTAATTTTTATTGTTGCTCTGCTCGGATTGTACGGATTTCTAGTTTTCCAAATTAACGGTGTAACAAGTGCTGAGCCTACTGATGACGCCATTACGGAGAAGTTACAAACTGTTCAACGGCCAAAAATAGATCAGGCCACTATCGATAAGCTTCAGCTACTACAAGACAACAGCACCGAGGTCCAAACACTCTTCAAACAAGCCCGCGACAATCCGTTCCAGGAGTAGCGGCTAGTTGCCGTATTTCTCGACGTAATTTTCGTGCGCTTGGGTAATTAACTGTGAGTAGTAGTTTGGATTTGGCACATAGGTAAATGCCGGGTTAGCCATTTCTCCTGCGGTTTCAGTCATGAGGCTGCCGTAATTAAAAAGCCGTGGCAGAATTCCTTTTTGCGATACTGTTGCATCTTCTACGTTACCAATACCAAGCTGCATGACCCGCCTATTGAACAGGCTAACGTACATAACTTCTGCAATTTTTTCATTTGTCACAAACACCACATTACTCTGATACAAAATGGCCGTAATGAGCGTAATAACAAGACTTAGAATGCCAAGTAAAAGGCCAACAGCAATAATGATACTTCTGAGTGCGCCGGAACTATCTATTACATCTCCGCCGACACTTCCTAGGCTCATGCCCAAAACAATTGTCGAAGCCACAATTGTGGCCGTTATCAAAAACCCGGTTAGCCAGATATATACCAGTCCGATTGGGTGTTTACGGATTTCAGCAAGCAGTTCTTCATCGTCATCAAACTCAACGTATTTAAAAACTTTTTTACCAACTGGTGAAAGCTTGGCAACAGCCTCGGCTCGATGCTCAGCAGATTTTTGTGTCTCTTCCATAGAATAGGATTATACCAGGCTTTGTTGGTCGGTTTGTTCTTGGGTCTTTTTGCCCAAATGTTTGTAGGCTTTGCTTGTCACTTTGCGGCCGCGTGGCGTACGTTCAATCAGGCCAATTTGCATGAGATACGGCTCATGAAAATCTTCAATTGTACTACGTTCTTCAGCGGTTAGTGCGGCTATGGTTTCTACCCCAACTGGTCCGCCATTGTAATTATCGATTATAGCGGTCAGTAGCATCCTGTCAGCGGGGTCTAGACCCAAATCATCAACTTCGAGTAGGGCCAGTGCTTGAGTATTGATATGAGCATCAATAATCCCATCGCCATTTACATCTGCGTAGTCACGCACCCGCCTGAGTAAACGGTTCGCAATACGAGGGGTAAGCCGGGCGCGCTGGGCCAACTCTTTGGCTGCCACAGCGTCAATTTTAATATTCAGTATTTTAGCTGCGCGCTTGATAATCTGCGCTATCTCCTCGGGAGTATAGAATTCTAAGCGGTGAATCATACCAAAACGGTCACGCAGTGGAGCAGCCAGCGCGCCCGTCCGAGTGGTGGCTCCAATAATCGTAAATTGAGGCAAATCTAGCCTTAGACTACGGGCACTCGGTCCTTTGCCAAGCATAATGTCCAGTTTGAAATCTTCCATGGCGCTGTAAAGCACTTCCTCAACACTGCGATGCAGACGGTGAATTTCATCAATGAAGAGAATGTCTCCATCCTGTAAGTTGGTTAGTAAGCTCGCCAGATCGCCGCTGCGTTCAATAGCTGGTCCAGAGGTAATGCGTATTTGGGCGCCCATTTCGTTGGCAATGACGCTGGCCATCGTGGTTTTGCCAAGCCCAGGTGGTCCATACAAAAGTACATGGTCCAGTGGCTCACCACGCTTTTTGGCAGCTGTAATCGCCAGCTGTAAGTTTTTCTTTAACCTGGTTTGACCAATATAATTAGCAAAGTCACGCGGTCTAAGCGTTATCTCTATCTCTTCGTCAACTGGATCATCACTTGACGTGTTAAGTATTCTTTCTATCATGCTTTTTCCTTAAGAGCTAGTTTAACGCGTTCTTCTGTAGTTAACGAATCATCAACATTACCGAGTGCTTTAGCAGCATCTTGCGCAGTAAAGCCGAGGCTCACCAGTGCTTCCACTGCTTCGTCTTGTAAGAGTTTATTATCAGCTTGCAGCAGACCGCTCGTTTCTAGATCAACTCCAATCAAACCAACTTTATCTTTGAGGTCAACTACTACACGTTCAGCCACTCGCTTGCCTACACCGCTCGCTGCCTGCAAATACTTCACTTCACCCGCGGCAATAGCTCGGCGAACCGCATCGGCCGTGCCAACACTTAGTATATTGAGCGCCATTCGTGGTCCAACACCGTTTACCGTCAATAAAAGTTCAAACAGTTGCTTGATATCTAGGCTTATAAAGCCAAATAGATCATGTGAATTCTCACGAATATGCTCATAAATATATAGTTTCGTTGGCTGATCAATCTCCAGTCGCCCATAATCTTCAGCGGCTACAAACAAGCCATAGCCTACACCACCGACATCCAAAACTATGAGCTCTGGCAGTTTTTCGCTAACAGTTCCACTAAGTGTTGCAATCATTAGAACTATTATCTCATAGTCATGCTATGACAGATAGCCGCCGCCAAAGCGTCTGCACAATCATCTGGTTTTGGTACTTCTTTGAGGCCCAGTATCACTCGTACCATTTCCTGTATTTGTTTTTTATCCGCCCGGCCATAGCCGGTCAGTGCCTGCTTGATCTGTAAGGGTGTGTATTCGTGTATGCTCAAACTACTTTGCATACCTGCCAGCAAGACGACACCGCGGGCTTGAGCCACAGTCATAGCAGTTGTGACATTTTGGGCAAAAAAGAGTTTTTCTACAGCCATAGCTTCTGGCTTAGTATTTGCAATAATATCTGTTAGTTCGTCGTAAATTGTGTGCAATCGCACTGCATCATCTTCTTTAACAGGTGTTCGGATTACGCCAGCATCAACTAGCTGAGCTTTGCCCGTTTTATCTACTTCGATAATCCCAAAACCCAAAATTCCTGTGCCAGGATCAATGCCAAGAATGCGCATTACGATTCCAGTAGGTCTTCTGGAATATCAAAGTTGGTGTGCGTGGCGGTGACATCATCAAGGTCATCGAGTGCATCCATAAGACGCATGACTTTGCCAGCAGTTGCAGCATCCGAAACTTCCACTGTGTTGTTTGGAACATAGGTTAGTTCGGCTTCGACTACTTCTACACCAGCGCCTTTCAGTCCATCGCGAACTTTAGCGAGGTCTTTTGGATCGGTGTAGACAATAGACCCGTTATCTTCCTCTTGCACATCGTCTGCTCCAGCTTCTAGTGCAGCCATCATGACATCGTCGCCCGCATCCTTAACGCGCAACATACCTTTACGATTAAACTGAAAAGCTACGGCACCCTTTTCGGCCAGGCTGCCACCATGTTTAGAAAAAGCCAAACGCACTTCTGGAAGAGTACGATTAAGGTTGTCAGTTGCTGCTTCGACAATAATAGCTGTACCGCCAGGACCGTAGCCCTCATACGTTAGTTCATGTAATTCAGCAGCAGATTTATCTTTGACGCGCTGAATAGAACGCTCGATGTTAGCCGTTGGCATATTGGCGGCTTTGGCTTTTTCTATAGCCATAGCCAGTGCAGAGTTTATAGCAGGATCAGTGCCGCTGCGAGCAGCAATAGCAATTTGATTACCAAGTTTGGTAAAAACTGCTCCTCGCTTAGCATCAGTTACAGCCTTTTGGCGCTTGATTGTGCTCCATTTCGAATGTCCAGACACGTCAGCTAACTCCCGGTTATATACTAATTCGTATCTGTTATTATAGCATTTTTTGACTTAGTTTTAAACCATAAGATCAGAGTTAGAAAAATTATCACACCGTACAGCATAACCATCGCTAACGAGTTAATCTGCGGATGTGCCACAGCAAACGGTATCCGGCTAAATAGTGCCACGATATCGAGCATATAAGTCAGTAGCAGTCGCGCTGGCAAGGCTAACCACCCAGCAATTTGCGGTACCAACATACCGCCTAGTCCCGCGACAAGTGTCAATAACATCGCCAGCGGTACCAACGGCACCACTAAAATATTGGCGATCAAAGCAACCACTGAATATTGCCCAAAAATATACATAATTATTGGTATCGTCATGATTTGAGCAGCTAGCGTTTCAATAATTAGCATGGTTAGAAACGTAGGTTCTTTGCCTTTATACAAACGTTTAACAACTAAAGGAGCCAGGATAAGTACCCCAAAGAATGCCAAAAACGATAAATACCAACCAATGTCTGTCCAAGCATATAGTGGATACCAGCCAGCGGTTAGGACTGCTGCCAGCAGGACCAAAAGCAGTGGTCGAATTTGCCGACCGTAATACCAGGCCAATAGTCCAAGCACACTGACCAAAGCAGCCCGAACAATTGAAGCGCTCAAACCGGTAAATAGCAAAAAGCAGCCAATCAGTAGCAACGAAAGCACCATGTTCTGATATTTAGATCGCTTCTTAAGCGCTTGACTGACAGCCAAAACAATAATGGTAAGATTATAGCCCGACACCGCCACAATATGAGTCAAGCCAACGGCCGAAAGCTGGCTGGTAACACTCGCTGGCAATGTGCTGCGTTGGCCAATCAGTAAGCCCAATGCGAAAGAAGCATGCGGCTCTGGCAAGGCCGATTGCATACCGGCTTCAAATTCACGTTTGATTGACTGCACCCTAGAGTGATCCAGATCCAATATTGCAATTTGGGCAAAACTAACGCCGGCTTGCTTTGACCCGCGCGTGAGGTACAGCTTGCCTTCTACTTGTACTTTGTCACCTTTATATACCATAGGGACACCAAAGCCCTTTACACTAACCTTGCCAACCAACTTTGTTTGAATTGGATCAGTGACCTCAAGACTTGTCAGATCAAACACAATCTGGGATTTATCGCCGTAGATGGCATCAGTGTCAGCAGTGCCTGTGACAATAACCGACCGATTTTTGAGTTCTTGGTACGGCAGGAGCTTTTGCATGTAGATAGAACCACGCCACCAACCAAGCATGAGACCCAAAACTATCACAGCCCCAAGGGTTAGGTATTTATTCTTTCTAACGAGTAGTAGAACTATCGGAATAATCAATATAATCAAGCTACTTGGCGTTATAGTTTTTAGACGAGCAATTCCGAGTCCACCCAAAAAGGCTGCTAGGCCATAAATAATGAGTGTGGTCCGTCGCAGCTCACTATGCTTTCCCATGAGCCGATAATAGCAAGCTCTGAACGTACCAAAATGAATTTTAGATTAATTTTAGAGGATTAGAGGCCAGTAGATTTACGGTAATAGTCATTGTACCGCTGTTCCAAGCGCCGCCTGGCAATGCCTCTAGCAATCAACAAAAACCCAAATGCTAGGCCTGCCAGAATGGTCAGTCCAATGACTAACTTAATCCATAGTGGGGTATGGCTCAACTTACCCATAATCACAAAACTGTTGCTGCTTTGAAGCGAAAAGTTGTCCGTTTTATCCTTTTTGCTATGGCTAAATTTGTCTATTTTACTCCAGTCGGATTTCTGGGTGCTTTTAGTGTAGTAAGCTCTGGTTTTGTATTTGCCAAGCTCTTTGGTGCTAACACTGACAGCCAAGGGTTTTTCAAAACTGTCGATCACAACGTTGTCGTTACTTTTACAAATAACGTTATAGGGTCCGCCGATTTGAATGTAATTCTTAACGCTGGGCCCTGTGCCAAGTTGCGAATCAAACTGCACCGAACAAACGGCATCAACAGTTAGTGCACCTTCAGGAATCTCCACACTGACTGTATTGTCATCTGTGTGTAAACTAGCTGATTTATGGGGACCTGAGTTGGGCTGAAAGCTGCTAGCAGTTATTTCTGTAGTTGCAGCCTCAGACACATTGCCAGAGGTATCTATAGCAGTCACTCGATATTCATATTTAGTATCGAAGTTAGTATCATAATCAAAATAATTCGTGTCTTTCAGGGAGGATGTGAATGTCTCCCAGGTTTGACCGTTATCATTTGATCGCTCTAACTTATAGCCCGCTATCGCAACATCGTCTGCTGAAGCTGTCCACACCAGCTGGACTCCTGGGTCGCCAGGATTAGAGCTGGCAGTAAAGTCTGTCGGTTTTGTGGGTGGTGTGGTGTCTATCTTAATACTTCCGGCTGGAATAGAGCCACCACTTCCTTGTACTACTATCTTGGATGTTATGGGGGTTGATCCTGACGATCTGGTAGGAGTCTGAGTCGGTGTTGGAGTGGGCGTAGGTGTAGGAGTCGGTGTTGGAGTGGGCGTAGGTGTAGGTGCGGGCGGCACATAGGTAAAATCAATGCCATGTAGATCGAGGCTTTGGACCCAAATTGCTCCTTTATTGACTGTGATTCGATACTGCAAATTAGTGAACTGCTTACCGTTTGGCAAGGTATTGGTTGTTATACAGTATGGATAATATCCATAAATAGTATTGTCTTTGAATTGGGATGAGAGCGTGGCGGTTGCACTTTTCACAATTTCCGCTCCCCCGTTATTAGTGATAGCAAACGTTACATTGGCTGCGGCAGTGCTGCCATAGTTGTACTGGCCAGTATCTCTCACACGAAAACACGCTTGTATAGTCTGCGTGCCATTGGTGTAATACGTAAAGGTTGCGCCAGGCCCCACCCATAGAAGTTGCGGATAAGCTGTATTAACACTATTAGCTAAGACAGTGGTGTTTCCGTCTTGCATAAAGGCACTGTAGGGAGCAGGGTGTTGAAAGTATGGGCTTGTGGCAGCAAATGAGGATGCCAACCTCGGATCAGTCGTAGCAAAGCTTCTAAAGATAATATAGCTGCCTACTAGGCCAAATAAAACTATAAACGTTACTAATAGCTTTCGGCTAAAGCGACGCTTGGAAAGTTTTGTTTTTCCAACAACTGCTCGTTTGCTTATTTTCTTTTGCATTTTTCTTGGTTATGTATAGCTATATCTTACCTTTTTAGGGGTAAAGCTCAAAGTTCTCACAGTTCG
>CAZPPF010000024.1:0-11032 GCA_964588395.1 uncultured Candidatus Saccharibacteria bacterium | reverse complement strand
CGGGGGCTTTCTCGAGCATTTCTTTAGCCTGCTCTTCTGTGATGGTCTTTGGATCAGTTTCTTTGGCTATACGGGCGTTCTTTTTGCCATCAGTTACATACGGGCCATACATACCATTGAGGATCTGGATTTTACCGAAGGTAGCAATGTGTTTTTCGGCCTCTTTTTTGAGCTTTTCAGCGTAGAGCCGGCGGGCTTCTGCTTCTGTAATTGTCATAGGATCTTGACCTTTGATGGACACAAAGGTTTTAGCTACTTGTATATACGGCCCAAAGCGGCCGATATTGGCTTTTATTTCCTGACCGTCCTCTGTTTTACCCACTGTGCGTGGGAGTTTGAACATTTCCAGCGCTTGTTCAAATGTTACATCATCAAGCTCCACGCCCTCTGGCATAGGGGCAAAAACTGGCTTTTCTTCGTCTTCGGCTTCGCCGATCTGTAACATGGGGCCATAGCGTCCAAAGCGGGCATACAGAGGCCGACCGGATTTAGGGTCTTTGCCGAGTTCCCTTGCCTGGGCAGCTTCTTGGCGGCTGGCAGACTCGGACTTTTCTACTAAGGGATGGAAGTGTGAGTAAAAGCGTTTGAGTAGGGCTTGCCATTCGTCTTTTCCGTCAGCGATGTTGTCGAAGTCTTGTTCAACGTTGGCGGTAAAATCGTAATCTAGAATACTATCGAAGTATTTCATCAGGAAATCGGTGGTCATATCAGCAATGGGGGTTGGAACCAACTTATTCTTGTCTGCCCCTGTTATTTCTTCGGTGGCAGATTCGACTACATTACCCTTTTCGAGCGTGAGGGTCGTAATGCTGCGTGGTTTGCCTTCGAGATCTTTCTTTTCAATATAGCCACGAGTTTGAATAGTGCTGATAGTTGGCGCATAGGTGCTTGGGCGGCCAATGCCGAGTTCTTCGAGCTTTTTGACCAGAGCTGCTTCACTATAGCGGGCTGGAGCTCGGCTAAAGGTTTCAGTGGCTTTGATATCTTTGAGCTTGAGGGCATCGCCAGTTTTGACCGCTGGCAGGATAACGTCATCCTTGGTACCACCGTAAACCTTCATAAAGCCGTCAAACAAGAGCACTTCACCCTTCGCCAGGAAGGTTTCTGAGCGATTTTTCATACCTATGGTGACCTCAGTACGGTCAAAACTGGCGCTCGCCATCTGGCTAGCCAAGGCGCGCTGCCAGATGAGCTGATAGAGCCGTTTTTGTTGATCATCACCACCTGCCGCGCTTTTATTGAAGTCTGTTGGACGAATAGCTTCATGCGCTTCCTGCGCGCCTGCTACTTTGGTGGCGTATTGTTTACGATTGTGATATTTGGCACCAAACTCTTTGGTAATGTACGTTTGGGCCGCATTCAATGCTAAATCAGACAGATTGGTGCTGTCGGTACGCATATAGGTGATGTGACCATTTTCGTATAACCTTTGAGCCAGCGTCATGGTCTGACGAACACTAAAGCCTAGCCGCCTAGAGGCTTCCTGCTGCAAGCTACTAGTGGTGAACGGTGCACCCGGGCTGCGAGAGCCTGGTTTTTTACTAACATCGGTAATAGTGAATGTTTCACCATTGACTGCTTCCAAAAATTCTTTGGCTACTCCCTTGTCTTTGAGTTTAGTTGTAAGCTCAGCTGGGAGTCCGGTGCCCTTGGCATCAAAAACAGCGGTAACTCGATAACTACCAACGGACTCAAAATCCTTGATTTCTCGCTCTCGCTCTACTATCAGACGTACGGCAACAGATTGCACGCGCCCCGCTGACAAACCAGTTCGAACTTTCTTCCATAATACTGGCGATAATTCATAACCCACCAAACGGTCCAAAATGCGGCGAGCCTGCTGGGCGTCAACTAGTTTAATGTCTACGGTTCGGGGATTCTTGATGGCTGCTTCAATAGCCGGTTTAGTGATTTCGTGGAACACAATACGCTTAGTTTTGGTGGGATCCAGTCCGAGTGCTTGCGCCAAGTGCCAGGCAATTGCCTCACCTTCGCGGTCTTCATCGCTAGCCAGCCAAACATCCATGTTTTTGGCGTATTTCTTGAGTTCGGCTACGGTCTTTTTTTTGTCTGGTGATATTTCATAGGTGGGCTCAAAATTATGTTCAATATCTATATTTAGGCCCTTTTTGGGCAAATCACGAATATGACCGTAGCTACTTTTTACGGTGTAATCTTTGCCCAAGTACTGCTCAATAGTCTTGGCTTTGGCTGGTGACTCCACGATAACGAGATTTTTTGCCATGTAAGCTTAAGTATAACCCATCATATTTAATTAATAAGCAAAGGCCAAGCCTACGGCATTCTAATGTAAAAAGCAATTAAATTTAGCCGTTGCCGAGTTTCCAACCGGCCCACACGCCAATAATGCCGCCCACGCCGCTCAGGAGGATACCCCACATGCCTAAAAGGTTGCCATGATCGAGCATACCTCCGAGCCAGCCCCCTACAATTGACCCTATAAATATACCTATCCAGATGTATGTTTTGGTTTCCATACCTATTATGGTAACACCCACTGACCTCCACCAATAGATGTAATTTTGCCGGTGATTTCGAGCATTGTCAGGGTTTGGTTGAATATGGCAGCATCGAGACCACTGCGAGTTAGTAACATTTCTGTCTCGGCAGCACCATCTTGAAGCAGGTCTAAAATAGCTGCTTCTTCGGCCGAAGCCGCTATGATTTTCTTCTTCTGCTCCGTTGCTTCAAGACCTAGAGCCCGTAATATATCTGTGACGCTAGTAACTGGGGTAGCGCCAGTTTTGATAAGCTGATTAGTACCAACAGATAGCGGACTAGTGATATTGCCCGGTACTGCCATGACTTCCCTGCCTTGGTCGAGGGCAAAGTTGGCTGTGTGCAAGGTGCCGCTTTTATCAGCCGCCTCTGTTATAAGCACACCATCGGACAACCCAGACACAATTCGGTTACGAGCCACAAAATGATATTTGTGCGGCTTGGTGTTATCCGGATACTCCGTTACCAACGCCCCACCCTGGTCTAGGATTTGATTGGCTAATTGCACATGCGACGAAGGATAAATTGCATCAAGGCTCGATGGTAATACTGCAATGGTTACCCCTCCAGCTTCCAAAACTGCTCGATGAGCAATGCTGTCCACCCCAAGTGCCAGGCCGCTAATAATTACTACTCCCCGCCCGGCCAGATCACCGGCAAATTTGGTGGTAACAGCTTTGCCGTAGGGCGATACCCGCCGACTTCCCACAATCGCAACTGCCGAAGCTACGAGCAATTTCTCGAGTGGTTGCCCCGTCACAATCAATTGTTCGGGGGCATCTGGTAAAGGAGCCAGTTTTGCGGGATAACCCGGTTTACCGAGATTAGTTTGCTTAATTCTGTAGATTTTTCGCATAGATACCTTTATTCTAGGTGTTTCTCAAGCGAGAAATATGAATTTTAGATTAATTTTTCGATATTATGTTCTAAACTTGTTTAAACGTATAAAACATGAATAAGTATTGACATAAGGACACAAATTTGCTAGAATGGCAATCCGGTGAACATATTATTTGTTTACTGTACCTTTTACCCCAATTCTAACAATTGTTAGATTGTTTTAGAGCGGAGCGCCTTAAGTTGTTACCCTCCACTTATCTCGCAGCCTGTGATTTATCATAGAACGCTCTAAAACAGACTAATCCCTTTAACTAGATACTCTAGAACACTTTTGGTGGAAAGAGTTCCCGATCAAAGCGAGTCCCCAAGATAGGTCTCGACCTGACACACGTCTTTATGGAGTTTTGGACGATGATGTTTCGCTCGGGTGGGTTGAAGGGTGTTTCCTAGGGACAACGTGTTTGTCCCTTGAAAGAGCTTCCGGCGGTGCCCACCCCCTCCGGAGGCTCTTTTTAGTTTGACAAAATGACGATTCATTACGCTATAGCTTATTTTGTTAAAATATGGTAATATATGCGTATCATGCATGGAAGAACTACTGAACCGTACGCGGAAGGATTGCCAGCAATTGGCGAACTCCTCTCCGAACAAGGCCATGATCTTGGATTTGTTGCGCTACTTAATGTACCTGTTGATGCAGTAACAGATGAGACTGTTGTAGCCACCCAAGAAGCTGCTCTACGAAAACCTTTACTGCCACCTACGACCAACATTGCTTATTATGGAAGAAATGAAGCTGGACAAACAGTTTATTTCCGTGAAGCACAGTCTGGACATGTAAAAGAGTGCGCCCACTGCCACCGCGATATTGAGCCTTGGATGCCCTTTGTAAGTGCGCGCTTCCTTGACGAAAATCAATGGCTGGCTCCCGTTAATGTTCACATGTCAGACATGGATGAAATTGAAGCCTTTAAAGTTGATGAACAACGGCCCATTAAAGCCGAGCATGTAACCGACGATAGATTAAACAAGAAACAGTTAGAACTTTTGGAGCAAAAACGAAATGCTCCACCAAACAATTCTGGTATTCCAAAGCGACGTTTTCACGTCTTTGGCCCCAATGGTGCTCAGCACATTGTTCCCGTTGATAAAGACTAACCTCTAAATAATAAAACTTCTAGTTTCGTGGGTTAGCGGTTGCCCGTGGATATATTCACTCAAAATTGCATTTGTTTCGCGCATTAATTCAGGCAGCTGCTCTTTTTCTTCCTTAGTAAACTTACCAAGTACAAAGTTCGCACTGTCGGCCTTTTCGGCAATGTCATTACGGATGCCCACGCGAACTCGGCCAAAACCTTCTCCAAGGTGTTCAATTAGTGATTTCACACCGTTATTGCCGGCATCAGAGCCGCCCATTCGCATGCGAATCTGCCCAAACGGAATATCTAGTTCGTCATGTACTGCCAAAATATTCTCATGGCCTACCTTATAAAAGTTTTGGACGGCTTGAAGGGATTCCCCGCTAAGATTCATAAAAGTAGTCGGTTTGACCAATATAACTCGAGTGTCGTTGATAGTATGCATGCTCATCTGACATTTGAGGTCTTTTTTGACTGTCCAATCTGGAAAGTCGAGCTTCTCGGCAAGGGTATCAACGGCTGCAAAGCCAATATTGTGCCTCGTACCCTCGTACTCTTTGCCCACATTGCCCAGACCAACGATTATGATAGTTTTCTGAAGGCCGAGCGTATAGAGCGGCATTGTGCTGCCCACCTGCGGTTTTTTCTGAAATAAAGCCATGGTGTTATTTTACAGGTTTTGTTCCGTGTTTGTGTCCAACATGTTTCTCGATAAACCAAAACTTGACTGGTGTCCCAGCAAAACCGAACTTCTCACGGAACAAGCGTTCCATATATCGCTTGTAGCTCCAGTGTAAAAACTTGGTACTGGAACCAAAGATTTTGAAGCTTGGCATGCCTGTTTCAGATTCCTGGACCATGTAATTGAGCTTTGGCTGGCGGTTTTTGAGTCCGGCTGGCGGATGGGCATGGATAACAGATTGCAACCAGCGATTTAGCTCGGTCGTTTTGACACGAATCTCGCGCTCTTTAGCTATCTCGAGCGTCAGCTCAAAGAGCTTGGTGACATTATGCCCTGTAACCGAACTAGTAAAGATAAGCGGTGCCCAAGGCACAAAGGCATAGTTGTGCTTGATCTGGGGAACCAGCTGATCACGAGTATAGGGAGTTTTGTCTTCGACGCTGTCCCACTTACTGACCACCAGAATCAATCCCCTGCCCGCTTCTTTGATCATGCCGGCTATCTTCTGATCCAGTTGCACATTCAGCTCGTTGGCATCCATGAGCAATAAACACACATCGGCTTGTTCTATGGCACTCAGAGCTCGGATGACGCTAAATCGTTCAATGCCCACTTCTATCTTACCGCTTCGGCGTATACCAGCGGTGTCCAGAAGTTCAATTTCCCTGCCTTCAAAACGGATTACATTGCGATTAATATCGCGTGTAGTGCCTGCTCTGTCGGCCACTATGGCCTGTTGCTTGTTGGATAATGTGTTAAAAAGTTGCGACTTACCTACGTTTGGCCGGCCCAAAATGGCCAAACGTAAACGGTCAGGATCATCAGGCTGTATTACCTTGGGCATGTCCTTGGCGGTTTTATTGAGCAGCTCTTCTATGCCCCGCCGCTGTTTGGCAGATGTGAGGATAATGCTTTTGATTCCAAGCTTTTGATAATCACTCGGGCTGGCTTTGGGGGTTTTGTCGGCTTTGTTTACCACCAAAAACACTGGTTTGGTGCTTTTGAGCGCCATTTTGGCCACCCGTCGGTCCTCTTCGGTCAGAACGGTGTTAGCTTCTATGACTACCCAAATAATATCCGCGCTGTCGGCTGCCTGTAAGATTTGCTCTTGGATGGTAAATTCAAACTCATCCTCGGCATCTTTCATGCCAGCTGTATCCACCAGCCAGAATTGTTTATCCTCATGCTCGGTCTTGGCAATGATGCTATCGCGAGTGGTACCAGCTTCCTCAGCTACGATTGCCTCCCGCCGGCGCAAGACTGCATTGAACAAGGACGATTTGCCCACATTGGCTCGCCCCACAATAGCGATAATGGGTAATTTTTTCACACTCATTACCATTAGCTTAACAGATGAGGAGCATATTGACAATCCGTTAATTATGGTTTTTAATTACTGAGAATCTAAGGAGCAAACAATGAGAACAGAATCAGCAAGGGTTGAAAAATGGGTGAGAGCAACCGCATTTAGCGTGGCGTGCTTGCTCGGTGGTGGAGCGGTTGCTAGTTGCAGTGATAGCGAAACTGCACATCGTGTTACACGAACACCTGAGGCGGTCACGACTACTCTCCCACAAAGTACGACTGAACCTTTTAGTGCTGCTGACTATACACGCCAAGATGAGCGCAATAAGCATTTATCAGAGGCAGTGACAAACTTTGGGGCAGTAGTGCTCGAGGAATATAATAACCCAGACAGCACCTGGGGTCCCTTTGACGCTTATTGCGCGCCTGTAGGCAGCTATCGCTTTGATGCATCTGATGATGGATGGGTCTCGCATGGCCACAAACCCGAGCAAGGTGAGAATTGCTTTGTCCAACACAACCCACAGTATGGCGGCAAGCAAGAACAAGTTATGGCAGACGTGTTTGTGGCCCCTGACGGAACGATAAGCGGTGAAACGGTCGGTGCCTATGTTTTTACAGACTACTGTAGGACCACGCTGGATTACAGTGAAGAATATAAATTATGGCGAGTGGATGTGGATCTCAAAAGCCCTGACACGGCTACGTCGTTAGCAGCAGCCCAGGCACTCGACAATCAAGCCATTGCTTGCCTGGATAATACTCGACCCTAGAACTAAGTAGCTAACCAAGGATGTGAGTTTTTTCGCAGTAAGTTCTGCACGCCTCCGCATAATAGAGTCTTGTGCTGAAATTTAAGATCCAGCACCAAGGGGGTAAAAATATGGGAATAGAACAAGGCAATTCTGAGCACGATCTTGCCACGCGGCAAGATAATTTAGAAACAAAAGCATTGCAACTAAGAGACATGGCAGGTGTTAGAGAGCCAGAGCCAGTGCCTTATGCCGGGGGTAAGCTAGTTGAACAAGTGACGAGAGCTACTCCAATTGGACCCCTGGATGATGAAACAAGGGCAAGTCTTGGACCCAATGCTTTTCCAGCAGGCTACGTACCTGAAAAATTAGCAACAGTCTCTTTGATATGGGCCGTAGATGATCCGGACGCTCCACCGGAGAAAGGTCGCTTAGCAACTATAAAAACTGATGTCTATGCAGATCAGCTAGGGATTACTCTGGAGTCCTATAGTGTGCCTTTGTTGCCTACAGAACCTTTAGTAATTGGACAAATGCCCGTAGAAGACCTGGCTCGCTTATCAAGCCAGTTTAAGGAACAGCATCTGTCAGATCTTGATGCTACTGAGCGGATATTTGATGACATGTACCCTGAGGAACACGGAATTCAGGAAGACAGTGGGCTACTTGCTTAGAGTTTTGAACTTGCCTGCCGCGAGGTTTTCTAGGGTGTGGGGGCCGAATTGGGTGCGATGAAGTTGGATGACGATGTAGCCGCGGGCGGCGAAGGTGCGGCGGATTTGGCGATTGCGACCTTCGCTCATGGTTATGATCCACGCCGGACCTTCGCCGCGCAGGCTCAGACGGCTCACACCATCCCCCAGCTCAACCCCAGACTCAATAGCCTGCTGGTCCCTGGGCATTAAAGGTTTATCTAGCTCAACTTCATACATTTTTTCTTTTTGAAACGACGGGTGGGTAAGTTCGTGCGCCAACTGACCGTCGTTAGTAAGCAATAATAGGCCCGAAGAATCTTTATCGAGCCGTCCGACCGGCTTTAATGTATGGTACTGTGGCGGTAATAAATCATAGATAGTCTGACTACCCTGCCCGTCTCTGGAAACCACGTAACCAACTGGTTTATTTAAGATAAGCGTGAGGGTCTTGACAGCGGGTGTAATAGAACGCTTGTCAATCATCACTTCATCAGATGAGCCGATCTGTTGACCGGCATCTGCAGGCTGCCCATTGACCGTTACTCTACCATCAGCAATCGCTGTATCTACGGCTCGGCGAGACATGCCCGTGGCCCCAGCGATGTATTTATTGATGCGCATGCATCTATTCTAATCTAAAGTCTAATCTAAAGCGCAACGGTACCGGGATCAGATGGTGGTTGTTTGTCGTCCATTTGGCCAACAATAGGCTTGGGAGTCTCTAGTTGGCCTGAACCGGCTTCTTTGGCCTCTTCTTTGGCAAGTAAGGCGTCGAGGTTTGGTCCAGATGTGTTGATGTCATTCAGCGGCTTTATAACTTTGTCGTGGGTTGAAGTTCGACTTCCAACTGCCGTTGTCCGCTCGCCTGAATCAGATGAGATCTTGCTGGAATCATCGGCCGTTGGGCTGCCACTGGCGGTGCTTACTGCGGCAACTGCATCATTAAGCGCAGCATTGTTGGAGTCAGATGAGGTCGGTGCAACAGCTGGATCTGGAGCTGGTGGATCCACGGGAGCAAGATTAGTCGCAGCTGGCGGTGCGTCATTTGCAGCAGCTACTGCAGGTGGTGGGGTGCTGTCACCTTCCAAGACTTCACGAGCTACGCGGGCGACATCTTCTAAGGTAACCTGGGATTTAACCAAGTATCTGTCTGCACCAAGTTTGTCGGCGCGATCTTTGTCCTCAGCCTGGCTGAGTGCGGTCATCATAATAACCTTGGTGTTCTTGGTTTCTGGCGTGGTACGCAAAATGTCGAGCATATCAAAGCCACTAATTTTGGGCATCATAATATCGGAAATAATCAGGTCTGGTTTTTCTTTGACAGCTAGGGCCAAGGCTTCTTCGCCGTCACGGGCTGACACAATCTCATAACCTTCGGCCAGCAGCCGAGCTTCATATATTTCGCGTAGATTGTTGTCGTCTTCGACGAGCATTACTTTTGCCATATGTTTGCCTCTTTTATTCCTCGGTAAATGCTAGTGCTTCTTATGTTTATTGTATCATAATGTAATTTTGGTCTCAGAGTGTCGTTGGAGCATGGATTTCTGGTAGTTGTTGGGTTGATGCCTCGCGTTGAATTTCGGTGGCCTTTTCGGGGGTAATACGCGGTAGGTTTATATAAAACGTACTGCCCTTGCCTTCTTCGCTCTCCACCCAAATGCGCCCTTTGTATAATTCCACAATCTTGCGGCAGATAAAGAGCCCTAGTCCCGTGCCACCCGTGGTCCGCGTACTGGAATTATCGACTCGATAGAATTTTTGAAACAGGTGCGGAATGTCGGTGGCGGGAATTCCTGGTCCAGTGTCCTTTATGAAAAACTGCACAATCTGATCATTGCCCGTCAAGCCAATGGAGATTTTGCCACTATCGGTGTATTTGACAGCGTTATCAAATAAATTGGTGATGACTTCGCGCAAGCGGTCCGCGTCAACAAGGACGTAGTAAATAGGCTCAATAACTTTGGTACCAGTTCCTCCTCCACCGATGGATGCGCCGGTGTTTCCTACGACGTATTCGACCAGTAAACCCTTTTTCTCAGCACCAAAACGCAAATCTTCGCTGAGTTGCTGAAGAAAGACTGACATGTTGACCGCAGTTGGGTGGCTGCTGAGGCGGCCATCTTCGGCTTTGGCACTGGTTAAGAGATCTTGGAATAGCTGCCCAAGGTGTTGTGTGGAAGAATGAGCTTTTTCTAGGAAGTCGCGCGCTTTGGCATCGATCTTGCTGACCTTATCGTTCATGGCTAGTGCCAAATAGCCTTCTATGGCAGCCACTGGAGTGCGCATTTCGTGGCTAGCCGTGCTAATAAAATCGGCACGTTGTTTTTCTTCTTGGCGCTCGGTACTGACATTAGTAAAGATAGCCACCGCGCCAGTCACCTTACCCTCTTCGTCCATAAGTGGCGTGACATCAATATTAATAGCTAATGTATTGCCACTGCGGGGTGCCAAAAACGCATGATTGTCACGGGCGTTTTGGCCTGATTCGAGCGCAATCATCAAAGGGTTACGATTGTCGGGATATGGAAGATTTTTTTCATCGACGAGCTTTAGTACTGATCGTGAGTCCAAGCCAACAGCTTCTTGGCTAGGCCAACCACTGAGCGTAGCCGCCGCCGGGTTAAATAGCTGAATGAGCTTTTGATCGTCAACTACCACCACTCCGTTTTCAATGGCATTGATGATAATGTCGGACTTGGAGCGCTCAACAGCCAGGCGTGAGCTTAGGGTGCCTTTGTCGACGCTGGACTTCTTGAAAAGGCTAAATGCCACGGCCTACCTCTCCTGAGATAATTTCTGTCACCGCCCACCAGTTTTTTTGATTGTATGTCATGAGTGCTTATGTTTATCTTTGCTGTTTATTATCTGTTGTTTTGGTCTTTGGCGCAATCCCTTATCTGGACGCTCCCTGTTAATTATGTTAAGCTACGTCCCTGTTATGGCCCCATCCATAAAACCCCATGAAACTAGTTTCATGGGGGCCCTAGGGGCCAAAATGGCCCCTTCGTCTAGCGGTTTAGGACATCTGGTTCTCATCCAGAAGATCGCGGGTTCGAATCCCGCAGGGGTCACCAGTCTATGCTTATGCTAAAATAAAAA
>CAZPPF010000023.1:0-12227 GCA_964588395.1 uncultured Candidatus Saccharibacteria bacterium | reverse complement strand
TTGCCGGCACGACGGTTTTCAAGACCGTTACCTTCAACCACTCGGTCACCCTTCCTAAACAGGGGTGATTATAGCAGTTCGAACCCAGAAGCCCAAGACTTACTATTTCTGAGCAAACACCAGCGCGTCAATGTGCCTGGCTCCAGCCTGGCGCAAGGTTTTAGCGGCTTGTTCGAGTGTGGCGCCCGTGGTGACAACATCATCTATCAAAAGAACGTATCTTCCTTGTATTGCACTGGCACGCGTAAGCCGAAACGCTCCCTGGAGCTGTGCAGCACGCTGCACACGAGTAGCCCCCACTTGCCGAGTTTGCCCATGACGACTCAGAGCTTTCTTGTATTCGTAGTTGCGCCGACGCGCTACGGCCCGAGCCAACAGAAAAGTATGATCATACCCCCGTTGTCGTACCCGCGAAGTCGCAGACGGAATCGGAACAACGATCGGATCCCAAGGTAGCTTCGGAAGCTTTTGGCCCATAAACTGGGCGATCTGCGGGGCCACGGCCTGGGCACGTTCAAACTTAAAGGTGTGGATAAGCTGTTCTGGCGCAGCTTTTAGCTGACTGGCCATCCAAACATGCCCAAGCGTTGTCCTTGGCGCGCAACTACTACATACTCCAAAATTTTTACAGGGCTTTAGGCAACGATAGCAGTGGGGCTGTGGGGGCAAACAAAAACTCTTAGCACAGCTATCGCACACTATACTTCCTTCGCGCCCACATGTTTGGCAGCAAAAGGGAGCAATAACGTTAGTGAGTCGCTCAAGTATAAACACGCTGTTAGTATAATTTGCCACTGAAATAGTTGTCTGTCATTTAGATGAATTTTGCATCTAAGATGGGTGTTGTGTTTATTGTGTTGTAAATATATGCCTCATGCGGTTGTAGCCGGGTATATCCTAGGCTATACTTGCTTATAAGACAAAAAGCTTAGCAGAAAAATACCGAAAGTAATTAAAACGGGCTTTCCTAACCCGTGGAGGGTAACAACTATGGCGCGAAAAAGTCGCGACGAAGATTTATTGATGGAAGAAGACGAATTAACAGCGGCTTTTCTAGGTGACGATGACATGCCTCAGACCGACAGTACGGCTGCTCCTACTGACACGGCTGGGCCTGCTCCATCCGCTGGCGATGAGTGGGATGAAGAAGAGGCGGTACCAGGGCAGTTAGCGGTTGATGTTTATGAAACGAAAGAAAAGCTGGTAGTCAAAGGCCGTGTAGCAGGTGTTAACAAGAGTGAGCTCGATGTCAGCATTTCTGACAATACGTTGAGTATTCGCGGCACCCTATCTGCCGGCAACGAAGACGATGTCGAAAACTATTTTGTGCAGGAATGCTACTGGGGAGAATTCTCCCGCAGCATTGCCTTGCCAGTACCGGTTAAAGAAGATGAGATTGAAGCCGTTTTGAAAGACGGAGTCCTGACAATTAGCTTTAACAAGGTCAAGCAAGATACCGTCAAGAAGATTCAGGTTCTCTAGAACAAACTTCTAAAGTAACCAAAAAGACCTCGGGATTCCGAGGTCTTTTTATGTTCAAACTCTTCTTCGACTAACTAGAAGAGGTGACTCTGCCGAGTACAAACTTGACGATAATCTGTGCCAGCGCAACGATTACTAAGCCAACTATGGCATATAAGATAGTATTCTTTGCATTGGTCACATTACCTGAATCACCACCAGAGGTTATATAGCGCAGACCACCGATAATTATCATGATTACTGCGACAACACCGACAATCAATGAAAAAATGTTAATGACAGTCTTGATGATATTGTTTACAGAATTATTGGCTTCCGCCGTGGCGCTCGCACAGTCACTAGGATTAGTCGACAAATTAACACCAGAACACAAATTATCACAGATATTAGCACCACTTGCCGAAGTGCTACAAGACTGGGCGGTTGCAAGGGCTGGTACCATAAAAGGGAAAACCAGCATCGCTGTCGCAGCCAGGCTAAGTATGAGTGTTTTTATATTTTTGATCATTTTTTAATATTACCTTTCGTTAAAGATAGTTCCTCTGATTTATACCATAAACGATTTCGTTTTCGCAAGTTATTGTGTCTGGAATACGCTATTTATGTAATGAGCTTGTGTAGAACGAACTTGACAATAACCTGTGCCAGCGCCACCACCACAAGGCCCACGATAGCATAGAGAATAGTATTCCGGGCACTGGCTACATTGTTGCTGTCTCCTTGGGACGTAATAAACTTTAGGCCGGCCACAATGATCATGATAACTGCTACCAAACCCACAACAATACTTAAAATATTTACTACTGTTGAGATAGTGTGGTCAAGAGATGAGGTGCTGGTGGTGCCACAACTACTGCCACCCGAAGCAACCCCTATAGCGTCGCAGGCCGCTTTGGCTCCATCTGAACTTTGAGCGTATACGCTTGTAGTAAAGGGCAGTATTAAGACAGTCAGGAGGGTAAGCGTCAGTAATAGTTTTTTCATCATCGTAACTATACCTCTATAGCCTATTTAATACAAAGGCGATCATGGCTTGGGCCAGTGCCGCCACCACAAGCCCAACTATAGCAAATAAAATTGTACTCTTTGCCGTGGCAACTTTAGTCGCATCACCCCCAGACACAATAAACCGTAAACCCGCAATAATAATCACAATTACGGCCACTATACCAATAACAATAGATAACAGATTGACAACCCTGGCAAGCACACTGTTTTTACCATATATTGAATTACTACTGCTATTTTGGTTGGCACCTTTGTTTGCGTCAGAACATACCGACGAGTCACCCGGGTTAGTACATGTATCCTGAAACAAATTAAAGGCAGCGTAAGCAGGCTGGACGCTTATTCCAACAAGCATCCCTACACCTACGATCGTTGCTAGTAGCAGTGCAATACGCTTCATCATATACTCTTTAATACAAATGTAACTACGCTGAAGGCCAAAATACAAACCGCTAGTCCAGCCAGTGCATAAATAATGGAGTTCCGGGCTTGTGCAGTTTTTTGCGGATCGCCAGCGGCCAAAACAAACCTTAGCCCTGCCAGTACGACAACGACAAGCGCAATTGCCCCTGCAAAACCAAACACAATTTGCAAAATATTATGCAAACCACCGCTCGCAGCATCCAGCTTAGTCTGAGGGATATGAATTTGATCCGGCGTAACTTGAACTGCTCCAAAAATAGTTCGTATCATGTCAGGCTCCCCCCGACAAATGTCACAATAGTCGTGGCTAGCACGGCAATAGCAAGTCCAATCAGGGCATTTATGATAGTCCGCCGTGCCGAAGCTGCTTTATCAGGCTCTCCTTGACTTAGTATAAATCGAAACCCTCCGTAGATAACAAAACCCACAGCAACTAAAGCCCCGATTCTAAGGGCGATCTCGGCAACAGCTAGGGCAATTTTTCCGGCATCGCCTGGGAAATTGAACACTACCGTACATTTGCCATCACCTAGATCTTGTCCATTAAGATACTTATACCAGGTTGGAAAACCGAGGATGTCCCCCCCTTTTCCAACCGGACAAGCATCAGCAAACCGAGTTATCAAACTAGTAAATTGTATCCACATTTAGAATAAACCTCCCGGTACTACCCATTGTAAAAAGGCAAACATAAATATAAAGACGAAGAGTGCAAGGAGTGCATTAGTAATTTTCTGTTTGGCTTCAGTAATTTTCTGAGGATCATCTCCCGCCGCACTATATTGAATACCGCCAACAATTATCATAATAACTACTATGATACCTACTAGTCCCGAAAGAGCGTTGATCAAAATAAGTAACCACGCCAGTATGGCACAGTTCCCGGGATCAGCGGTTATATCGGCTGAGGTGCACTGACCACTAACTTGACAGCTGGTTTGATCTCCAGAAAGTTGGGTTCCATTGACACATGTTGGTGGAGTGGTGGCAGCAGAGACTGGCTGAGCCATAAAAGATAAACTAGGCATTCCCACTAATACAAATGCAAAGGTAAATAATACTATTAAGCTTTTGGTGATTTTCGTATATGGTATTTTTATTAGATTAAGCATTCTTGTGGTAATTTTACAAGTGATAAGATAGCAAGTCAAAACCCAGACCAAAACGCTATTGATTAATTTGACTTTTTGCTGTATAATATTTTCCGTTACGTTAATTATTTTTAGATGACAGATAGTACACCCCAAGAGCCAACTGACTTAATTCAAGTAAGTGAGCAAACGTTACCCCACTCGGGTAACCTTGGATTAGAGCAGCCTGTAGAACAGTTCGATAACACTTCTTTAGGTGCTGCTGTCGAGGAAGATACCGAAGGCAATCGTCTTTTAAGTCCACTGCCAGATACAACCGAGCACTTACCGCCTGAGCTTTTGCCAGATGCTCCAGCTCAAACTGAATCACGAAAAAATCCTTGGAGAAAACCGTTAGCCATCCTAGCTGGCGCTGCAACATTGATTGCAGCTGGTGTGGGTATTGGAGTTGCTGCTAGCGGTGGTTCTAGCGATAATGGCCCTAAGGTCGAGGCAACTAAACCCTCGACTCCTCCAAGTACAGTTCCTGAAACAACTTCACCAGCTCCTACTACAGCACCCGAAGCAAGAACCCAGTCAGAAGTGCCTGCCGACGTACAACTTCAAGTATCAGACGATCCTGACCAACTAGGTACATACACATTTAATAACCGCGCGACCTGGATTAACAGTGGTGATGATCGTGTGGTTGATTATATCTATACAGATACGGCAAATGGTCAAAATATCAGAAGCAACATGGAGTCATTGATAACCGATGGTAGGCAGAAAATTGCGTCCAATCCGGGATCATACATGGTATTTATTGCAACACCACAAGGTAAGCCAGTTTTTTCACCAAACGATACGTCTCGGACTGTTACCTATCAGATTGTGCAACACCTAGAAAGTAGTAGCGGTATCAGTATTGGTACAAGCCCTCCTTTCACCGAAACCCTTACGTACCTTCCTGTTGAAAAATATATTGATCAAGGCGCCGGCAAACAGCTCGTAAAAGAGTGGTTGGTTGATACGCAATATTCATCTGTCAGCTAACTTCTAAGCTCACACTACTGGACCCGTTACGCTTATGCTAAAATAACTGCATGAGTCTTAGAAGGACTGGCTGGTTTAGTCCTTTTCTTAAACTGGCAAAACAAAAACCCCGACAACCGCTAATATGGCTGCTGGCCCTCCTGGTGGTTTTTTCGTTTTTGTCCCCACTTTTTCTGCATACCCCAAAAGCTGAAGCGGCGGGAAATGTCTTTAAGTGTGCGGATGATGTTGGTAGTGCCGTAAATGGACCTCTCGTACCAGACCAATCTGGTGGCGTGAAATATAGTAAGGATCGCACGGGCGTCTATGTGTATAAAACGGGTACCCAAACTTACCAGATATCGACAGGTACTGGCCAAAATTGTGGTACCAAAGATGACCCTAACGCCCAGTGGATTGGGCCAGGCTTCACGCAGGCACTGAAGACAACAATTTTTGGCTCTTCATCAACTACCGGCGGGGGTGGCAGTACCGCTAACTTAAATTTCAACTGGGTAAATTCCATGGAAATTGATGCCAGCAACACCAATAAGTATGTTGCTGATCCAAACTCAACTACCAAAAATGGTCAGAACATATTTTATCAGTCCAATAATGATGAAGGAGCTTGCAAGGACACCGTAGGCACATCAAGCGAGACCTCGGGCAACCTTAATATTAGTATTGAATATACTGATTCGGTCAACACGTCAGACAAAGCAAAAAGTGCTGCCCAAAGCGCATATAGTTACCAAAATATCAAACCAAATATAACCAAAGCAGGTCATGTAGGGAATTGCTGGGTAATCAATCCTGTTGCTATTACTATTGGCAACCCGGCAAACTCCACGCTAGCCCCAACCACTACCAGTAACACCCAGCCTTCGTGCGAATCGGCCGGCGGAGGAGCTTTGAGTTGGTTTATATGTCCTGTTATAGAAATGGTTGATTCTGCCGTGAGCTGGCTTGATAGTCAAATCCAGAGCTTACTCATTACACCCAATCCTGATAGTATCACTGGTCTGCAGCAAGCGTGGGCAAGGGTCCGTAACATAGCTCTTATTATCCTCATACCAATTATGCTAGTAATGGTTATTGGGACAGCTTTGGGCTTTAGCTTCTTAGATGCGTATACCGTACGTAGAGCTATGCCGCGCCTTCTCATCGCCATTCTGTTTATTAGCCTGTCATGGTCGATTACCACATTTTTAGTAAGTTTTACGAACGCTATAGGCCAGGGAGTCTTGGGACTAGTAACGCAACCATTCCTGCAACCACCTTTTCAATCTGTAAACGATATCACTCTTGGCTCTCTGTTACATGTAGGTACTGCAGCGACTGCTTCATGGGTTGGACTGGCTGTTTTTGGCGGCATGTTTGCAGTTGGGCTTATAAGTCTGGGGGTTATTTTAAGTGTGGCCCTCATAGTATTGATCGTACTTTTCTTGGGCTTTTTCCTTCTTACCCTAAGGCAAATCCTTATCCTGGCGCTTATATTGCTTGCACCACTTGCTATTTTGTCTTGGATTTTTCCGAACAACGACAAAGCTTGGAAGCTGTGGTGGGACTCATTTAGCAAGTTATTACTTATGTTTCCACTGCTAATGCTTATACTGGGTATTGGCAAGGCCTTTGCACTTATTATTCGTAACTCTAGTGGTGCATATAGCGGAATTGATTCTCTACTGATTCAGGTGATGATTATTATTGCTTACGTCGCCCCGATTTTCTTTATACCCTTCGCTTTTCGAGCTGCAGGAGGTTTATTCTCGACCATTACCGGCATGGTTAATGACCGTAGTAAAGGCTTATTCGATAGGCAAAAGAAATACCGCCAAGAGACAAGGGCTCGTGAGTGGGATCGAAAAGGCGGCCAGCGCTTGCATGAAGCGCGTATTGGCACTTACCGTAAGTTTCAGGATAAACGAGGGTCGCAGAAGGGATTGGCTAAGTTTGGTTCTGGCTTGATAATGGGAGCGGTGGGAGGTTCAGCACTCGAGGACCAGGCCTCTGCGCGGACTGCGGCGCGCGCCAAAGCGTCTGCAGATCGTATTGCTACGGGCAAAGATGGAGAGTACCGGGGTCTCATGGCAAAGTATGCATACGATATGGGCTTTGAAAAAGCTGAGGCTGCCGGCGTGGCCAAGATTGGCTCTAATGGTCAAAGGCAATATAAATCGCTTGGCGGTGCTTGGGTAAATGAGGGTGAGGTAGAGTCAGGCATTAAACGATTTGGTAATGACACCTATGCACAACAAGCCGCCCTTTCTTATGAAATGAAGAAGGCAATTAAAGATGAGGATATTGAAAATATTAAAAGCAACTATGGCGCACAGGTGGAAAGCTTGGGTATGAGTGACCAGCAGGCCTTCGGGGCGTGGACTGGTGCTGCTTTTGAGAACCAGAATCAGCACCTTGAGTTCAAGCATACAAAGTGGAAAGGCGCCCCCAGAGGTAGTGGAGGGAGAGGTGGACTGGGCTTTGACGGTGCGGCTATGGCAAGCGAAATACATGAACGACGCGGTAGCTACAACATGGCTCAAGTAAGTGCTCACACTATTGAACAGCTTAGCTCCACGTATGATACTGCTGATGCGACAACACAGCAGCAGATTCGGGACATCGCCGAAACCTTTATGTCACGTTATGGTGCTGGTGGTTCAGCCGGTGGGGACGATGAAGCAGAAAGACAAGCTAGAGAAGCAGCTGCAATACAGGCCGGTGTCGACCCCGCAAGAGCACGAGAAGAATCAGTTCGTACCGCAACACCAGGGGCTGCACATGTTGCTCAGGAAGTTCGCAAACTTGCAGTCAAGACAGGAGTATATCAACCATTGCCTCCGGGTCCTCGGTCTCCTGGTCCGCCACCTAGCATAGAGCAGCAAAGCTAGTTCCTTGATACTTTTTTAACTTTAATTAATACTTATTGCTAATGGCAACATACAAAGTACTACAAGACATTGAGGCCGAGGATAAGTTTGTCGGCCCCCTGACACTTAAACAATTCATCTTTGCAGCCATTACGATTGTTGCCTGCTATATTAGCTTTCTGTTTATTACTAAGCATGTGTGGTTTTTGGCTTTGCCACTTTTGCCAATTATTTTTGCCGGTGGGTTTTTGGCCTTTCCCTGGGGCAGGGATCAACCAACCGAAATCTGGCTACTGGCTAAGGTTCGCTTTTTATTCAAGCCGAGACTGCGCATTTGGGACCAGGATGGGGTGGAGGAGCTTGTGACTATTACGGCGCCAAAACGAGTTGAAGAAGTCTTAACCGATAACTTATCCCAAACCGAGGTCAAAAGTCGCTTGAGAGCTCTGGCAGATACTATTGATAGCCGTGGCTGGGTAGTAAAAAATGTCAATGTAAATATGTTTGCTGACCCGTCGTATGGCGCCACTCTAGCGAACAGTGACCGACTAGTGAGCCCCTCAAGCCTGCCACAAGCGGTGCCAGCTGTAGATATCCGCGCCGATGAAGATATACTAGATGCCACTAGCAATCCAGTGGCGCAGCAACTCGATCAGATGATTACCGCTTCCACCAAAGAACATCGAGAAGAAATGATGGAACAAATACAAGCCGTCCGAGATCGACAAACGGCCCAACCATCCACACCTACTCAAAGTGGGCAAAACCAACCCTTGTGGTTCATGGATGAACCTGCCAGTGGGCAGCCACTTCCAGCCGGCTACACTACCTTTAGCACTCAGTCCGCAGCGCCGGGCAATGATCTACCAAACGTTGTCCAGCAATCAAACGCACTCTCGCCGGAAGAACAAGCACTACTCGAAAAACTTCACAAGGAACAAAAGGAAGAAGCAAAAAGTAAGCATAGTCACCTACGGGTTATTGAACCCTTGTCATCCAAAAAGCGACGCACTAAAACGCCTGTCAAGAAAGCACCACCTAAACCAGCGGCAACAGTGCCCTCCAACAGAGATACAAGCACTAGCGATAAGGGACCTGATCCTGCTATACTGGAACTTGCAGTTAACAACGATCGTAATGTGGCCAGTTTGGCGCGTGAAGCTAACCAAAAGCGTAAGCCTGAACCGCCAGACGAAGTGGTTATTTCATTGCGTTAATTCTCTCCTGGGAGCTTTTGCTCTTACGAGGTGGGCAAGTCTAGAATCATGGATCCAAACGTACCAAACCAACCGCCAAATAACGCGCCGTATCAAGGGACGCCAACTCCAGCAGCAATGCCTGGTAGCCAACCAGTGCAACCTGGGGTAACTCAACCAGTGGCCGTCCAGCAAAAAACCAACTCTAACAGTACGCAAAACGCGCTGCAGATTGCTGAAATTCGTGATGGCATTGTGATCATGAATGATGGCTCATTTCGCTCGGTAGTGATGGTTAAATCGATTAACTTTGATCTAATGAGTCCTCAGGAGCGCGAAGCAGTAGAGTTTAGCTACCAGGGCTTTTTGAATTCACTGTACTTTCCTGTTCAAATCTATATTCGCTCGCAAAAAGTAGACCTTCGTCCCTATATTGAACGCTTGGACAAAATTCGCTCCGAACACGACAATATGCTGCTTGCACTCCTGATGGAAGACTACATTACCTACATTGATCAGCTATCACTACAGACCAATATTATGGATAAGAAATTCTATGTCGTTGTCCCCTATTTCTCCACCGTAGATGTTCAAAAAGCGCTGACAGCTACCAAGGGACTATTTAGTGGTATCGGTACGATGTTTAGTAACAAAGCCCAACACGTGACTATCAACGAAACTGAGCTGAATAAAGCCAAGGACGAGCTCCGTAACCGTGTTCAGGCTATACTAGGTGGCCTCATGCAATGTGGCGTGCAAGGATTACCACTTGATACCCAGGAGTTAATTGAGCTCTACTATGACGCCTACAACCCTGATACTGCCACACGCCAGGAACTCAAGAACTTTAACGATCTGTCGACGCCAGTCGTTACCAAGGGTACAGGTATGGCCCCGCAGCCTAACCTTAATAAGGAGCTACAGTAGTGGCGTTCGGTAAGAAAAAACCAAAAGTTGATCCAGTTACGCTGGCTCAGCAACAGCAAGTACGTGAAGAGCAGGAGGTAGTTCAGGCCTTCCAAAAAGGTATTACTGCGCTGCGTGATTTTATTGCGCCTAGTTCTTTGAAATTCGAGAATTCATTTTTTCATTTGGGGACACGTTTTGCTCGTACGTTTTATGTCTATGGCTATCCTCGCCAGCTGTATACTGGCTGGCTTTCGAGTATGGTAAATCTTGATGAGGTGATGGACTTATCTTTGTACGTATATCCGGTAGAGAGTCAGGTAGTGCTCGAGAACCTGCGCAAAAAGGTAACTCAGTTAGAAGCCGGTATTCAAATTGATTCTGAGAAAGGCCGGGTTCGTGACCCAGGCAAACAAGCGGCAATCCTGGACGCCGAAGAAATGCGCGATAAATTGCAGGTTGGTGAAGAACGCTTTTTCCGATTTGGCTTGTACTTTACCGTCTATGGCAGCAGCATGGACGAGCTGGAGTTTGTGACTCATAAAATTGAGTCTGTTTTGGGGCAGCAGCTTGTCTTTTCCAAGCCGGCAAGTTCTCAACAAGAGCAAGGCTTCAACAGCACAGTTCCGCAGTTTACCGATCAGCTACAGATCCGGCGCAACATGAATACTGGCGCTATAAGTACAAGTTTTCCTTTTACGTCGGCTGATCTTAGCCAAGACAACGGGATTCTGTATGGCATTAATATGCATAATTCTGGTTTGGTTATCTTTGATCGATTTAGCTTGGAAAACAGTAATTCAGTGGTGTTTGCAAAATCTGGAGCTGGTAAATCATTTACTGTTAAGCTCGAGGCTTTGCGTAGCCTGATGTTTGGTACCGAAATATTTATAATTGACCCGGAGAACGAATATCAACGAATGTGTGATGCAGTGGGCGGTGCCTATGTCAAGCTCAGCCTCAACTCAACCACGCGAATTAATCCATTTGATCTGCCGCAAGTAGTTGATTCGGAAGAAGCCGACAATGCCTTACGCAGCAACCTGATTACGTTACACGGCTTACTTCGTTTGATGATGGGTGGTGCCCAGACGCAAATGGTCGGCGGCGGCGCCACAGCCATTCCTGCCCTAAGCCCCGTCGAGGAAGCAGATCTCGATGCCGCCCTCATAGAAACCTACGCTAAGGCCGGGATCACTAATGACCCCTTGACACACACCGGACTCCCCCCCACCATTGCTGATTTGTATGACACGCTCTTGCACATGGGTGGCACTGGCCCACAACTGGCACAGCGTTTGCGGAAGTACACTTCAGGTACATTTGCCGGCATCTTCTCGCAGCAATCCAATATTGATATTAATAATCCATTAGTGGTCTTTAACGTGCGCGACCTAGAAGATGAACTACGCCCCGTGGCTATGTATATTGTCTTAAACTACATCTGGAACAAAACAAAGTCTGACCAAAAACGGCGCTTGTTGGTTGTTGACGAAGCCTGGCAACTCATGAAGTACGAAGATTCAGCAAACTTCTTGTTTAGCCTGGCCAAACGAGCCCGTAAGTACAACCTGGGTCTAACGACTATTTCTCAGGACGTGGAAGACTTTATGGGCAGTCGCATGGGGCGAGCTATTGTGGCCAACGCTTCTATGCAAATTTTACTGAAGCAGTCGCCCTCGGCTGTCGCGGTGTTATCAGAAGTATTCCGGCTTACGAGTGAAGAGGCAAAACGTTTGAGCCAGTTCCCAGTTGGCCAAGGTCTGTTCTTTGCAGGGCAAAATCATGTGCACATTCAAATTGCCGCCAGTCCGACCGAAACCGGACTCATTACCACCAATCCCCAGCAGATTCAGGAAATTGCTCAACAGGGTGAAATCAACCAACCGCAAGGCACCATAGACCTTAGCAACAGGCTAACGCCTGGGGTATAATAAAACCATAAACTTGTTCAGAGACAAACATGGCCATAAAACTAGAAGATAAGCCAGATAGTGATTACGACGACGGCAACCCCGCTTGGCGTACTAACCTGCAAGATGACGATCTAGACGATGTGCGTAACCTGCCAGAGGCAACAGATGATAATTTGCCCGAAGGCCACCCCAGCCGTAGCAAGAAAAGCTCACCTGAAGAATTAAAAGACGCTGAGTCAGAAGCCAGTTCTCAAGGAGCAACAGATGGAGATAGCCAGGAGAAGGGTCAACTACAGGGAGGTGAACAAAACTTTCCCAAAG
>CAZPPF010000022.1:0-13287 GCA_964588395.1 uncultured Candidatus Saccharibacteria bacterium | reverse complement strand
ACCAAACGCCCGCGACTCTCTTCGTTGTTGACCAGGCGATCAATCACAATTTCGATAGTATGTTTGTAGTTTTTATCGAGCTCAGGAAATTCATCTAGTGCATACACCACACCATCCACTCGCGCCCTGGCAAAACCGGCCCGCATGTATTGCTCTGGAATGTGTTCAAACGCACCTTTTTTATCTATAACCACAGGTGCCAGAATCATTAGCTTTGCATCCTTTGGTAGAGCGGTGATCTGATCCACAATAGCGTTGGTTGTTTGTCTATTTACTGGTTTACCGCAGATCGGACAGTGCGGCACACCGATGCGGGCAAACAATAAGCGCATGTAATCATAAATTTCGGTTACTGTGGCCACTGTAGACCGAGGATTACGGCTGGTGGATTTCTGGTCAATGCTAATGGCCGGGCTTAGACCATCAATCTGGTCTACATCTGGCTTTTCCATGAGGCCCAGGAATTGGCGGGCATACGAACTCAAGGATTCAACATAACGGCGCTGACCCTCGGCGTAAATGGTATCAAAAGCTAGGCTGGATTTGCCCGAACCGCTCAAACCGGTAATGACCACCAATTTGCCTCTCGGAATCGTAACGTCTACGTCCTTGAGGTTATGTTCGCGGGCACCTTTAACTACAATATTGTCGCTCATAAAGTCAAACAATTATACCGGAAAATAAAGGATTTTACCAGTGTTCTAACGATCAATAACCTGTACTTCGCCAAATGTAACCGTTGTGATCGAGTGAACCACAAAAGCTGCTTCGAGAGCATCAATATAATCCTGTTCGATTTCAGGATTGCCAATTACACCAGGTTTGAACTGTGCGAGGTGAATCATTGGACTTGCCAGCCGTCTGGCATGCGAGCCGCGCATTCCGCGCAAGCCCTCGTCCCCCAAAACTTCTTTCATGGTGAGTGTATCAGCAACAATAACCGGACTAACTACTTCTGCGAAAACATGTTTTCGTCCGCTGATTGTGATATCACCGATCGCTGCATCACTTACACAACCTTCGCAATCTTTACCATTTTTTCTCGTTGCAGCCAGAGCCCGTGCAAAACTATAACCTTTTTCAAAACCAGTTTTAAAATGACGATTTACTATACGTGGATCAAGGATAAACGCCCGATGGGTTTTGGGAACTTTTTGGTATTCGAGAATATCGTCGTTCCAATCTAAGCCTTCTACCGTGGCTGCTATTTTTAATGAATCTTCGCGGTCCATTACCCGAAACGCACTAATTACTCTGTCGTTCCGATTTTCCTGATTAGCAGGACCATATATGGTTCTTTTTCTTCTACTCCGCCTGTTGTTACTCATAAGAGCCTTTTTGTTAGATTGCTTTAATCCCACTCTTAAGCCCTACTATAGAATAATTATTTTTACGCGTCACTTAAATTGTGTATTTTACTGATTAGAAAAAGTGTTTTATGGCTTCAATGGTGGCAGCACCCAGGGCAAACTCCAGAATAATTCCCCCAACACCTATAAGGAGGCCTACAAAAAACAAGGCGATGTCATCTAATATAAGTGAAAGTGCAACTACCACAGCGCCTAACGCCGGAAGAGTATCGAGCCCTGAAAAAGGTAGAGCCAGAGCCGCTCCAAGTGCAAGTACAAAAAACACTAGACCGGCCAGCCTCGAAAACGACTCACTACGCACGACATTCTCAGAGCGGCGCCTGGAAAATCGCTCGAACCAGCGAATCCGACGGATAATAAAGGGCACGATTTTCTTTTGAGTCGCTTGTCCAAGCTCCTTTTCCTTTGCCCACTTTGGCAGCCAGATTGTCTTGCGACCAATAATCATTTCGAGTGCAAGAAGCATCACAATTACCTCAAAAACGTGTGTAATACCTCCGGTTGGTAGAGGCAAAGCCGGAAAAAACATCAGCACCAAAACAAGAATGGCGAAACTTTTTTCGCCAAACACATTGGTTAAATTTCCAAGTGTTTTTGGATTCTTACTTGTTAACCAACTTTGAAGCTGGGTGCTAAATGACGTTTCACTCATATCGACAATCGTAACGTACCCTACCAGACAACACAATCAGCATAAGCGTAATACAATATTATTGACAAACGTTCAATAAATATATAAAGTACTGCACACATAAGAGGTGCGGATATGCTGCAATTCATTGTTCTAGGATTTGTTCCTGGCACTCATATTCAAATAACGTTTGGTTGGCTTATTTTATTTCTGCTGGCTTCGAGTGTTATTTTAGTCGTGGCTTTTGAATATCAGCACCTAGTTCATTTCTTCAGTGTGCAGCTTAACTTGTTTCGTAAAAAGCCAACTAGTAAGCCGTTGGCATAAGACTTTGAACATATAGCTCAAGATCTGTCAGCAAATGTTGCTGGGCCTGCGTCGTTCCTTTGGTGGTACGTAATTCTTCAATTCTCTGTAAGTAACTCGCTGCTCGGCTTTTTTCCTCGCCTGCAAATAGCCGTTCAAAACAAAATTGTTCCCAGCGACTTTTTTCTTCTGGGGTGAGGCTACTTGGGAAGTTCCGTGCTTTATAAAGCGGAAGCAGCGCCTTCAAACGACTATCCTTAAAGCTATCCGATAAACTGCCGAGCTCGTTGGGAGGCGCGGAAATTACTTTAGCCATGTTACGTTTGTCTTGATCACTTACAAAATCATCGTATAGCTGAGCATCAACTTCTTTTTCCTCCGTCAAAAATCGGGTTTGCGTTTGCTTTTCCATGATTTTAAGTGCTTCGAGCAAATGTTTTACAAAATCGCTATTACTCTCGAGTAGTTTCTGGTTAGCTTCCACCGATTTTAGATCAATATTTAAGCGTTTTTGACTTGATTCATCCAAAACACTCAGTGGTGCAACCGCCGGACAGCGATTGTACTTCAGGGTTTTAACTGGCAGATGTAACCCCTCTTCGTCATGACGGCGTACCCAAGCAGCTACCAAATCACTCGATGATAGGTCAAAAAACGGCGTGGGATTATGCCGAAGGTCATAGACTAGTGCAGCTCCTGAACTCGGATGCTTGGTTAGTGTAGTAGCAACGGTAGTTTTTTCAAACTCACTGGGAAATCTACCGGATGTATACACAAAGGGCTTTCCAGCCATTACCAACTGCTCGACAGCCTTTTTGTCACGCATTTTGAGTAAATAGCGGAACAAGTCTGGCTGCTTTTTGTAAATTAGTCGTGCTAGGTCAATAGTAGCTAGGACATCACTCAGCGCATCATGAGCATTAGCATGAGTAAGCTTGTTGATACTCGTGAGGAGCGTAAGGCGATTTGCCGGTTGGCCTGCAGAATCAACCGGCCATTTTATACCTTCTGGCCGAAGAGCTCGGGTCATTCGCACCACATCCAATAAATCCCAGCGACTGCGGCCGTTTTTCCATTGCCATTCGTAGGCATCATAAAAATTGCGATATTGCAGAAAGCGCATAAATTCATCGTCAAATCGAATTGAGTTAAAACCAACAAAAGTTGTGTCTTTTATGGCAATTTCTTTGTGAAATATTTTCAGAAATTCAGCTTCGGTTATCCCCTCTTGATTTACTTTTTGAGGTGTAATGCCAGTGATCAAAACAGCATCTGGGTCAGGCAGTACATCCTCACTCAAACGAATTAGAAAGTTATGTGGCTTACCAATTGGTTGCAGTTTTTCATCAGTTCTTTGACCTGCGAACTGCATAATTCGAGCTGATCGAGGGCTAAAGCCGGTCGTTTCAAGGTCATAAAAATAAAACGTCATCTTACCACTTCAGCTTATTCTCACCAATATGGATCACATTACCGGGTTCTATCCCCGTGCGTTCAAGTTCATGATTGATACCCATTTTTCGCATAATATCTCGCAGACGCTCCACGCCAGCTGGATTATCAAAATCAGTACGCATTGCAAAACGTTCAATCCGTTTTCCGGTAATCCGAAAACCTTTATCGAGTTTTTCGATATGCCACGTGTCTTCATCTTCCAGCCTAAGAATTGGGATTTCCGGTTTGGACTGCTTTTCTAATTTTTTACGATGTTTGATAACCATGTCTTTGAGTTTATAAAGTAGTTCGGGTACACCGACTTTATTTTTAGCTGAAATAGTTAAAATGGGCGTACGAGCGGGCATAATATCTTTGAGCTGCTTGAGTTTTTTTGATAGCTGGGCCTCTGGAAATCCTTCGACCTTATTTAAAACCACTACTTGCGGACGTTTAGACAGATCGGTCGTGTATTCTTTGAGCTCCTGTTGGACGATATGATAGGCGTGGCTAACATCTTCGTATACATCAATCAGATGCACCAATACACCAGCACGCTCAACATGGCGCAAGAATTCATCACCTAAGCCTTTTCCTTGGCTGGCACCTTCTATCAGGCCGGGAATATCCGCAAACACTAGACTGGTTTGGTCATCGATGTCAACAGTGCCCAGGTTTGGACGTAGTGTAGTAAAAGGATAATCGGCAATTTCTGGGCGAGCATTACTAATGCTTGCGAGCAAAGTAGATTTACCAGCGTTGGGTAGGCCAACCAAACCAACCTCGGCAATTGTTTTGAGCTCGAGGGTTACTTCTAGTTTGTCACCTTTTTCGCCCTTTTCGGCAACACGGGGGGCTTGGCGCCTGGATGATACAAAGTGAGCATTGCCAAATCCTCCATGGCCACCGTAAGCCACGATAGTCTGTTGTCCATCTTCGGGTAAATCGGCTAATATTTCGCCTTTTTCATCAATTGCAACCGTACCAAGCGGTACATCTACAATCAAATCTTTGCCACTTTTTCCATGCTTTTTTTGTTTGCTACCAGCAACGCCGGACTCTGCGGATAGTTGTTTACTATGCCGAAAAGCTGCCAAGGTATGCTGGTTGCGACTCGCTAGTAGTATTACATCGCCACCATTGCCCCCATCGCCGCCATCCGGGCCACCACGATCAATAAATTTTTCATGTCGAAAACTAACTGCGCCATCGCCGCCATCGCCAGCTTTAATCACCACCCGCACTTTATCCACAAACATTTATTCAATTATAGGGTATGGAGCTGTCTGCTACCAGTAAATATATCCGTAGGAGCCGACTTCGCTGGCTGGAATAGTACGGCGACTCACCACGCCCCAACCAGCTGTGTTCATTTCTGATATATTTGCAGATCCGTCTGCATTCACGCTTTCGACGAAAGCAACATGCCCGTAGTAGTCGCGTGGTGGAACCCAGACTACCGCTCCGGCCTGCGGAACGTTACCAACAGGTATTCCAGCTCGCTGCGCTAAGATCTTCCAGGTACTGGCGTTACCTAAATTGCTTGGGACAGGGTGCCCAATTTGAGCCCGTCGCACTGCTGCCCACCAGGTACAATAACCATAGTCATAACCGTTGCTCCCATAAATTGGAGAATATCCACCCCAGGCAAATCCGGTTGAATAAACCGAGCCTGTTGTAGCTCTTGTAGCTGGTACTTGCACTCCGTCAGGGATTACAATCTGTTGACCAACCGGCAGACCGTTAATTTCTGCGTCATTGAAAGCAATAATCTGTTCCTTACTGGCACGGAATTTGGCAGCTAAACTGTCGGCGGTATCTCCTTGTTTGACCAAATAAACAACACCACTGATCGGAGAAATAAGTAATGACTTTCCGGCTGATAAGGCATCGGGCGATCCAACGAGATTGTTCGACCAACGGATTGTATCGCTAGTCACACTAAATTTGGCTGCCAGTGCGCTGATGGTATCGCCTTGTTTTGTAACATAGGTCTGAATATCTTTACGAGACTTGGCTGCCGAGGTCACGATTTGGGGTTTAGCGACAACTGATGTGTCCGCCGAGCTAAGGGTTAGTTGCGTATTAACCGAAACAGCGTTGTTTGCCACTGCTCGAGCCTCGGCAATATTTGTCATACGAGCCACTGAAACAGCTATATCAGCTGAGGACAGCTGGTCTAGCGCATTAGCGGCAACCTCTGAATTGGCAGCTACTACTGCACTTTGGTGATTAACGCTTCCGCCACTGGAAGCGGATAATACAAATAAAACCACACTTATCAATAGAACAAAATTGATAGCGAGTATACTGTAGCGCACAAAACGCTTTTGAGATCGTTTTGGTACGCGGCGTACAAGGCGCCGATAGAATTTGGTCCAGATCTGTTCTGAAGGCGAAATGTCTTCGAGAACTCTAGATTGGTAACGTATTACAATTCTCCCGGCGCGTTACACGCGCCATCCCAGATGCTGTTTTATTACTGTTTGCGAGAATAGTTCGACCAGTCCCCGCGTTTTTGTTTTAAAGCTCATCTGAGAACGGCAAGTTCTAACCTGTTACATTAAGATGCGTACAGGCTGACGCTCTACCGTGCTTTTTATGGTATCACACGGTCGGTCAAAATCAAGCTTTTTTGAATGTTTTTCACCCCCGTTAACAGAATATCCTACCCCTGTTACATAAAAATAAACATTAACAGGAATTTGACTCCGTAGACAAACCATATTGTTGAATCAAAGCATTGTGCTCATCTAGGGTACTTGAAAAACGTGTTACACAGTCTTTGCCAGCTACAAAAAACAAGTAGCTCGTGGCAGTCGGGTTAGCTACTGCGCTGAGGCTTGAGGCACTCACATTACTTATGGGTGTTGGTGGCAAACCAGGATGCAAGTGTGTGTTATATGCAGAATCATACAACACAAAATCATCACAATTTTGCCCTTCTTTCATAGCCCCTGCGGTAATTGCTCCATAACAGGCCGTCACATCGGAACCAAGCTGCATACCCGACTTATAACGCGAAATGAACACTTGCGCCGCTTCGCGTCGGGCTTCGGGCTGAGAAGAAGGAATTTCTTTCTCAATAATTGAAGCAAGAATAATGCCTTGGTATACCGATAATCCCTGGGCAGATATTGAATTACGAATATCTGGAGTCAGTTGTTTCTGCGTTTGGTCAAGTGACTGCCTAATAATTTCTTCTGGTGAAGTCTGTGAAGTCTTCTCAAAGGAATCAGGATAAAGATACCCTTCCAAACTAGCTCCACTTGGCTTGTCGACAAGGGCGGCGTGACCAGCGTACAGAGCGGGATTTAAGGCATGGTCAACGTCTGATGCACTAAATCCATTGCTAATAAAGGCAGCTCGTATTTGATCAAGTCGCTTGCCAGGCAAAATGGTTAATAAGTTAGTTTTGATTTTACCCTCGGTAATAATAGAGACTATTTCTTGGGTAGTGAGACTTGGACTTAGATCATAGGTACCAGCTTTGATATCGTCATCAGCCTGGTTGTTGCGTACATACTGCCTAAAGGCCCACTCGCTGCGAATAACCTTTTTTTCTTTCAATAATTTGCTTATTTGCGGCAATGAATATCCAGAAGGGATGGTAACCGTAATAGAACTTTGATTTGTAGCTACTGGCTTGAGGTTATCATTGTATACGTGGCGAGCCAACACTACCCCACCTATACCAAGCACGGCTATGACTACTACGCTAACCAATGCAAGTTGTGACCAGCGGTTAGGCATTTTTTTAATACTAAGTTTCATTACTTCACACCTCCGGATGATCTCCCAGAAAATCCGATAAAATATAGGTAGCTGCTAGAGCGTCTACCTCCCCCTTATTATACGGTAAACCCCTCTCAGCGAGCTCTTGCTCTGCCTTGACTGAGGTGAGTGCTTCGTCCTGAAGGTAGACTGGCAAATGAGTATTTTTCTTGAGATCGTTTGCAAACTCACGAGCTAATTTGGTTTGAGACGTGTCATTTCCTTCGAGGTTACGCGGTAGGCCTACTACGACAGCTGCAGCCTTCTGTTCCTGGAGTAGCTTCACGAGCTCGTCTGTAGCATGTTCGGTATGTTCAAGGGTTTTAAGCGGACTCGGCAAACGAGTAGAAGAATGCGCAGTCGCAATCCCAATCCTACGATCGCCCACATCAAATGCAACTATAACTGAATCATTATTTGGCATTGTTGTTTTGTACAAGCACAATCGTAACGCGAGAAGTCTTTTTGGGTGTAGATGATACCCAGAACGGGCTGTAGCTTACTTGGACATCTGTTACCCCTGTTTGACTTCCAATAATTTGTTGTGCGTCACCTTTCTTTTTGCCAGCAATTTGTTTTTTGAGGGCATCAAAGTCAAGCTTTACGCCAGCGATAACTTGGGTTTGGAGTGTCAATTTAGCTTTGTCGGTAGTGCTACCTTCTTTTTGTTGAAAACTGAGCTTGTCCATTCCATAGTCTTGGATTGGTTGCTTGTTGGTGTCGATTTGTTTTTTGACATCAGCTTCAATGATTTTTTTCAGGTCATCCTTTTTAACACCTAGCATGGTGTAATTTATTTTGGATGTAACAGTTACGCTGTCGGCTTGGTCGCCAGCATTGGCGCTCGTAGTAACAGTTGGGTTGCCATTGCTGAAGGTTTCAAGCACCGGCTGAGCATCTCCAGATTGGAATTGCTTGTTGAGATCACTTTTAGCAGCATCACGGTTTTTGTCCAGAATTTGTTGCTTGGCAGCATCTATGTCGGACTGATTTACAACTTTGACGATAACACTTGTTCCGCCGGTCATTGCGCTGCCATTGCTGCCGGTCACAACCGAACTGCCAGCCACACTGAAAGTCTGATTAGCGGCGATGTTGTATTTATCGCCGTTTTGTTGCGAGACTACAGGTGTGGTTCCGGTAGATAAGCTTGGGAAACTACTGTTCTTACATGAGCCTGCAACTACAACGCTCGACAGAGTAACTGATTGTTGCGTGATGTACGTAAGACCATTGGTACTCACTCCAGATCCCGCTGGAATAGTGACTTGGTTTTGAGAGCAATCTTTTAAAGAAAGGGTGACACTACCAGAAGCCTTGGTGCCATTATCCTTCTGACCCGTTGCTGGAACTTGTTGTGAATCAGTTTTGGGAGACTGCTTGAGAACAGCTGGCGTAATCATTTTAGTTGTATCCACTGCAGTCGCAGACGTATCAGCAGTAAAATCAGTATTCACATTCACGGTACTGGTGTCGGCTTTTACCGTGATCTTGGCTTTTGGTAACACCGTAAATGCAAAAACCCAGGCCACAATGAGCAAAATGAGCGCTAGTATGCCCAAAAATAATTTGCCCCTAAAGCTTTCAAAGTTGGGTACTTTTACCAGGCTGCCTTTGCTCTTTTTGGACTTTTTCTTTTTATCGGGAGTAGGCTCGGTGTTATCGACATCAATAGTTTCTTCCTCTGGTGGTTCTGGTTCCTTAGCGCCCGCTGCTGCAACTGCACCTAACCCGGCCAGTTCGCCAACGCTCTTGGATTCATCGAGCTCGGGTTCTTCGCCAATTTCTTCGTCGTCTACCAGTGCCTCACCGGCTTGAGACATATCCGGTGGTTTAGGGATAGCTGGTTTGCTCTGCAACGTCTTGGCAGTATGCAGCCCAACTGCACCCGCCAGCGGCAAAAGGTTTGCTTCCGACGTAATCAACACCACGCGCTTGCCAGCATCCTGAGCTGAGCGCTTTAGAAGTTTCATGTTTACAATGCTCTGTAGTACAGCAGCGCGCTTTGGCAGTACCAAAGCCACAATCTTGTGTTTACTGGCTAATACTTTATCAATGATGCCAGTTATTTCTTCATCTACATCGATATATACCGTATCTTTCGCTTCTGCTGCCATATTATGCCCTGAGCATTCTATTTATCTTTTCTCGAACACTACCGCTTGAGGAGGCTGAATCTTGGTGCAAAGTATCTAACCCTACCCTGAGTAATCCCATAGCGGTTATGAATGTATGATCGGTAACTGTTCCGGTTTTGTCAACAATCCCTACCACTTGTTCCGGTTGAATATGTTGAACAACCGGCTTACGAGTAAAGGGTAGTTTGGTATACCAGTTTGATTCGCCAAGCCGGTCCATAAGCAAATCAAGCGACGAGCCACCGCCACACAGCAATACACGGTGTGGGAGGCTATCCAGGCTCGTGAATTCGCCCAGTGCCAGTTCGACACCACTGAGCCAAACATCGAGCGTTTTGCTTAATGCTTTTTCGATAGCTGGAACCTTAGCTTGTGGAGCTTTATTAGTAGATAATCCGAGTTTGAGCTCTTCAGCCTTGGTAAAATCTACACCCAAATCACGCTCAACTGCCCGGGTGTAGGCTCGGCCGCCAATACCAAACATTTTGGTACCTTGTACACCACCTTCATTAATCACAGCGATATCAGTGGTCCCCCCGCCGACATCCATAAGAATTGCACTCATACCAGCGTTGTCTTCGTTGCCAATCACGGAGCGAGCCACTGCAAACGGCTCGGCAGCTACTGCCAGCAAATCAAGGTCGAGTTCTCCGGCCGTTCGTTCCAAGGCTCCAATATGAATCATTGGCGCAAAAGCAGTGTATAGCTGCACGACAACTTCTTTGCCCTTGAAACCAACCGGATTTGTCACTGCATATCCATCAATTTCAATGTTCACGAGAGCGCTGTTGACGAGTCGAATTTCGACATCTTTGCCACCAAGTTCCCAGGCTAGCTGCTGTTTGGCTCGTTCCTCGGCCTTGCCCTGAACGAGCGTAATTATCCGTTCCATTTCGGCCAGATCCATTTCTTTGTTTGGATCACGACGCCGCGCTTTTACGGTGGCGGTGGTGCCTTTGACCAGCTCTCCGGCGATTCCGATGATGGCTGGGCGGGCGCTTACGCCTGCCTGTTGTTCAGCTTCATTCAATGCTTGGTCACAGTTATTGACTACCGCGGCAATATCAGAGATAGCACCGGCTTGCATATCACTCAGTTCTTGGTGCGCCCGCCCAGCCCCCACAATTTCAATAGTGTCGCCGTTGATCTTACCGATCAGCACCTTCACAAACTCTGTACCAATATCTAGTCCCACTAAATATTGTTTGCCACCCGTTTTTCGGCTGGCAGCTTTGGTGGCTACAGACTGGCTAAGCGTCTTTATTTTACTAAGCATATATCCTTATGATTATACCATTGATCAACCCTGTTTAGATTGTGGTTATCAGGTGTTATTTATGAGCTCGCTGCACGGGCTTTAGCCGCAGAAATTCGCGACGTTCTCCGAGCCAAAAACTGACAGCCATAAGCAAGGTAACACTATAGACTGGCCACAACATATTGAGTCTTGGTAATCCACTGCCAGAACTAGTAGAGCCCGGAGTCGCAGTAGCTACGTTATCTCTGTCGTGGACAATAACCATGAGCTGAAGGTAGGTTTTGTGTTCTTCTGTATCTGTGGCGGTCAAATGAATCAAATAGGTATCTTGGTTTGGTCCTGCTTTCGCATAGGTATGCCGAATCGAGAACTCTCCTGACTGCTTTCGACTAAATATTGAGGTATTTCCATCGCCCCAATCAATACTAAGGGCATACGGTGCGTTGCCACCGATAATGTCCAGAGGCCAACTTATCTCATCCCCTGTGAAGTAACCTTTGTACAGATTGTCGGCTTTTATAAGCAATGGGGGGGTCAATCCTGACGACGGGGTTGGTGAAGAAGTAGTCGTGGAGGAAGAGGGAGCTGTAGGCTTGTCATAGTAAACTCGAATAACTGGCGAGGTGGGTCCTTCGTCTCCAACGGCGTTAAAAATTCGAGCATTTAGGTCATTGGCGCCCTCAAATAGGTCAGTTTGTATTTGGAACGTATTATCTAGCGCACAAAGAGCCGCACCAGAAAAGACATTATTACGATAGAGTTTGACCATAAAACGAGCTGGACAGGTGCCACTAACCATTATTGGTACGGAAGCAAAGTGAGTACCTTCTGCAGGCGAAGTAATAATAGCGGGAGCTGGAGGTGGTGGACCATTTGAGATGGCATTAACAGATACGTCTGCTGCGCGGGCCCTAAGCGAAAGCCCAAACATAAACACACCCAGACAGAGCAACATAAAAATCAATACTGGATAGTTGGTATGCTTGCGCGGAAGGCGTTTACCGGTATAAGCGGAATGGCTTAAGTGCCCCGGTATAGGCCGCTTGGCGGATTTTTTCTTCTTCATCTGTTATTTTTGTTTTTATGCTAACGCTTATATAGTAGCATATTTTAACAATTTTCAAGTGTCTTCAAGCCGGATTGTACTGCGAAATATCCAAGGTATCTCTAAGCACTTCAGGTTGCTCCCGAACAAGTATTTGCGTTTCAATCAATTCCCCGGTGAGGTCAAATGTCTCAATCGCATCATCCATAAAAAAACCGTACAAAACAACTCGTCCTTCTTCTCGTAGTAGATATTCACTATGCCCATAGCAAGCATCCTGAATTTGCTCAATATGCCGTTGTTTCTTTTCAATTTCCTCGGGACCATAAATAAGTTCAGTCACAATGCTCTTCCCATTAGACAATTCCTGAGCTACATCTTCGTGAACTATATCCATAATTACTTATTATATAATGTTTGGCAAGTACCTACAAAACGATTCCACCACCTACGACAAGTTCTCCATCGTATAATACTGCAGATTGACCGGGTGTAACCGCCCTTATTTCATCTGTTAGTGTGAGATATCTCACATTGTTTTTGTGATGAAATACACAGTTAATCAATGGCGCACGGTGTCTGGTACGCACCTGTAATTGAGCTTCCGATTTTGGTGCTTCATTTATCCAGTATATATCTGTCAGGCGTATTTCTTTGCTCCACAAGTTCTGATCATTCAAATCAGTGGTAACATACACGATATTTTGCTTCATATCTTTACCGGTTACGTAATACGGCAGTCCACCGCCAACATCCAAACCATGTCGCTGACCAATGGTGTAGAAAATAGCCCCGTCATGACGCCCAATAATTTTGCCTAACTGATTTACAATGTCGCCCAGTTTTTGGGGCCCTAATTCATGCAGCAAGAAGTCTTTGATACCCACTTTGCCAACAAAACAAATACCCATGCTCTCTTTTTTACTGGCAGTAACCAGGCCGAATTTTTTTGCCAGTTCACGAACTTCAGGCTTGGTGTACTCACCAAGTGGAAACAGTGTCTTTTGCAGCGCATCTTCAGACACTCGGTACAAGAAATAGGTCTGATCCTTGTTGTCATCTTTGGCTTTATAGAGCTTGCCGTCTTTTACCCGAGCATAGTGACCAGTGGCAATCAGATCCGCACCATCTTCGAGGCAGGTTTCAAGAAACAACTTAAATTTAACTTCTTGATTACACATAATATCCGGATTCGGCGTCCGACCAGCTTGGTATTCGCGCGTCATGTAGTCCACCACCTTGTGCCGGTAATCTGTCTCAAAATCATACATTTTAAAATCAATGCCCAGCTGCACGGCTACGCGCTTTGCATCCTGAAAGTCTTCTTTCCA